>NZ_JBYIRM010000005.1:0-344421 GCF_057708105.1 Actinacidiphila sp. bgisy144 | reverse complement strand
TGCGCACATAAGCGCACCGCCCCCGCAGTCGTGTCCGGCCCCGTCAGGGGGTGCGGGCGGTGGGGGTGGAGCGGTGCGTGCCGTGGGGCTGGAGGGTGGGCGCGAGGCGGTCCGTGGTGGTGGATGCGCGGAGGGTCGGCAGGGCCCTGGCCGCGGTCTTGGCAGAGGCGGCGGCAGGGGCGGCGCCGCCCGCCCACCAGACGGTGGTGAGTTGGGCGCTGCTGATCGCGACGGCGTTGCCGATGGAGGTGCGGGCCGCGGGGGCGTAGGAGTCGTTGCCGCCGAAGGCGACGACTTCCTGGATGCTCGCGGACTCCTTGGTGAGGTAGCCGGCGGTCAGCGGGGACAGGGAGTCGGCGGCCGACCAGAGGGCCGGGCCGTAGGTGGCGGTGACCGCGTTGCCGGTGACGGCGTTGGACCAGGTGGAACCGCCGTCCACGGTCGCGACGTTGGGCGAGGTCCACCAGAACTGGGCGAGGTTGACCGCGGTCTGCTCGTAGGAACTGCCGCTGACGTCGTAGAACTGCCACTGTGCGGCGAGCGGGGTGTTCTCCAGCGCGGTACGGGCGTTGGCGCCGACCGAGACCAGGCCGGTGGTGTCCGGGTCGAGGGAGTTGAGGTAGGTCTTCACGGCGGCGGGGATCGTCGTGCCCTTGGTGAGCAGGACCACGCCGAGGCCGCGGTAGCCGAGGGCGCCGGCGGCGGTGGAGGCCGCGACCGGGTCGTGGTAGTCCATGCCGTCGGCGACGAAGACCCAGTCGGGCTTCTTGGTGATCTGGACGGCCGTACGGGCCGAGACGGAGGCCAGGTCGGCGCCGTCCATGCGCAGCGCGGTGTAGCCGAGCGCGGTGACCTGGGAGAGCACCGTGGCGCTCAACTGCGAGGTGTTGCCCTCCAGGTAGACGGTGCTGCCCTTGGGGAGGGTGCGCTTGAGTTCGGCGGTGGCGGTGGCGTCCAGCGAGGTGCTGGAGGTCAGCACGATCGGGCCCTGCTTCTCCGCGGCGAGCGAGATCGCGGGGGTGGCGTAGGTGGCGTTGGCCTTGTCGACCAGGACCGCGGAGTGCGCGGTGATCAGGCCGGGCTCGTGGGTCGCGCCGGTGGTGTCGAAGGTGAAGCGGGACGCGGCCTGGTCGATGGTGATGCCGCCGGTGCCGTAGACCCGGTCGAGGGTGTTGTTGCGGACCGGCTGCCAGGCGGGCTTGGTGCCGCTGTTGCTGTAGACGGTGCTGATGCCGTTGGCCAGGTTGACGATCCTGGTGGTGGCGGCGTCGGCCGAGGCGGACGAGGAGGTGGCGGCGCCATAGGCGATCCGCCCGCCGGCCGGGTCCCAGGCGGGGTCGACGTGGTTGACGGCGTCGGTGGTGATCTGCTTGGCGCCGGTGCCGTCGGCGGCGGCGGCGAAGATCTGGCGGTAGCCGTCGACGACCCGGGTGAAGGCCAACTGGCTGCCGTCCGCGGAGTAGGCGGGGTCGGCGCCGTCGGAGACGATCCGCCGCACGGCGTTCGTGCTCGGGTCGAGCGTCCAGATGTCCGAACCGGTCTCACCGCAGGTGGCGCGTTCGAAGGCGAGCGGGCCGAGGATGCTGGCGCTCGGGTGGGTGTCGCACGTCCCGGCCGGCTGCTGGTTGTCGCCGGTCAGCAGCGGCTGCTGTCCGTAGGAGGCGTCGGACGGGCCGTAGAAGAGTTCCTGGCCGGTGCTGGTGACGATGTCGCTGCCGTCCAGCCAGAAGGCGGCGTCGGTGTACTGCGCGCCGGAGGCGCCCTGCGGCCACTCGGTGGTGACGTGCGAGGGGGAGCCGACCAGGCGTGTGCTGGTGAGCCGGGTCGGGTCCTGGCCGCCGGCCACCAGACGGCTGCCGTCCGGGGCCCAGTTGGCGGAGAGCCGAGCGGTGTCGGGCAGGTTCGGCACCTCCGACGCCTCGTTGGCGTCGGCGTCGGCGGTGTTCACGCCGAAGGAGTCGACGACCGAGATCTGGCCGGTGCCGGCGGCGACCGTCATCGCCCCGGCCTGCTGTGCGGTCACGTACAGCAGGCCGGTGGCCAGCGACGCGGCCGAGGTGAGCGCCGCGAGACCGCGGCGCGTACGAGCTTTCACGTGGAGCCCCCCAAAGATGCGATGCCGTGCGGCATCGACCTACGGCATACGGTGTGTGCCGGCGTGCAGCAGGTGCGGTGGCGGTGCGCGCTCCGGCCCGCGGGCGCGGGCGGCCGACCGCTCAACGAGGCGGACTGCTCCCGGTGCTGCCCGAGTGCCGGTGGTGCGTTGCGTGCGGGTGCCGTCAGATCCGGCCCCGGTCCCCTCGACCGTCGGCCGTGTCCCCCCGGCGTGCGCCCCCGCCGCACACCGCTGCTCCTGACGATCTCCTGCCGGCCCGCAGACCCTATGCGGGCCGGGTTGCCGCGGGCACGGGGCGGCAGGGGAAATCCTGGTGAACAGCGGCCCACCGCCGGACGCCGGCGCGGCCCCCGCCGGGCCGGAAGGGCCGCGGCGCCCTGGGGGGAACGTCATACGGCCGGCGTCCCCGATCACCGCGCGTATGCGCTTACATGGTGACAGCGCCATCACCATCTCGCTTCGAGGAAAGGGCATCTGTGGCTCTCGACGGACAACCGCACGGCACGACGGGCGCCGGCGCCCACCGGCGCCCACCGGCATGGCTCTCCGAAGCCGTGATCTACCAGATCTACCCGGCGGCCTTCGCCGACTCCAACGGCGACGGCATCGGGGACCTGCGCGGGGTGCGCGAGCACCTCGACCACCTGGCCTGGCTCGGCGTGGACACGCTGTGGCTGAGCCCCTGCTTCGCCTCGCCGTTCGGGGACGGCGGGTACGACATCAGCGACTACCTCACCATCGCCCCGCGCTACGGCAGCAACGAGGACGCCGACGCGCTGATCGAAGCCGCCCGCGCCCGCGGGATGCGGATCATGTTCGACCTGGTGCCCGGGCACACCTCCCACGAGCACCCGTGGTTCCTGGAGTCGATACGAAACCCCGACGACGACCGGTACATCTGGTCCGACCGCGTCGGGGCCCCGGTGCGCGGCTGGATTCCCAACCACGCCGGGCGCGGCGGCTACTACCTCGCCAACTTCTACGCCATCCAGCCCGCCCTGAACTTCGGCTACGCCCGGCCGGACCCGGCCGAGCCGTGGCGGCAGCCGGTGGACGCGCCCGGCCCGCGGGCCAACCGCGCCGCGCTGCGGGAGGTCATGGCGTACTGGTTCGACCGGGGCGTGTCCGGCTTCCGCGTCGACATGGCCGCCTCGCTGGTCAAGGACGACCCGGGGTCGGTCGAGACCGGCCGGCTGTGGGCCGAGATGCGCGACTGGATCGACCGGGAGTACCCCGGCCGCATCCTGCTGTCGGAGTGGGGCGACCCCAAGACGTCGGTGCCGGCCGGATTCCACGCGGACTTCTTCCTGCACTTCACCGGCACCGCGCTGCGCTCCCTGTGGGACAACGGCACCGGCAGCCAGGGCTCGTGGCCGGCCATCGGCCCCTGCTACTTCGACCCCGACGGCGGCGGCTCGATGGGCACCTTCCTCGACGCCTGGCGGGAGGCGGACAAGGCGATCGACGGCGCCGGCCACATCGCCCTGCCCACCGCCAACCACGACTTCTCCCGGCTGACCTGCGGCCCGCGCACCCGCGACATGGTCGCGCCCGCCTTCGCCTTCCTGCTCACCTGGCCCACGCTGCCGGTCATCTACTACGGCGACGAGATCGGCATGCGGTACGTCCCCGGGCTGCCGGACAAGGAGGGCAGCCAGCTCGACGCCGAGGCGCGCCAGGGGTCCCGTACCCCGATGCAGTGGGACGCCTCCGCGGGGGCCGGTTTCTCCACCGCCGGCGCCGAGCGGTACTACCTGCCGGTCGACCCGGCGCCGGACCGGCCCGACGTGGCCACCGAGCGGGCCGACGAGGGCTCCCTGCTGCACCACGTCCACCGGCTGATCGCGCTGCGCAAGCAGACCCCCGCGCTCCGCAGCGGCGGCACCGTACGGGTGCTGCACCGGGACTACCCGTTCGTCTACCTGCGCGGCGAGAGCCACCTGGTGGTGGTCAACGGGCGCCGCGAACCGGCGGGCGCGCCCTGGCCGGCGAGCGGCCCGGCCCCGCGGGTGCTCGCCGCGCACGGCGTCGAGCTGACCGCGTCCGGCATCCAGGCCGCCGGGTTCTCCTACGCGGTCTACGAACTCGCCCCGGGCGCCCAGGTCTCCGCGTACGAGGACGCCGACGTCGCCACGGCGGACTGACGGCGTACCCGGCCGCAGGCGCCCCGGGTCCCGGCCGACGGGCCCTCAACCGAAGGGGACTTGGGGCGCCCGTCAACCGCGGCGCGGCGCCGGCACCGACTCCGCGCAGCCGCAGCTCGCCCGCAGCACCAGCGCGACCGGGAGCATGAGGGCGTGCGGCTCGCGCGGCGGCGCCCCGATCCGGTCCACCAGCAGCGCGACCGCCTCCTCGCCGATCCGCCGGCTCGGCTGGCGGACGGTGGTCAGCGGCGGCTGGGCCATCGCACCGAGCGGAATGCCGTCGAAGCCGGTCACCGCGATGTCCTCGGGCACGCGGATGCCGTGGGCGGCGAACTCCTCCAACGCCCCTACGGCCATCTGGTCGTTGGCGAGCACCAGCGCGTCAGGCAGCCCGCGTTCGGCGCCCCCGGCAGCGGCGTCCGGCCCCGCGACGGCGCCCCCGGCAGCGTCGATCAGCGCGCGCGCCGCGTCCCGCCCCGCGGTCCGCGTCAGGTCGCCGCGCAGCGCGGGCTCCTCCGGCACCGGCAGCCCGGCGTCCCGGCACGCGTCCCGGTACCCGAGGAAACGGGCCTCGGCGTCCGGCGAGTCCGCGGGCCCGCCGACGAACTCCAGCCGGCGCAGGCCGTGTTCCTCGACCAGATGGCGGGTCAGCTCGCGCTGCCCGGCCCGGTTGTCGACCTGGACGTTGTCGAGGTGGTCCAGCTCCGGCGGCCCGGCCAGCATGACCACCGGCATCCGGCGGGAGACCGTCTCCAGCTCCCGCGCGGCCACGGTCCTGGACATGATCGCGAAGCCGTCGACGTGGCCGGCCAGCGTGGCGACCAGGCTCGACGGGCCGTCCCGCAGCGAGGCGGCGACCAGCAGGGCGTAGCCGCGGCTGCGGGCGGCGCGCTCCATGCCGCGGATGATGTGGTCGGCGTAGAGGGTCGCGGCGCCCTCGTCACCGTCGCCCGGGGTGTCCGTCTCGGGGTCGGCGTGGTCGGGGATGCACAGGCCGAGGATGCCGGTGGTCCGGCTGGCCAGGCCGCGGGCGCTGCCGCTGGGGACGTAGCCGAGGTCGCGGGCGGCGGCGAGCACCTTCTCCCGGGTGGGCGCGCGGACCGCGTCGGGCGAGCGGTAGACCCGGGAGACCGTGGCGATCGACACACCGGCCAGCTCGGCCACGTCGTAGACCGTCGGCGTCCCGGTCGTGCCGGTCGCCGGTTTCCGCGCAGTGGCCACTTGGTGCTCCTCTTCCGGTGCGCGCGAACACGCCTGCTCCCCGTATGCGCATACACGCAGCACACACGGTACCTCCCGGGAAGACGGCCACCGTCCGCCCGGGAGGGCCGCCGGGGACCGCCCGAAGCCGTGCGCAGTTCACAGAACAGGAACCTTGCGGAAACGAAATGTATGCGCATACAGTGCGGAAAGCGCAGGCAGGAGCCTGTGCCCTCCCTCCTCGGAGGTGCCTCAAGGGAGAGGATCACCCCACCATGACGCGTGCCAGCGGGAGACGGCTGAAAGCCGCCGCGGCGTTCGGGGTCGCCGCCATGCTCGTCGCCACCGGCTGCTCGGTCTCGGTGAAGTCCGGCACCTCGAACGTCGGCCCGACCACCTTGCTGGTCGGCGGCGCGGACAACGGCTCACCGGCGCTGTTCCGGAACTTCAACCCGTTCTCGCCGAACAAGCGCAACCTGACGACGTGGATGTACGAGCCGCTCGGGGTCGTCAACAACCTCGACGGCGCCGAGACGCCGTTCCTCGCCACCGGCTACGACCTGCCGAACGCCAGGACCGTCGACTTCCACATCCGGCAGGGCGTGCGCTGGTCGGACGGCAAGGCGTTCACCGCGGCCGACGTCGCGTACACCTTCCAGCTGCTGCGCACCCATGCCGCACTGGACACCGCCGGCGTCTGGCAGCACATCCGCTCGGTGTCCGTCGCCGGCGACGACGTGGTCTTCCACCTGAAGAACTCCGACGTGCCCGCGGCGAAGCTGATCGAGCAGACGCTCATCGTGCCCGAGCACGTCTGGCGCAAGGTCAAGGACCCGGTGACCTACACCGATCCGAACCCGGTGGTCACCGGCCCCTACACGCTGGCGCGCTTCACGCCCAACCAGTACACCCTGGCGAAGAACAAGAGCTACTGGCAGGCCGACAAGGTCGAGGTGCAGAAGGTCGTCGTGCCGGGCTCCAGCTCGGACCTGGCGATCGCCACCCAGGGCTTCGACTGGGCGTACTCCTTCTTCCCGAACGTCGACAAGACCTGGGTGAAGGCGGACGAGCAGCACAACAGCTACTGGTTCCCGCCCGGCGGCATCGTCTCGCTGCTGCCCAACCTCACCAAGGCGCCGTTCAAGAACATCGACTTCCGCAAGGGACTGTCGCTCGCGCTGGACCGCCAGCAGATCGCCGACAAGGCGGAGCAGGGCTATGTGCAGGCGGCCAGCCAGACCGGGCTGCTGCTGCCGAACGAGAAGGCGTCGCTCAACACCGCCATCCCGGACCAGGGCATGGTGACCCAGGACACCGCCGCCGCGCTCGCCGCGTTCGCGAAGGCCGGCTACACCAAGCACGGCGGCAAGCTGGTGGACGCGTCCGGCAGGCCGCTGAGCGTCGACCTCACGGTGCCGGACGGCTGGTCGGACTGGCTCCAGGGCGCCCAGGAGATCATCCAGCAGCTGCGCGCGGTCGGCATCACCGTCAAGCTCGACAAGCCGCAGCCCGCGGCGTACCAGCAGGACCTCCAGAACGGCGACTTCGACCTGGCGCTGGGCACCGTCGGCGGCTCGGGCTCGCTCTACCAGGACTACAACAACCTGCTGAACTCCGCGTTCAAGAAGGCGGTGGGCACCTCCACCGCGTCCAACTACGAGCGCTACGGCGACGCGGCGACCGACAAGCTGCTCAACACGCTGCGCACGACCACCGACCCGGCCGCGCAACAGCGCCTCGCCGACCAGTTGCAGAACGTGGTGTACGGGCAGCTGCCCGAGATCTCGCTCTTCTACGGCGGCCTGTGGGGCCTGTCCAGCGACAAGAAGTTCACCGGCTGGCCCAGCCAGAAGAATCCGTATGCGTCGTTGATGACCTGGGGTTCGACCCCGCTGCTGGTGATGACGCATCTGCGGTTGGCGAAGTAGGCGACCGCGGAAGGGACGAGGAGAACCCCTCATGCGCTACATCCTGCGCAAGTTCGGGCTGCTGCTGCTCACCTTGTGGGCCGCCGTCACGCTCAACTACGCGCTCCCCCGGCTGATGCCGGGCTCACCGGCCGACGCGGCGGTGGCGAAGCTCTCGCAGAGCGGCCCGGTGTCGCCGTCGACCCGGGCCGCGATCGAGGCCCAACTGGGCGTGCCCAGCGGCAGTTGGTGGCACCAGTACGTGGAGTACCTCAACACGGTGGTCCACCTGCGGTTCGGGGTGTCGTACACCTTCTTCCCGCAGTCGGTGTCCAGCATGGTGGCGCAGGCGCTGCCCTGGACGCTGATGCTGGTCGGCCTGGTCACGGTGCTGGCGTTCGTCGTCGGCTCGCTGATCGGCGTGGCCGCGGCCTGGCGGCGCGGGACCTGGCTGGACTCACTGCCGACGCTGTCCGGCGCGTTCCTGGCGGCGTTCCCGTACTTCTGGACCGCGCTGCTGCTGGTCTTCTTCGCCGGATACGTGCTCGGCTGGTTCCCGACCTCGGGCGCGTACTCCGCGGACGCGGTGCCGAACCTGTCGTTCGGCTTCGTCCAGGACTCGCTGTACCACGCGGTGCTGCCCGCGCTGACGATCCTGCTGACGTCGCTGGGCGGCTGGATTCTCGGCATGCGCAACACCATGATCGGCACCATCGGCGAGGACTACGTGACCTTCGCCGAGGCCAACGGCCTGCGCGGGCGCACCGTCGCCCTGCGGTACGCGGCACGCAACGCGCTGCTGCCCAACCTCACCGGCTTCGGCATGGCGCTGGGCGGGGTGGTCGGCGGCTCGCTGCTGGTGGAGCAGGTCTTCGACTACCCCGGTGTGGGCCACCTGCTGTACAGCGCGGTGACCAACCACGACTACCCGCTGATGCAGGCGCTGTTCCTGATGATCACGGTGTGCGTGCTGGTCGCGAACTTCATCGTGGACGTCCTCTACGGCGTCCTGGACCCCCGGACCAGGCGGTGACCGAGATGACCTCCCCTGCAACGAACCTGCCGGGCCCCGCGCTTCCGACCGGGCCCGCGGCGCCGTCGAGTTCGGGCGCCATGCGCGCGGCCCAGGTCTTCGGCCGCTCCTTCGGCACCGTGTGGAGCAACGGCAAGGCCCGGGTGGGCCTGGTGATCCTGGCGCTCTTCGTCCTGGTGGCGGTCTTCGCGCCGGTGCTGGCGCCGTACTCGCCGCACGAGAACGACTTCGCCACCGGCGCCGGCAGCAGCTCGGCACACCTGCTGGGCACCACCGGCGCCGGCGAGGACGTGCTGTCCCAACTGCTGTACGGGGCGCGGGTGTCGATCGTGGTCGGCTTCGTCGCCGGCGGTCTGGCCACGCTGGTGGCGGTGGCCGTCGGCCTGTCCTGGGGCTACCTGCGCGGCTGGCTCGGCGACGTGGTCAACTTCGTCGTCAACCTCTTCCTGGTGGTCCCCGGCCTGCCGCTGATGATCATCATCGCCGCCTACCTCCAGAACGGCGGCCTGAAGATGGTCGTGCTGGTGGTCGTGATCACCGGCTGGGCGTGGGGGGCGCGCGTGCTGCGGGCGCAGACCCAGTCGCTGCGCAGCCGGGACTTCGTGACCGCGGCACTGTTCAGCGGCGAGAGCGCGACCCGCGTGGTCTTCCGGGAGATCCTCCCCAACATGACCTCGATGATCGCCGGCTCCTTCTTCGGCGCGGCGACCGCCGCGGTGCTGTCGGAGTCCGGGCTGTCCTTCCTCGGGCTCGGCGACCCCTTCACGGTCAGCTGGGGCTCGATGCTCTACTGGGCGCAGAACTCCAACGCCCTCCTCACCGGCCAGTGGGTGCTGCTGTTCGCCCCCGGTCTGTGCGTCGCGCTGCTGGCCACCGCGATGACCCTGGTCAACTTCGGTGTCGACGGGCTGAGCAACCCGCGGCTGCGGGAAGGGAGCACGCGATGAGCCTGCTCGACGTCAGGAACCTCAGCATCGTCTACGAGCCGCGCGGCGCCGAGCCGACGCTCGCGGTCAAGGACGCGTCCTTCCGGCTGGCGCAGGGCGAGTTCGTCGGCCTGGTCGGCGAGTCGGGGTCGGGCAAGTCCACCCTGGGCTTCGCGCTGACCCGGCTGGCCAAACCCCCGGCGCGGATCTCCGCCGGCCGCATCCTCTTCGACGGCACCGACATCGCCGAACTCGACACCGAGCAGGTGCGGTTGCAGCGGCACGGCGGCTTCGCCATGGTGCTCCAGTCCGGGATGAACGCGCTGAACCCGGTGCGCACCATCGGCCACCACTTCGGTGACATCTTCGCCGCGCACGGCCATGTGCCGCGGCCGCGCCGCCGGGCGCGGGCGGTGGAACTGCTGGAGAAGGTCGAGCTGACCGCCGCCGTGCTCGACCGCTACCCGGGCGAGCTGTCCGGCGGGATGCGGCAGCGCGTGTCGATCGCGCTCGCGCTGTGCCTGGAGCCGCGGCTGATGGTCTTCGACGAGCCGACCACGGCGCTGGACGTGATGGTCCAGCACGCGGTGATGCGCACCATCCGCGAACTCCAGGAGAGCGAGGGCTTCACCGCGGTCCTGATCAGCCACGACCTGGGCGTGGTGCTGGAGTCCACGGCCCGGGTGCTGGTGATGAAGGACGGCGTCATCGTGGAGGACGCGCCGTCCAAGGACGTCTTCGAGCGGCCGCAGCACCCCTACACGCGGTCGCTGCTGGGGCACTACGCCGACCCGCGCGCGGAGGTGGTGGAGCTGCCGGGGCTGCCCGCAGCGGATTCAGGTACGGACACGGCGGCGGGTACGGGTACGGCGGGCGCAGCTACGGATACGGGTACGGCATCCGCCGCGACCGTCGCGCGTGGCCGTAACGGCGGTCGTACCGGCGGCCGTACGGGAACGCGGACGGGAACGCGTACGGCCGCGCAGGACGCGATGGTCGTGGCGGATGTCAGCCGGGTCTACCCGGGGCGGCGGCGCGGGGACGCCCCCGTGACGGCGGTGGAGGGCGTCTCCTTCCGGCTGGAGCCGGGCGAGTCGATGGCCCTGGTCGGCCAGTCCGGCTCGGGCAAGTCCACCCTGGCCAAGCTGATCACCGGGGTAGAGCAGCCGACCAGCGGCACCGTATCCTTCGGCGACCTGCGGGTCGACCGGCTGCGGCGGCGGAAGCTGCACACCCTGCACGCCGATGTCCAGATGGTCTTCCAGGACCCGTACGCCGCGCTCAACCCGCTGCACACGGTCGAGTACACGCTCACCCGGCCGGTGGTGAACTTCACCGGGCGCAAGGGCGCGGCGGCCAGGAAGCGGGTGCTGGAACTGCTGGAGATCGTCGGGCTGACGCCGGTCGAGCAGTTCGCCGCGCGGCTGCCGCACGAACTGTCCGGCGGCCAGCGGCAGCGTGTGGTGATCGCCCGCGCGCTGGCGAGCGACCCGCAGGTGCTGATCGCCGACGAGCCGGTCTCGATGCTCGACGTCTCGCTGCGCGCCGGGGTGCTGGCCCTGCTGCGGGACCTGCGCGCCGACTTCGGGGTCTCGCTGCTGTACATCACCCACGACCTGCTGTCGGCGCGCGTGGTGACCGACAGGATCATGGTGCTGCACCAGGGGCGCGTGGTGGAGTCGGGGCCGACCGCCAAGGTGCTGCGCTTCCCCGAACACGACTACACGACACGGCTGCTGGACTCCATCCCGCAGCCCGCGCGCCGCTTCGCGGCGGCCGCCGGCAGCGGTGAGGGAAGCGGCGGCGGCGCCGCGGGGGAGGGCGCGGCATGAGCGGGCAGGGAAGCGCGCTGCCGGGCGGGCAGGTCCGCCCGGGCCGCCCGTTCAGCGTCCTGCCGGTGCCAGACACCGTCGAGGTGCTGGAACTGGAGGCGCCCGTCGGCACTTTGACCGCCCTGCGGGCGCACCCCGCCGGTCCCGCCGCCGGCGGCACCGCGCTGCTGGTGCCGGGGTTCACCGGCTCCAAGGAGGACTTCCTCCCGCTGCTGCCGCTGCTCGCCGAACGCGGCGTCGACGCCTGGGCGTTCAGCCAGCGCGGGCAGGCCGACTCGGCGGCGCCGGCCGGTGAGGAGGCGTACACGCTGGACGCGTTCACCGGAGACGTCCTCCATGTCGCCTCGCTCATCGCCGAGTTGACGGGGCATCAGCGCACGCATCTGCTGGGCCACAGTTTCGGCGGCACCGTCGCCCGGGCGGCGGCGATCCGCGGCGGCCGGGCGGTCTTCGCCGACCTGGCCATGCTCTGCTCGGGCCCGCACGGCTGGCCGGGCCGCAAGGCCGCGGAAGAGGCGCGGCTGCGCGGGGCCGGCAAGCAGACCGACCTGTGGACCCTCGACCGGCCCGAGGCGGCCAGGACCGCCCGGCGCGCCCCGGAACGGCTCAGCCCCACCGAGCGGTTCCTGCGCGAGCGGTCGCTACGCACCAGCGTGGACCACCTGCTGGGCGCCATCGGCATCCTCGCCGACCCGGCCGACTCCACCCCTCACCTGGCCGCCACCGGACTGCCCGTCCTGGTCGCCCACGGCGCGTACGACGACGCCTGGCCGCAGGAGTGGCAGCGCACGATGGCCGAACGCCTCGGCGCGCGCCACGAGGTCATCGCCGACGCCGGCCATCTGCCCAACCAGGAGAACCCGGCCGCCACCGCGGACCTGCTCTCCGACTTCTGGTCGCACACCGGCTGACCGGTCGTCACCTTTCACGACACGAACGAGGTTTTCTCCGTGCTGCACTTCCCGGACCGTTTCCTGTGGGGCGCCGCGACCGCCGCGCACCAGATCGAGGGGAACAACATCAACAACGACTGGTGGCCGCGCGAGCACGCGCCCGGCACCAGCATCGTGGAGCCCTCCGGGGACGCCTGCGACAGCTACCACCGGTTCCGCGAGGACATGGCGCTGCTGCGTGACGCGGGCCTGGACACGTACCGGTTCAGCATCGAGTGGAGCCGGATCGAGCCGGAGGAGGGCGTGGTCTCGCGCGCCTCGATCGACCACTACCGGCGGATGGTGGACACCGCGCTGGAACTGGGCATCACCCCGATGGTGACGCTGATGCACTTCACCGTGCCGCGCTGGTTCGCGCAGGAGGGCATGTGGCGCAGCCCCAAGGCGGCGGACCGCTTCGCGCGGTTCACCGAACTGGCGCTGCCGGTGCTGGGCGACGACGTGAAGTGGGTCTGCACCGTCAACGAGCCCAACATCGCGGCGATGATCGCCGGCGGCGAGGACCCGGCGAACCTGGTGGCGTACGGCCTGCCGGCGCCGGACCTCCAGGTCGCGGACACCCTGCTGGCCTGCCACCAGCGGGCGCGCGAGGTGCTGTCCGGCGTGGGCGGGGTGCGCTCCGGCTGGACCGTCGCCACCCAGGCGTTCCAGGCCGAGCCGGGCAGCGAGGACATCGCGCACGCCTACGGCTACCACCGCGACGACTGGTACCTGGAGGCCGCGCGCGGCGACGACTGGGTCGGCGTGCAGGCCTACACCCGTACGATCATCGGCCCCGACGGCCCGCGCCAGGTGCCCGAGGGCGTGGAGACCACGCTGACCGGGTGGGAGTTCTACCCGCGGGCGCTGGAGCTCGGGGTGCGCAGCGCGTGGGAGAAGACCGGCGGCACCCCGGTGTTCGTCACCGAGAACGGCATCGCCACCGCCGACGACGCCCGCCGGATCGACTACACCCGCGGCGCGCTCACCGGACTGCACGCGGCCATCGCGGACGGCGTCCAGGTGGAGGGCTACCTGCACTGGAGCCTGCTGGACAACTACGAGTGGGCGTCCGGCTTCCGGCCGACCTTCGGGCTGATCGCCGTGGACCGGCAGACCTTCGTCCGCACCCCGAAGCCGTCGCTGGCGTGGCTGGGGGGCGTGGCGCGGGCAGGCGGGGTCGAGCCGCGGTAGCGGCAACCGGACGGGCAGGACAACGGCCGGGCGGCGCGGCGGCACGGTGGCCGGGTGGCGGCCGGACACCGGCCGGATGGCACGGCGGCCGGACAACGGCCGGGCGGCGCGACGTACTTGTCATGTTCACGGATCGGGCTAGCCTGAGAGCTGCCCGGTCCGTACGTCCCGCCCGTCCCCCTCGCCCCAGGAGGCCCCGTGCCCGCGTCCGCGCCCGTGTCCGTACGCCCCCGCCGACTCGCCGCCGCCACGCTGGTCGCGGCGGCCGCCCTCCTGGCCGCGGCGCCGCTCGCCCAGGCCAGCGGCAGCAAGATGACCCAGGCCGCGGCGGCCGCCGAACTGTCCGCCGCGGGCATCACCTGGAGTTCGAGCGGCAACTGCACCACCCGCTCCAACTCCACCTGCACCTCCTTCGACCAGATCAACTCCGGCACGGTCGACGCCATGGTCACCCTGAAGAACGCCAGCGGATGCGCCCTCAACATCACCGGCGGCACCGAGGTCGGGCACGCCTCCGGCACCTACAGCCACTACAACGGCTACAAGGTCGACCTGTCGCACAACACCTGCATCGACGCCTACGTGCACAACAGCTTCACGTACATCGGCTACCGCGGTGACGGCTACCCGCAGTGGCAGGCGGCGTCCGGCAACCTCTACTGCGACGAGGGCAACCACTGGGACGTCACCGTCTACTGACGTACCGACGTGGGGATGTGGGGACATACCGGCGTCCCCGGTCCGGCGGCCGCCCGTCGAGGCGGCCGCCCATTGAGGCGACAGCGCGTTGTGTGCACGGCCGTTCGGCGGCCTGGTGGTGTGTCGTACGGCCGTTCCCGATCTTCGACGGTGAAGGTGTGGAACATGGCTGACTTCTCGCGCAGACGGCTGCTCAGGTCCGCGTTCGGCGCCGGCGGCGCGGCGGCGGCGATGACGCTGCTGCCCCCGAACCTGCGGCGCGCCATGGCCGAGCCGGCCGGGAACCCGGGCTCGCTCGACGCCATCGAGCACGTGGTGGTCCTCATGCTGGAGAACCGCTCGTTCGACCACTACTTCGGCACCATGCCCGGTGTCCGCGGCTTCGACGACCCGGACGCGGTGACGCTGTCCACCGGGCGGTCGGTCTTCTACCAGCCCGACCCGGTCAACCCCGACGGCTACCTGCTGCCCTTCCACCTCGACACCAGGTCGAGCAGTGCGCAGGCGATCCCCTCGACCAGCCACGCCTGGACCGTGCAGCACGCGGCGGTCAACGGCGGCCGGATGGACCAGTGGCTGCCCGCCCACCGCGCCGCCGACGGCCAGGCCAACGGCCCCTACACGATGGGCTACTACAAGCGCGACGACATCCCGTTCCACTTCGCGCTCGCCGAGTCGTTCACGCTGTGCGACGCGTACTTCTGCTCGCTGCTCGGCCCGACCTGGCCCAACCGGCTCTACCACTGGAGCGGCACCATCGACCCCGCGGGCCTGGCCGGCGGCCCGGTGATCAGCAATGTCATCCCCGCCCCCTTCCGCTGGACCACCTACCCCGAACGCCTCACCGCGGCCGGCGTGTCCTGGCACGTCTACCAGCAGGAGGACGACTACGGCACCAACCCGCTGGAGTGGTTCCAGGCCTACCAGGACGCGAGACCCGGCGACGCCCTCCACGAGCACGCCCTGACCATCGGCCCCGCCGACCAGTTCGCGCGGGACGCGGTCAACGACCGCCTGCCGACCGTCTCCTGGATCATCCCGACCTCCGAGCAGAGCGAGCACCCCGACTACACCCCGGCGGCCGGCGCCGACTTCCTCGCCCGCCAGCTCGACGCGGTCGCGGCCAACCCCGATGTGTGGCGCAAGACCGTCTTCATCGTCAACTACGACGAGAACGACGGACTGTTCGACCACATGGTCCCGCCGATGCCGCCGCCCGGCACCCCGGACGAGTTCGTCGGCGGGCTGCCCATCGGCGCCGGGGTCCGCGTGCCGTGCCTGATCGTCTCCCCCTGGACGCAAGGCGGCTACGTCGCCGGCGAGCCCTTCGACCACACCTCGGTGCTGCGCTTCCTGGAGCGGATCACCGGAGTGCGCGAGACCAACATCAGCGCCTGGCGCCGCTCCACCTTCGGCGACCTGACCTCCGCGCTCGGGCTGCCCGGCTCCCGCCCCTTCCCCCGGTTGCCCGACACCAAGAAGCAGTTCTGGGCCGCCGAGAACGAGGTCGCCACGCTGCCGCCGATCACTTTGCCGGGCGCCGACCAGACCCCGCCGCACCAGGAGGGGAAGCGCGCCGCCGAGGACACCGCGAAGCAGCCCGCGTCCGGCGGGCCGTACGGACCGGACACCGCGCCCGCCACCGGGTCCGCGCACCCGCGCACCCGCCCGTACGCCATCAGCCGCATCGTCGAGAACGCCACCACGCACCGCTCGGACTTCCCGCACGGCACCAAGGGCACCGACTTCCCCGGCACCCAGGAGGCCGTGCCCACCGTCGGCCCCACCACCGGCACCCACGTCTACACCGTCGGCGTGGTCAGCTTCACCCTCGCGGTGATCGACGCCTCCAGCCGCCAACTCGTCGCCAGCGTCAAGGCCGGCATGAGCCCGTACGGCCTGGCGAGCGCCGACGGCGGCGCCAAGCTGTACTTCAGCAGCTCCGGCGAGAACTCCGTCTCCGTCTACGACACCACCACCGGCCTGGTCACCGGCACCGTCGGCGTCGGCCCCTACCCGCACGGCCTGGCCACCTCGCCCGACGGCCGCAGCCTCTACGTCGCCAACACCGGACCGGACAGCGGGTTCGGCGGCTCGCGCACCCTGTCGGTCCTCGACACCGCCACCGACACCGTCACCGCCACCTGGCAGACCGGCAACAGCCCGCACTCCGTCGCCCCCGGCACCGACGGCCGCACCCTCTACGTCTCCTGCTACGACGGCCTGTCGGTCGTGGACACCGGCACCGGCAGGCAGCGCGCCCTGCTCACCGACCAGGCCGAGGCCCAGGGCGTCGCCGTCCACCCCGACGGCACCCGCGTCTACGTCGTCAACACCTGGCACGACACCCTCTCGGTGGTCGACACCCGCACCCACCGGGTGCTCGACCGCGTCCGGGTCGGCCGCACCCCCTGGCAGGTGGCCGTCAGCCCCGACGGCTCGCGGCTCTACGTCACCAACTCCAGGGACGACACGGTCTCCGTGCTCGACGCGGCCCGCAACCGGGTGGTCGGCACCGTCGGCGTCGCCCACGTCCCGACCACCGTCACCGCGACCGGCTCCACCGTCTGGGTCGCCACCAACGCCTCCGCGACGATCGACGCGATCGACGCGAAGTCCCTGGCGCTCCTGGGGAGTACGCCGCTGGGGCTGACCACGAGCCCGGTGGGGCTCGTCGTCGCCTGAGCCACGGGGGTGCCTCGGTCAGTGCGGGCGGCGGCGGACGCCCGCCTCGAGGGCCGAGGCGCCCACGTCGCCCAGGACGACGACGTGGAAGACCGCGCCGGCGACCGCGGCCACGAAACGGGAGATCCTGCGGGTGCTGCGCATGAGGTGCCACCTGTCCGATCGGGTCTGCGGGGGGGACGGGGCCCGCGGGGTCCGCGGGGGGTTGACCGGGGGTCGTCCGCGGCTGCTTGCCGAGGGCGAACCCCGCGCGGTCACCAGCTCAGGGCGTCGTCCATCGACTGCTGCCAGTAGGTGGTGGTGAGGGTGTCGTCGATGTAGACGCCCTTGGGCGGCAGCGCGGGGTGGGCGGCGCCGCCGACGCTGCCGGAGAGGGAGCGGGGCTGGAAGAGGACGTCCAGGGTCTTCGCGGTGTAGCCGTACTTGCCGCTGCCGTCGGTGGCCGACAGCGAGACGGAGGCGTAGCCGGACTCGCCCGGGTTGAGGGTGACCACGGCCTGCGGCTGCGAGTCGTCGATGACCGGCGGCACCGCCTGGGCGCCGGTGAAGTCCAGCTCCGGGTAGCCGTACAGGTAGCAGGTGTGCGTGCCGGTGTTGGTGACCGTGAGGAGCAGGTGGTTCACCGGGCGGGTCAGCGGGGCGGCCACCGTCTTGGTGTTCGACGCCTCGCAGGTGACCGCCTTGCCGGTGCCGCTGCTGTTCCCGCTGTTCCCGTTGCCGGCGCTGGTCCCGCTGTTCCCGCTGTTCCCGCTGCCGGTGTTCTTCCCGCTGGTGTCGTCCGCGGCCGGGGCCTTGGCCGGGTCGGTTCCCTGGGCCGCGGGGGCGGTCGGGGTCTGCGCCTGGTCCGCGGGGAGCGTCACCGCCGGGTCCGCGGTCTTCGTGGTGGAGACGCCGTTCGCGGCGCCCTCCGCCCGGCTGCCCGTGCCGTCGTCCGAGCAGGCGGTCAGGGACAGCGCGGCGACGACGACGGCCGCGGCGGCGCCGGCCAGCCGGACACCCGAGGTACGGGTACGGGCGGCACGAGCGGTACGGGTGCGGGTGGTGCGGATGCTGAACATCGGGTGGGCCTCTTTCGCGGTTCGAGCCGGTGGATCGCTTGGACGACCTGAGCCTGCGGCGTGATCCGTCCCAGCCGCCACGCCTGGCGGCCGGTTGGGGACGATGGAACGTCGAAACACCATCTGACCAGCGCGAACGTGCTTCCCCTGGAACGGCGGAACGGGACGCCCGACGGCCGGGCACCGCCCCTGCCGCCCCCTCGCCGCTCCCTCGCCGACCCGTCGCCGCCCTACCGGACCGCCGGTCGCAGCCGGCGGTGGAAGCGGACCCGGGCTCCGTGGGCGGGCACGAGCGTGACCGACAGCAGCCGGGCCGGCTCGGGCGGGCCGGCCGGCGCGGGCACGGCCCGGGCGAGCACCTCCCGGAGCACCGTCTCCACCTCCAACTGCGCCAGCGGTGCGCCGATGCAGCGGCGCACCCCGCCCCCGAACGGCGTCAGCGAGTACGCCACCGGGTCCGCCGCCAAGTGCCGCTCCGGCCGGAACAGGTGCGGCTGCGGCCACAGCCGCCGGTCGAGGTGGACCGGCGGGAAGAGCGCGGCGACGAACGCGTGCCGAGGCACCGGGTACCCCGCGAGCCGGGTGTCCCGGACGGCGGTGCGGATCGCGTAGTAGACAGCGGGGCGCAGCCGGGTCGACTCCTTCACCGTCGCCTTCAGCAGGCGGTCGGAGCCCGCGTCGAGGTCGTCGATCAACGCGTTGCGCGCCGCGGGGTGGTGGGCGAGCAGGTGCAGCGTCCAGGCGATCGTGGTCGCGGTGGTCTCGTACCCGGCCAGCACCAGGCCGGTCAGCTCGTCGAGCACCTGCTCGTCGTCGAGCCCGGCGCCCTGCTCGTCCCGGGCCTCGAGCAGCATCGACAGCACGTCGTCCCGCGCGGTGCCGCCGCGCCGGCGGCTCTCGGCCCGGCGCACCGCGATCTCCGTGCGCGTCAGGTCCTGGACGGCCGCCCGCAGCCGTGCGAAGCGGCCGCCCGGCGACCACCGGCCCGCGTCGCGCTGCAACGGCCTGGGCAGGAACAGCACCGCCACGTTGTCCATCCCGGCGAACGCGGTCAGAGCCCGCCGGAACAGCGCGACCCGGCCGGGGTCGGTCAGGCCGAACACCACCCGCAGGATGACGTCGAGGGCCACCCGCTGCGCCCAGGGGCGTACCGCCACGCCGTCGCCGGTCAGCAGCTCCGGCAGCCCGGCGCGCACCAACTCCCGCATCCGCGCCGCCCAGCGGACGACCCGATCACCGTGGAAGGGGGGCAGCAGCAGCTTGCGGTGCGGCAGATGGCGGGGCGGCGGTGTGCAGATCAGCGACCCCGCGCCGACCGCCGGCCGCAGCAGCGCCGCGCCGTCCCCGCCGGCGAACCGCTCGTGGTCGGTGAGCACCGCCCGGTTGGCCGCGATGTCCGCCGAGCACACCAGCGCCGCCCGGTACGGGTGGACCCGCAGCGAGAACACCGGCCCCAACCGCTCGCGCAGCGCCAGTCCGTACCCCTGCGGGTCGAGCAGCATCCGCAGCGTCTGCACAGCCCGCGGCGCCCTGGCCGCCGGCGGGAAGCGCCGCGGGTCCCACGACGGCTCCCGCGCGAACGGGTCACTCATGCCCGACCTCCCCCTCCTGGGTCCCACGAGTTCCGACCAGCGGTTCACGGCGCCGCGGGTCCGGCTCCGCGGGTCCGGCGCCGGGGGTCCGGCTCCGCGCTTCACGGCCCCGCGTCCCAGGCCAGGTGCCTCGGCTCACCGGCGCCGGCTGACGTGCACCGCACCGGCACACCGTTCGCCCGGCCCCGCCTGCTTCAGCCGGCGTCCTCCTCCCGCCAGGGGCCGGCCGGGTCGTCGTAGGCGGCGGCGAACCCCTCCGTCGCGATCGGCGCCTGGAGCACCTCGTCCGGAATGGCGAAGGCGTCCACGAGCGTCAGCGCGTGCGGCGCCAGCCAGGCGCTGATCCGGTCGGCGGCCGGGCCGAGTTCGCGGACGTCCTCGGCGGACAAGTGGCCGTCGGCCAGCAGCAGGCCCGCGTGCGGCGCGAGGCGTTGCAGCGCGAACAGCTGGAAGAGCTGGTCGAGCACCGTACGCGTGGCGGTGTCGCCGACCTGGTCGACCGCCGCCAGGAACGCTTCCGCCGCCCGCCGGGCCGCATACGCGTCGACCAGTTCGAGCCCCGGGTTCACCGCGTGGTTCCAGCGGTCCAGCGGCCCGGTGCTGGGGCGGCCGAGCCGCTCTCTGGCCCGCCGCAGGCACCGCAGCTCGTGGCGTATCAGCACCTCCAGCAGCCGGCGGGAGCCGGTGGGCGCGGCCGCGGGTCCGGCGCGATCGGCCGCCCCGGCCGCCCCGGCAGGCACGGCGGACGCGGCCGGTACGGCGGACTCGGCCGGGGTACCCGTCTCGGCGGGCGGCCGGTAGCCGCGCCCGGTCAGCATGTCCGCGGCGGCCTTGGTCCAGATGACGAGGTTGTCCCCTTCCGCGGTGATGGTGCTCTCGATGGGCGTGATCAGGTCGACGATCCGGTTGACGGACAACAGCCCCTGCGCACCGCAGCGTTCACGGCACTCCAGCACGATGTCCCGGGCCTGCCAGGTGGTCCAGCCCTTCGCCGCGGCGACGAGCACGTCCACCTCGGCGGCGTCGGCCGCCCCGGTGCCACCGCCCGGTTCCCCGGTGCCGTTCCGGGCCTCCGCGAACTCGCCGTCGTCCCGGCGGCCGCACTCCCGCACCGCCGCCCGCAGCAGGAACGTCGCCGCGTACGCCCGCGCCACCGCGCCCAGCAGCCGTGTCTGATGGCAGCGGTAGGCGAAGACCGGGACCCCGGTCCGGCCGACCGGCGCGAAGGTGTGGCGGTGGTGGGCGTACCGCACCGCGATGGCCAGGGCCGACCGGGCGCCGCCCACCGCCGCCCCGCTCAGGCACAGCTTGCCGGTGGTGACGCGCTGGATCGACCGCAGGAAGCGGCGCCGCCGGCTGCCGACCGCGCTGCGGAAGGCGCCCTCGGCGGTCAACTCCGTGTGCTCACCCGCCAGCAGCGCCGACCGCGCCAGCACCACCCGGTCGAACGACGTGAGGGCGTGGTCGACCGACGACCCCGGGATCTCCGACAGCGGGCGTATGCGGATGCCGGGCAGCGGCCCCCGCGCGTCGCGCAGCGGTACAAAGAACAGGTGCACCCCGCAGTTCTGGCCCCGGACGATCAGCCTGGCCGCCACCAGGCCGCTCTTGCGGCCGCCCGCGGGGCCGGTGTTGGGCATGAACTTCTGCGCGCCCGCGGTCGGGGTGTGCAGCACGAAGTCGTCCGTCTCCTGGCGGTAGGTCGCGGTGGTCTCCAGGTCCGCCGCGTTGTTGCCGTAGCCGAGTTCCGTGATCAGCACCGCGCCGTAGTCGTCGAGCCGGATGAACGGCGCCGGGTCGACCGCCTTTCCGGGGTCCAGCCGGAGCAGGCTGCCCAGGAAGAGGTTGTAATGGATTGTCGCGAGTGTGGTGAGCGAGCCGTCGACCATGCCCAGCCATTCGTGCAGCGCGACCAATCGCGTGGTCGAACCGACGAATTCCGGGACCGAACCCACGGCGCCATTGACCTCCCGCAGCCGTTCATAGGCGGCTTCCGCCCGCTCGGAAAGCGATAATCCGTCGCGGTAACGGAATACCTCTCGGCGCAGCACCTCGGTCCACGGCCGGTGCGCCGCCTCGAAGCCGCCGTCGAAGAGAGCGTCGGTCAGCGGTCCGGCCCGCACCGCGCCCGCCGGGACGGCCTCGACCGGGACGGTGTCCACGGGGACCGCCCCGCCCGCGCCGGACGGTGGGCCCGGTCGGCCCGGCGCACCCGGTGGGCCCGGCCCGTCCGCGAGCCGCGCCGTCGGCATCCACACGGGCGGGGTCACCGTGGGGTAGGGGTTCACAGCGGTCCGAAGAGTTGGTCGCCGGCGTCGTCGGCCGAGCCGTCGCCGCGGTAGTACCGCGCGGCCGCGGCCATCAGCCGCTCCAGGGTCAGCGTGCCGTCCGGGCCGGCCAGCAGGTCGAAGGTCTGCGCCGCGTGCCGCTCGGGCACGCCGACGGCGGCGATGACCGCGGCGAACTCGTCCCGCCCGACCAGCCCGTCGTCGTCGCGGTCGGCGAAGTGGAAGCCCGCCTCGTAGAGCGGGCCGATCAGCGTGTCGAAGTCGGCGCTCACGTGCAGCACGGCCCGGCGGAACTCGTCCCGGTCGATCACGCCGTCGCCGTCCGTGTCGGCGGTAGCGCGCAGCGCCTGCCAGTAGTGCGTCATCGCGTCGGCATACCGCCGGCCCTTGGCGAGGCTGCGCTCCTCGCCGAACGAGGCGCGCACACGACCGGCCATCAACACGAAGTCGTCCTCCGCGATGACGCCGTCGCCATTCACGTCCAAGAGCGCGAAAAGCCGCTCGTACTTACGGTCCAGCAAAGCCCCCATCATGCCCCTCCACCCTCCCGGAATGACCGCCCGGCCACATCAGGAATTCTCCCCCCGCATATGACCGGCAACCACACTCGATCGAGTGAACCGGCCGCTCGCCGACCCCTCGCCGACCCCTCGTTCGAATGAATTCAGCCTTTCCGGCGCGGCACCCGCCCGCGCAGCGCGACCAGCTCGGCCAGTTCCCCGTCGCTCAGCTCGCTGAACGCCGCCTCGCCCGAACCCAGGACGGCGTCGGCGAGTTCGCGCTTGTGCCGCAGCAGCGCGGCGACCTTCTCCTCCACCGTGCCCTCGGCGACCAGCTTGTGCACCTGCACCGCACGGGTCTGCCCGATCCGGTGCGCACGGTCGGTGGCCTGGTCCTCCACCGCCGGGTTCCACCACCGGTCGTAGTGCACGACATGGCCCGCGCGCGTCAGGTTCAGACCGGTCCCGGCCGCCTTCAAGGAGAGCAGCAGCACCCGTACGGCGCCGCTCTGGAAGGCGTCCACCATCTCCTCCCGCCGGCCGACCGGGGTGCCGCCGTGCAGCAGCAGCGCCCGCACACCGCGCCGGGCGAGGTGCCGCTCGATCAGCCGCGCCATCGCCACGTACTGCGTGAAGACCAGCACCGAGCCGTCCTCGGCGAGCACCGTGTCCAGCAGCTCGTCCAGCAGCGCCAACTTCCCCGACCTGTCGCCGAGTCCCACCCCCTCGGGCTCCTTCAGGTACTGCGCCGGGTGGTTGCACACCTGCTTCAGGCCGGTCAGCAGCTTCATCACCAGCCCGCGCCGGGCCATGCCGTCCGCGCCCTCGATCTCGGCCATCAGCTCCCGGACCAGCGCGTCGTAGAGCGCCGCCTGCTCCTTCGTGAGCGGCACCGGCCGGTCGGTCTCGGTCTTCGGCGGCAGCTCCGGCGCGACCCCCGGGTCGGACTTGCGCCGCCGCAGCAGGAACGGCCGTACCAGCGACGCCAGTTCGCGGGCAGCCCGCGGGTCGCGGTCGCCCTCCACGGCCCGCGCATAGCGGTCCCGGAAGGCGCCGAGGGTGCCGAGCAGCCCGGGCGTGGTCCAGTCGAGCAGCGCCCACAGGTCCGACAGGTTGTTCTCCACCGGGGTGCCGGTCAGCGCCACCCGGCCGCGGGACGGGATACGGCGCAGCGCCCGCGCGGTGTGCGCGTGCGGGTTCTTGACGTGCTGGGCCTCGTCGGCGACGACCAGCGACCAGGGCCGCGCGGCGAGGAGTTCCGCGTCGCGGCGCATCGTCCCGTACGTGGTCAGCACGAAGCCGCCCGCGGCCACCGCGTCCTGGATGGCCTGTTCACGTCCGCGGCCGTGGAAGCGGGCGACGGGCGCGGTCGGCGCGAACCGGCGGATCTCGCGCTCCCAGTTGCCCAGCAGCGTGGCCGGGCAGACCACCAGCGTCGGGCCCGCGGTGGCCTTGCGCTCCTGGCGGCGCAGGTGGAGCGCGATGAGGGTGACGGTCTTGCCCAGGCCCATGTCGTCGGCGAGGCAGGCACCCAGACCGAGGGACGTCATCCGGTGCAGCCAGTCCAGGCCGCGCAGTTGGTAGCCGCGCAGGGTGGCCGCGAGGGCCTTCGGCGGGTGGCGCGGCTCGCGGGACGCGCGGGCCTCCGGGTCGGCGATCCGTGCGCGCAGCTCCTCCAGCGCCGCGCCCGCGGTGACCTCGACCCGCTCCCCTTCCACGTCCACGCTGCCGGTCAGCGCCGCGCCCAGCGCCTCCACCGGCGTCAGTGACGGGGTGCCGCCTCGGCGCGCGGCCGCCCGCAGCCGCCGTACCAGCTCCGCTTCCAGCGGCACCCACCTGTCCCGCAGCCGTACGACCGGGCGGTGCGTACGGACCAGGTGCTCGACCTCCGCGCCGGTCAGCTCCTCGCCGCCGAGCGCCACCCGCCACCGGAAGTCCAGCAGCCCGCCGGACAGGAAGGACGCGGCCGCGGAGGTCGTGGCGCGGCGCGCGGCGTCCGCCGGTTCCAGTACGCCGGTCGCGGTCAGGCCGCGGACCAGGTCCTTCGGCCAGTGCACCGCGATGCCGCCCGCCGTGAGCCGCTCGGCGGCCGCGCCCAGCAGCTCCCGCGCCTCGCCGTCGGTCAGGTCGAGGGCGGTCGGCGCGGTCGGCACCAGCAGGCGCGCGGCCGGCGGCCACCCGCGCGCCGCCTCCCGCAGCAGCGCCCGCGCGTCCAACCGCGGGTACGGGCCGAACCGTTCGGGCGCCGCGGCCGTACCGGCCCACAGGTCGGCGGCGTCGGCGAGCACCGACGGGTCGGCCGCGCTGTGCAGTTGGACCACGGCGCGGAAGGACACGTCCCCGCCGTCCCCGCCGGCCCCGCCGGTCACCTCGACGCGGAGCGACACCCGCAGTGCCGGCTCCCGCCGTTCGGGCTCCGGCGGCGCGCCGCGCTCCCGTACGGCCCGCGGCGGGTGCGACGCGTACGGTGCGCCGCCGGCCGCTTCCCGAGTCGCGGGCTTGCGCGTCAACGCGTCGGCCATCGCGTCGAGGAACCCCCGCAGCGTCACCTCGGCGCTCGGCACCGCCACGGGCGCCCCGTCCGCCACCGGTACGGCCCTGGCCCGGTGCGGCATCGCGGCGGCCAGTGCGGCGAGCCGCTCCTCGTCGGCGCGGTCCAACGGGCCGATCCGCCACGCGTCGTGGCCCTCGGCCGTCACCCCGGCCACCGCCCGCCCCCGGGCCAGCAGGCCCAGGCCCAGCGTCGCCGCCGCGCCCCAGAACGCCATCCCCTCCGACGCCCGGCCGCTCGCCCCCAGCCCCCGGCAGCGGGTCAGCACCGGCACCGCCTGCTCCACCCCGACGGCCACCGCCGCCACCTTCTCCTCCCGCAGCCCGCCCTCCCCGTCCGGGCACACCACCGCCACCCACTCCGGCGGCACCCCCACGTCCGCCACCCCCTCCGCGCCCCAGAACACCACCCGCCCCCGCCCCGGCGGCTCCCCCACCACGAACAGCGCCTCCCCACCCGCCAACCCCGCCACCGCGGCCCCCAACCGTCCCCGCTCCACCTCCACCACCTCAAGCACCCCGACCCCCCTCCATCCGTCCCACCAGGCTAATCACCCCCACCGACAATCCCCCTGGACCCCCGCCCCCGCCTCTGCGCCCGGCGACGGGAAAGCGGAAGCAGCGTGCGGCACGCACCGCGGGGTGCGTCAAGGAAGATCGTCGTTACCCAACGCGAGGATGCGAACACTTTCGGTAGGATTCGTCGGCTACCCGCCGATGGCGAAACCCGTCTCTCCCCCCGAGCACCGAGGACACCTGTGAACCCGTACAACTCCCCGGCGGCACGTCGGCCTTGGTGGAGGAAGACTCCCGCCACGCTGGGCGTACTGGCCTTGATCGCCGTCTTCAGCGCGGTCAACGCGGTCCTCGGGTGCCTCGTCATGATCGCGGCAATGGTGCTGGTGTGGGTGCTGCCGCCCTGGCGCTGGTTCGCGAAGCTGGGGGCCATGTTCGGGGCCATCGCGCTCATGACGCTCGGTGCGGCGCTCACGGGCCAGGCAAGCGACACGAGCGCCAGCACGACCGATGCCAAGCCGAAAGCCGCCCCGGGGGCAACACGGACGGCCGCCGCGCCCGCGGCAACGACCCATGCTGTGCGGACCGTCGACTACACGGGCGAGCCGCTGGACACGGCTGAGGAGCAGGCACGGTCCGCCGGATTCACCACCATCGACCACGATGCCGCCGACAAGGCCCGCACTGTCATCATCCGCGGCGGGTGGAACGTGTGCTTCCAGCAGGCGGACCCGACCGCGAAGACCATCGACTTCGCCGCGGTCAAGACCGACGAGCCCTGTCCGGCGAAGGACGGCGGCCCGCTCCCGTGGCCGGACATGCCGAAGGTCGTGGGCCACACCTACAACGCGGCCGTCAAGATCCTGGAACACGCCCACATCGACCTCACCCGCGTCACGCTCGACGACGTCTACCTCGACGTCGCCCCACCCACCGCCACGGAGGCGGCCAAGAACGGCGACGAATGGCGGGTCTGCTTCCAAGACCCGGGCAGCGGCGAGGAGATCACATCCACCACCACCGTCCGGCTCGACCTGGGCAGGTGGAGCGCGTCCGACACAGGCGACCACTGCCCGTCGGCAAAGGACACGACCTACAAGAACCCCGAGGACGATCCGGACCACGCCGGTGACAGCAGCCTCCCGGGCAGCAGTTCCGACTCGTCGGGCTCGACCGGCGGTGGCAGCGCATCCCACGCAGCCGGCACCTCGACGGGCGGTTCCTCGTCCACCACCGGCGGCGGCAGCGCTGGCGCGGTGCATCCTGGCGCGTTCTGCTCGCCGCGCGGAGCCACCGGTGTCACCGACCACGGCACCGCCATGGTCTGCGGCCCCGGTTCCGACGGCCGCGACCGCTGGCACTCCTGACCGCCGTCGACCGCGTCGGCGCAGGCGTGGAATACCGCGAGCGGCTGGTCGCGCTGGGCGCCGCCTGGGGCGGGTGAGGGCGGCCCTCGGCGGCGGCCCGGCGCGACGCGGGGGTCAGAGGGTGCGTTCGAGGCGGTCGGCCATCAGCTTGACGAAGCGGGCCGGGTCGGCGAGTTCGCCGCCCTCGGCCAGCAGCGCCATGGAGTGGACGAGCTCGGCCGTCTCCTTGAGGGCCGGGTCGTCCGCCCGCTCGCCGTGGGCTCGGTTGAGGCCGGTCACCAGGGCGTGCTTGGGGTTGAGTTCGAGGATGCGCTTCACCTTGGGCAGCTCCTGGCCCATGGCGCGGTAGATGTTCTCCAGCGCGGGCGTCATGTCATTGGTGTCGGACACGATGCAGGCGGGCGAGACGGTCAGCCGCGAGGACAGCCGCACCTCCTTGACACTGTCGCCGAGTTCGGCCGTCATCCAGGTGAGCAGCCCGGCGAACTCCTCCTGCTGCTTCTCCCGTTCGCTGCCGGCCTCGGCCTTCTCCTCCTCGGTGCCGAGGTCCACCTCGCCCTTGGCGACCGAGCGGAACTTCCGCCCGTCGAACTCGGGCACGGCGTCCACCCACACCTCGTCGACGGGGTCGGTGAGCAGCAGCACCTCGATGCCCTTGGCCTGGAACGCCTCCATGTGGGGCGAGTTCTCGATGGCCTGCCGGGACTCGCCGGTGAGGTAGAAGATGTGCTCCTGGCCGTCCTTCATGCGCTCGACGTACTGCGCGAGGGTGGTCGGCGCGTCCTTGTCGTGGGTGGTCGCGAAGGAGGACACCCCGAGGATCGCCTCGCGGTTGTCGGTGTCGTCGAGCAGACCCTCCTTGAGCACCCGCCCGAACTCGCGCCACAGGGTGGCGTACCGGTCGGGCGCGGCGGACATCATGTCCTTCACCGTCGACAGGACCTTCTTCGCCAGGCGGCGGTGCATCAGCTGGATCTGGCGGTCCTGCTGGAGGATCTCGCGTGAGACGTTGAGCGACAGGTCCTGCGCGTCCACGACGCCCTTGACGAACCGCAGGTACGACGGCATCAGCGCTTCGCAGTCGTCCATGATGAACACGCGCTTCACATACAGCTGCACACCGCGCTGGTAGCCCTGCATGAAGAGGTCCTGCGGGGCGTGCGAGGGGATGAACAGCAGCGCCTGGTACTCGAAGGTGCCCTCGGCCTGGAGGCGGATGACCTCCAGCGGGTCGATCCAGTCGTGGCTGATGTGCTTGTAGAGCTCGTGGTACTCCTCGTCGGTCACCTCCTCCCGCGACCGGGCCCACAGCGCCTTCATGGAGTTGAGCACTTCCGGCTCGGCGGCAGCCGCGGACTCCCCGCCCGACTCGCCGTCACCGGTCTCGGCGTCCCCGTCACCGTCGCCGGACTCCGCCGCCGCGGGCGCCGGCTGCGCGGCCATCCGGATCGGCCAGGTGATGAAGTCCGAGTACCGCTTGACGATGTCGCGGAGCTTCCACGCCGACGTGTAGTCGTGCAGCTGGTCCTCGGCGTCCTCCGGCTTGAGCCGCAGCAGGATCGACGTGCCCTGCGGCGCGTCCTCGACGGTCTCCACTGTGTACGTGCCCTCGCCGTCGGACACCCAGCGGGTGCCCTGGGACTCGCCGGCGCGCCGTGTCAGCAGCGTCACCTCGTCGGCCACCATGAAGCTCGCGTAGAAGCCCACGCCGAACTGGCCGATCAGGCCCTCCGTGGCCGCGGCGCCCTCGGTGTCCTTCAGCTCCCGCAGGAACTTCGCGGTGCCCGAGTTCGCGATCGTGCCGATGAGTTGGACCACCTCGTCGCGCGACATGCCGATGCCGTTGTCCCGCACGGTGAGTGTGCGGGCCTGCGGGTCGGCCTCGAGCTCGATGTGGAGGTCGGAGACGTCCGCGCCGAGCGAGTCGTCGCGGAGGGCTTCGAGCCGCAGCTTGTCGAGGGCGTCGGAGGCGTTGGAGACGAGTTCCCGCAGGAACACGTCCTTGTTGGAGTAGATCGAGTGGATCATCAACTGGAGGAGCTGGCGCGCCTCCACCTGGAACTCGAACGTCTCGGTCGACATCGTCCGTTGGTCCTTCACAGATCACCGGGTGGCAGGTCCTGACCTCAGCACTGTAGATCAGCCGGGCCGCCCGCGACCGGCCCATCGGGCAACGGCCCCGCGGGCAGCGCGCCCGCGGGACCGTCGGGCGACCGCTCGGCCGCCCTGTGTCACGCGTACACGCCGAACTCGTACAGCGAGTAGCCGTATCCGGTCCCGCGCTGGGTGCCCAGCACCCGGACGTAGCGCCCGGCACCGTTCACATCGATGTCGTCGATCGCGCCGTCACCGTCGGTGACCGACTTCACCGTCGTCCAGTTGACGCCGTCGTCCGAGGTCTGGATGTCGTACGCCTTCGCGTACGCCGCCTCCCAGTACAGCTGCACATGCGTGAACGCGGTGTGCTGGCCCAGGTCCACCTGGAGCCACTGCGGGTCGCTCCAGTCGCTGGACCAGCGGGTGGCGGTGTTGCCGTCGACCGCGTCGGCCGCGGTGCAGGGGCAGCCGCCGGTCGGGTCGGTCTGGAACGAGGACGCCGTGGCGGGCTTGTTCAGCGCCACATCGGTGCCGGACACCTTGGGGGGCACCACCTTCAGCGACTTCGCGCCGTAACTGACGTTGCCGTGGCCGTCGGTGGCCTTGACGTAGACCTTCCACACGCCCGGCCGGTCGGGTGCCTTGGCGGTGAGGGTGTTGCCGTTGACGGTGGCGGCCACCGGGGTGAGCGCGCCGTTGTTGTCGAGGTAGATGCTGCTGTAGAGCACCTGGTAGCTGATCTGCTCGTGTTCCGGGTCCGTGGTGTCGGTGCTGATCGTCACGTCACCGCCGGCGGGCACCCCGTCGGTGGCGCCGCTGACGGTCATGTCCGAGACCAGCGGCGGCTGGTCGTCCCCGGACGTGTCGCCGCCGTACGCCTTCTTCACCGCGTAGTACGACGGGCGTTTGAGGCCGTCGGGCACCAGGTTGAACCAGATGCCGCCGAAGTCGTCCTCGGTGCCGTAGTGGAAGAGGGTGGCGCCGAGTGCGACGCCCTGGTGGCTGGTGACGCAGTTCCAGGCGGTGGTGTAGCCGTCGGCCTTCTGCTGGTCGGTCGGCTCGTCGGGCACGCCGTTCGCGTCGTTCGGCACCTCCCAGGAGCCGGCCGGGCCGCCCTCGGTGACGATGTACGGCTTGTCGTAGCCGCCCGCCTCCCAGGCCGACTTGACGTTGCAGACGTCCTTGTAGGAGTTGACGGCGTACAGGTCCAGATCCGGCGCGTACTTCTTGTAGTACGGCCAGGCGCCGGTCCACGCGTCGGTGGAGGTCACGGGGTGGTTGGGGTCGACGGCGTGGATCTTCTGCGCGATCTGGTCGACGAAGCTGACGTACGCGGCGCGCTGCTGCTCCAACGCGTCGCCGCTGTAGCAGTTCTGGAGCCCGAGCACCGACTCGTTGCCGACGTCCCACATCAGCACGCCCGGGTTGTCCTTGTAGGTGTCCACCCACTTGGGGAACTCGGCGAGCATGTCGTTCTTGTAGGTGTCGTCCGTCAGGTAGTCGACGCAGCCGCCCGAGCCCGGGCCGCCGCCGGGCTGGAGCCAGAAGCCGGCGATCACCTTGATGCCGTTGGCCGCGGCCGCGTCGAACAGCGGCGCACTGGTCGCGTCGGTGCCCCAGGTACGGACTGTGTTGACGCCCGCCTTCGCCAGGTCCGGCAGGTCCTGCGCCGCGTCGGTCGCGGCCGGCCCCCACGTCAGGCCCTTCACCTCGTACGGGGCGCCGTCGACGGTGAGTTGCCAGTGGCCCTGCGAGCCGGTCACCTTGACCACGGACCCGGCCGCGTGGGCGGCGGGCGCCTGGATCACGGCGAGCCCGGCGACGGCGAGCGCGGTCGCCGCGAGCGGGGCGACCGCGCGTCGCGCCCGCCCCTTCCGGAAGGGTCGTTGCATGTGTCTTCCTCCTTGGTACGAGCTTTGGTACGCGCTCGGTACGAGACGTTGGGAGAGCGCTCTCCCGAAGGGCGTGGAACGGCGCCCTCCGGGAGAGACCCGCGCACGGGTTACGGGATCAACTCGTAGTTGCTGTCGAGCACGGCGCCCTTGCCGGGCTGGCTCTGGTCGTAGCCGTGGTCGTCGCACTGCAACCCGCCGTTGATGCAGTGGGTGACCATGGCGGCCAGCGTGGCGTCGTCCCAGTCGGCGAAGAAGTCGTAGTGGAAGGAGAAGCCCGCCCCGCTTGCGAGGTGGACCTGCGACATGTCGCCGTTGACCGGGAAGGCCATCTTGAACTCGATCATCGGCAGCGCCACCGGGTGGTCCGCCGGGCAGACGTTCTGGTTGGCGCCCGACGGGACCGGATACGCCATGTGGCTCTGGTGGTCCGGCGTGTCCAGGTGGATGCCGTCCCAGCAGCTGGGCGCCTGGAGGCGGATGTTGAGCTGCACGTCAGGGGTGTCGGGACAGGAGACGGGGATGTCGAAGTTCCCGTAGCTGTTCCCGCACTCCCAACCCTCCACCGTGCCCTTGAGGTTCTGGAACTGCTCCTTGGTCTGCATCGGGTTGCCGACCACGAACCGCAGCCCCTTGGGGAACGGCCGGACGCTGGTGTAGTCGTTGACGCCCGACTTGTAGTAGATCGTCTGCGGGCCGATCGGCAGGATCTTCTGGTCGCCGTTGAACATGCTCGGCATCCAGTAGGCCGACTTGTCGCCGGGCGCGTTGCACGTGGTGCCGCTCGCCGCCTCCAGCGAGGCGGTCGTCGAGTCGGCGTTCGTGCTGACGTTGCCCATGAAGGTGTGGTCGTGCGACTTGCCCGGCTGCCCGGGGAAGACGATCGGGTCGTCCGGCAGCGTGTGGGACGGCGCGCACTTCGCCTGGAACTCGTGGAAGTACGCGTGCGGCGGGTCGTACGTCGACGGCGTCACCCCGGTGACCGGCGGGTCGGCCATGATGTAGCCGTCCCCGTCGGGGTCGTCGCCCGACGTCTGCGTGGACACCGGCATGTCCATCGCCGCCGCCGTGCCAGCGTGGTGCGCCGCGGTGTGCGACGACGGTGCGGCGGAAGCGTTTCCGGTGAGTGCCACCGCACCCCCCACCGCGGTCATCGCGAGCGCTATGAGCAGCCCTGGAAGCTTTCTGGACCTGCGTGCCATGGGAACCTCCTCGTCCTCCCGGCTCCGGTGGATGTCCTCGCGCGGCCGCTCCGCCCGAGGGTGCCCGCGGTGCGGCCGACAACGCGGTGAAGAGTTCGGAGAGCGCTCTCCCGCGTCACGGCATGTTGCGCTTCCGGTTCGGGGGTGTCAACAGTTCTTGAAGTCGCTGGTGCGGAGCGGCCCGTCGTGCAAGGGCGCCTGCGGGGTGCTGGCCTGGCGCTTCACAGGTCGTGGCGATGTCGTGAAGGTTGTGGAGGAAGCATGGGGAGCCCTCTTCCGCATGCTGTGCGGGAGTTGGGGCGGGCGGGGCTCAGGGGGCGAACGGTGGCGGCCAGGGGCGGACGGCGTACCGGCCGTACGGGCCTCGGTGGTGTACGGCGCCGGGCTGCCGGGTCGTACACCACCGCGGCCCCGAAAGGCACGGGTCGGGGCTCGTCCGTCACTCCGCCGCCGTGGTCACCGCGAGGGCCGCAGCGCGCACGTCCGGGTCCGGGTGGCGGCGCAGGGTGCGCAGACGGGCACGCCAGTCCTCGCGCCAGCCGGTGCGGACGCCGAGCGCCTGGGTGACGGCCACCGCGAACTGCCCTTCCGCGGCCTGCCCGTCGGCCGCGCTGAGGCGGTCGACGGCGGCCAGGAGCGCGAGCGGATCGCCCGGGCGGCGGGTGGTGCCGAGCCGGGCGCGCAGGACGCCCGCGATGTGCGCGGCGAGCACCGGCCGGCGGCGCAGCGGTGCGGCCAGGAGCTCCAGCGACTCGACCAGCGCCGCGGGCGGTTCGGCGTCCAGGTCGAGGGCGAGGGCGGCGAGATGGGCACCCTGGTGCACGAAGTCGTCGTGGGCACTCAGGAGTTCGCCCGCACGGCGGACGGCGGCGCGGGTGGCCCGGCCGCCGGTGGCGGACACGGTGCCGGTCAGCCGCTGCACGAGGTGGTCGATCCGCTGCCGGGCGGGCCGGTCCCGTTCGTCGGCGGCGTCCAGTCCGCGGGCGGCGGCCTGCGCGTCGTCCGCCACGAGGCGGGCGAGGGCGTCCAGGAGCGGCCGGGCGCCGTCGGCGCCGCGGGCGAGCGACACCAGTCCGTCGGCGGCCGGCCGCCAGGATGTCCGGTTGCCCTGGTCGACCGCCGAGGCGACCAGGATCGGTGCGGCCTCGGGGTACCAGGGCGACCAGGCGGCGAGCCGGCCGGTGGCCGCGTCGGCGGTCTCCTGGTCCGCGGAGTCCCGGACCCGTGCCACCAGCCGTGCGTAGCGGGCGCGTTCGGCCGGGGGCAGTTCGAAGGGCGCGGTGCGCAGGATCGCGCCCTGGGTGACCGGTGCCCCGGCGGCGGCCTGTTCGAGCAGTTCCCATGCGGCGGGTGTGCGCAGCAGCCGCCCGGCCACGAACGGCACGCACGAGGCCCGCACGTCCGGGTGCTGCTCCTGGAGGCCGTAGGCGGCCGCGACCAGCGCGCTCGCCGCCTCGACGGGTAGGCGGGTGGCCGCGAGCCGGATCATCTCCTTGCGGCTGGTGACCTTGGCCGCCGGCGGCGGGGTGCCGTCGGGCGCGGGCAGCAGCGCGGCCCGCAGCGCCGCCTCCAGCCGTGACGGGGCGACGAAGCGCGCCGCGCGCCCCGCCGCGTACAGCGCGACCCGCGCCCGGTCGTCGCCGGCGTGGGCGAGCAGCAGCGGGAGTGCTTCGGCGGGCCGGTCGGTCCAGGGCAGGGCGCCGAGCGCGGCCTCGGCGAGCACCGTGTCGGTGGCGCCGAGGTGGCGGCGTACGACGTCGAACCCGGCGTCCGGGATCGTGGCCGCGTCGCGGATGTACCCGGCCCGCTGGTAGGTGGGCAGCGACGCCTCGCCCGCGGCTCGCCGCAACAGCCGTGCCGCGGCCTGCTGCTGGCGCGGCAGCCACCGGTGGGCGCTGTCGGTGGGCGGCAGCCAGCGGGTGCCGGGGGTCAGGAAGCGGCCGTAGGGCGGCCGGTCGTTCAGCACCGTGTCGAGCAGGTCGGTGCGGTGGCGGGCGAGGACGTGCAGCACCGGGGCGAGGACGGCGGCGGACGGTTCGAGTTCCAGCACCCGCACGGCCCGCTCGCTGCGGGTCCGCGGGTCGTCCAGCCACAGGTCGACGGCGGTGCGTACCGTCGTGCTGTTGCCGAACTGCACGGCCTGCCACAGGAGTTCCTGGAGCTGGGACATGCGGCGCGCCCGGCGGCCCAGGGCCCGGGCCAGCGCGAAGGTCAGCGTGTGGTCGACCCGGTCCGCGCCCGCCTCCAGCCAGGGCCGCAGTACGTCGAAGACCTGGAACTCCTGCCCTCGGCGGAGCACTTGGTCCAGCCGGCCGAGGTTCGCGCCACCGGTGCCGCCCGAGAGCCGGGCGAGGATCTTCAACGCGGCGGCGACCAGTTGCTCTTCACCGCTGACCGCGTGCTCCCGCAGCAGTGCGACGGCCAGCCGGGACAGCGCGTGCCGGGTGCCGTACGAGCTGTCCCGCGCCTCCACGGCGTCGGCGGCGATCCGGTCGAGCGCGTCGGCATCGGTACCGGTGAACAGCCGCGCCGGGACGCGTGCGAGGGCCGCGAGCGCGGGTGTGCGGACCGGCTCCTGCTCGTTGCGCAACCTCCCGAGTTCACCGACGAGTTCGGCCACCGCGGCCGGGTCGCCCGACCGGGCGGCGTTGGCCGCCAGCAGCGGGTACGCCTGTGCGCGGTCCTCGGCCGCGGGCCGGCGGGTGGCGGCCAGCAGCCGGGGGCGGGCCTCGACGGGGGGCAGGTGGGCGACGGCGGCCAGCACCACCTGCCAGGCCGCGCCGGCGCGTTCGAGCTGCCCGGCCGTCCGCCGCGCCTCTGCCTGGGCCCGCGGGCGCGGCAGCACCTCGAGCAGCGCGTCGGACAGTTCGGTGCGCGACAGGTCCTGCCCCGCGGTGGCGGCGTCGTAGCAGGACGCGCGGCGGGAGGGCGGCAGGGCGCGCAGCAGGTGGGCGAGGGCGTCCTGCCGGTGGCTCCAGGCCCGGGCGAGGTCGGCCAGTTCGGGCGGGTCGCAGCGGGCGATCCGCGCCAGGGCGGCACGGGATATCAGGTCGCTCGCGGGGGCGGCGGCGCGGCGGGGCGCGGTGATCAGCCGGATCGTACGGCCCGGCTCCGCCCTGGCCAGCAGCCCGAGGATGCTCCGCACCGGCGGCGGGAGCCGGGGCGGGCAGTGCGCGTCCAGCAGGTCGAGGACGCGCGCGGGGCGGGCCTTCGCGACGGCGGGGAACACGTCGGCGTTGCGGGCCCACCAGGCGGCGCGGGACTGCTGCGGCAGATCGGCGAGTTGGCGCTCCACCTCGGCCAGCACCTGGTCGGGGTGGCTGCGGCCGAGCGCCTGCCAGTTCACCACCGCCCGGAACAGCTCGGGCAGCAGTCGCGCCACCGTCGCGCCGCCGCAGCCGGGCAGCAGCCGGGCCGCCTCCTCGTCGTCCCACAACTCCCGTACGGTCGGCAGCAGTCGCTCGGCCAGTGCGGTCCGGCCGCCGGCCACGACGACGTGGGCGAGTCGGCGCCGGGCGTCCTGCGGTGCGTCGTGCACCGCGCGGGCCAGTGCGTCGTCGCGGAGTGGCAGCCGGACCGCCGCCTTCTGCGCGTGGCGGCGCACCGCGGGGTCCGGGTCGAGGAGGCGGTGCTCCAGGAACTCCAGGTCCCGCCCGGCGACCGCCGCGGTGCCCGCCAGCCGGCGGCCGTAGCTGCCGCGGCGGTCCAACTCGTGGAGCGCGGCCCGCAGGTCGGGTGGACCGGCTCCCGCCGGACGCCGCGCCTGCTCCCGCGCCCAGGCGGCGAGGTGCCGCATCCGCTCGCCGTGGGGCAGCGGGTCGACAGCGGCGAGCAGTTCGTCGACGGCGGCGCGTACGGACCCGGGTGCGTGGGTCATGCGGTGGTCCTCCAAGCGGTCGGTCGGCAAGGCCCAGGCGGCGGGTTCGGCGGCGGGAGTCCAGGCGGCCGGGGTCAGGCAGGGCGGGGTGAGGCAGGGCGGGTTCAGGTGGCCGGGGTGAGGGTGAGGTAGGCGATGCCGAGGTAACCGCGGTAGCCGCGCAGCCAGTTGGCGCGGTGGGCGTCGAGGCGGGCACGGGTCTCGGCGGCGAGCGGGTGGCCGGGGTGCGCGGCGAGCCAGTCCTCGGTGTCGGACTGGTAGCCGGACTCGAAGGCGTCCCACTCGTCGGCGTTCGCGGTCTCGATCCAGGAGGGGCGGAACCCGGCGGCCACCGCGAGGTCCACCAGCCCGGCGAGGTCAGGCAGTTCGCCGGCGGACGCCCCGGGCCACATCGCGGCGAGCCGGTCCGGCGGCGGGGGCTGCTCCCAGAAGCCCTCGCCGTACAGCACGCGGCCGTTCGGGGTCACCAGGCCGCGCAGAGCCTCAAGTGCCGCCTTGATGTGGCCGGGTGGGCTCTGGTCGGTGAGCGCGTGCCCGGCACCCAGGCACAGGACGAGGTCGGCGGGCCCGCGGGTGGTGCCGATGCCCGACTCCTCGACGAAGGCCACGCGGTCGGCCAGGCCGCGCTGCTCGGCGGCCGCACGGCCGCGCGCGAGGTCCTCGGCGTTCAGGTCGACGCCGACACCGGTCGCGCCCGGCACCGCTTCGAGCACCGGGAGCATGAACGCGCCCCAGCCGCAGCCGGTGTCGAGCACGGTCCGCGGCGGCGCGGTGCCGGCCAGCCGGTCGATGATGGCCGCCGCACGGGCGTCGGAGAGCGGCCCGTGGAAGGTCAGCCGGGTCAGGCGCGGCGGTGTGCCGTGGTCGTTGCCGTGGTCGTTGTCGTGATCGCTGCCGTGGTGCTGGTCCATGGGCGGGCACGCTATGCGGCCGACCGGGCCGACCGGAAGCGGTTTTCGACCGGCCACCCGGAGGCGGGCGCCGCGCTCAGCCCTGGGCCGGGGTGCGCGGCTCGCGCCACATCGGGTACATGTGCGGCCCGCCGGGCAGTTCCACCGCGGTGCCGAGGAATCCGTACCCGAGACGCTCGTACAACCCGCGGCTGCGCGGGCTGCTCGCTTCGAGGTACGCCGGCAGCCCGTCGCGGTCGCACCGCCGCAGCGTGTTGTTGACCAGGGCGGCGCCAACGCCTCGCCCGCGTACGGACGCTGCGACGGCGATCATCATCAGGTACGCGTGGGCGCGGTCCCTGGGGTGGGTCGCCGAGGTGAGGCGGGCGATCTGCTCCACCCGTTCGTTGCCGGGGTCGACCGCCTCGCGGAAGCGCGCCGGGTCGTCCGGGTCACCGTGGTCGCCCGCCTCCACCGGCACCCACAGCGCGCACCCGGTGCCGTCCTCGGTGACGTCCGTCCAGCCCTCGGCGAGCGAGATGTCCAGGAAGGCGCCCATCAGGGTGCCGTGGCTGCGGCGGAACCGCTCGGGGTCGGGGAACACCCAGTTGCTCACCGGGTCCTGCGCGAAGCCCTCGTCCAGCAGCTTCACCACGGCCGCCCGGTCGTCCGCCCCGGCCCTGCGTATCGCCACACCCATCGCGCGCCCGCCTTCCGTCCGCCGTCGGTCCGTCCGCGTTCCGTCCTGGCCGCGTCTGTGCGCCCCCGGTGTCCCGTCCCGCACCTCGCAACACGTAAGGGGCGGGCGGCGGTTGCAGCCTATGCGGTGGGCGGCGGCGCGGTCAGGCGGTTCGGGAGGCGGCGGCTTTCCCGCCCTGGGCTCCGGGCTGGGCCTCGTCATGTGCTCCGGTCCGCGCCTGGCCGCGGGCTCCGGGCAGCGCCTCGGTGCGGGCCTCGAGGGCGCGCAGCACCGCCACCATGTCGGCCCCGCCGTGGCCGAGTTGCGCGGTCTGGGCGAAGAGGCCGTGGCAGACGTCGAGCAGCGGTGAGGCGATTCCCGCCTGCCTGGCGGCTGCCGCGATCAGCTCGTTGTTCTTCAGCACGTCCAGCACCCCTGCCTGCACGGCGAAGTCGTCGTCCCTGAGCTTCGGCGCCTTCATCCGGGAGACCCCGCTGGCCATCGGCCCGGCGTCGACCACGGCGAGGAAGCGCTCGCGGTCCAGCCCGTGCCGCTCGGCGAAGTGGAACGCCTCCACCAGCCCGGTGACGGTGGTGATCAGGAAGATGTTCACCGCCAGCTTGGTCAGCAGCGCCTCGGGCACGTCCCCGCACACGAACACCTCGTGGCACATGGGCGCGACCAGCTCGCGTACGGTCCGGACGTCCTCCTCGTCCCCGGCGAGCATCGCCACCAACCGCCCCTGTTCCGCGGGCACCCGGGAGCCCGAGACCGGCGCCTCCACGTAACCGCCGCCCGCCGCACGGATGTCGGCGCCCAACTCCCGGGAGTACTCCGGCGCGGTCGTGCCCATGTGGACGATCACCCGCCCGGCCACGCGCGCGGCGAAGTCCGGGGTGCCGCGGCCGAGTACGGCGTCCATGGCGGCGCCGTCGGAGAGCATGAGCAGCACCGTACGGCAGCGCCGGAGCACGTCGGCCGGGTCCGCGGCGACGCTCGCCCCGGCGGCGCGAAGCGGCTCGCACCGGTCCGGGCTGCGGTTCCACACCACGAGCGGGACGCCGGCCCGGGCGAGGTTGAGCGCCATGGGCTGCCCCATCACGCCGAGGCCGATGAACCCCGTACGGCCGCCCGCGCCTCCCGTACCACCCGCGTGACCTGCGTTCATCCCGGTCCTCCCCGCCTCGTCCGCCCCCGCTTGCGATCTATGACAGCCGTCATAATACTGGGAGCTATGACGAACGTCATAACGGGTGCGGCGTCGAGTACGCCCAGCCCCGGCCCCGGCCCCGGCCCCGCTCTCCGGTGGCGGGTCGAGGCCGTACGACCGCAGGACGGCCCCGTACTCGACGGGCTCTTCGCACGCTGCTCGGCCGAGACCGTACGGCTGCGCTTCTTCGGCCGGCTGCGGGAACTGCCCCGCTCGTACCTGGACGCGGTGCTCGCCGGCCGACCCGAGCGGCATGACGCGGTGATCGCCTACCCGCAGGGGCCCTTCCCGCCCGACAGCCCTTCGGCGTACAGCAGTTGCCCGGCGCCCGTGGGGCTCGGCAGCCTGGCGACGGAGTGGGCGGACGGCCCGGGAGCGGCGCCGTACCCCTGCCCCCTGGGCGAGTTGGGGCTGCTGGTGGTCGACGGCTGGCAGCGTCGCGGGGCCGGCGCGGCCATGCTCGACGTGCTGTTCGACCGGGCCCGGGCGCGCGGCACCCGGCTGGTGTCGGCGTCGGTGCTCCCGGGCCGGCAGGCGCTGCTGGGCACGCTGGGCCGGCGGCTGCGGCCGGTGCGGATGTCGCGCGCGACCGACACGTTGACCGGCGTCTATAGGCTGGACCCGGCGGAGTGGACGGAGGCGGGAGACGGTGGGAGCGGACACGGCGAACGCGGCGGGCACGGCGGACGTGGGGAACCCGGCTGACGCGGCGGACGCCGCCGCGACGGTGGACGGGTCGGGGAGCGGCGACAACTCGGCGGCGGGCGGGTCCGATCGGGCAGGCGGCCCGCCGGCGCGTACGTACGGCCCGCGCGAGCGGATGGTGTTCAGCGCGGCCCAACTCATCCGCCGCGACGGGGTGAACGCGACCGGCATGCGCGAGGTGGCCGCCCACGCGGGTGCGCCGCGCGGCTCGCTCCAGCACTACTTCCCCGGCGGCAAGGAGCAGTTGGTCAACGAGGCGGTGGCGTGGGCCGGCCGGTACGCCGCCGGGCGGGTCGACCGCTTCCTGGCCGAGGTGGCCGAACTGGCCGAGCCGTCGCCGAGCGCGCTGTTCACCGCGATGGTCGGGCAGTGGACGCGGGAGTTCGACGCCGACGGGCTCCGCGCGGGCTGCCCGGTGGCCGCGGCGACCGTCGACTGCGCGGAGTCCGCCGCGTCCACCCGCGAGGCCGCCGCTGCCGCCTTCGCCACCTGGAACGCACCTCTCGCCGCCGCCCTCACCGGCCTCGGCGTACCCGCCGCGCAGGCGCCCGCGCTCGCCACCCTCATGATCAGCGCGCTCGAAGGGGCCCTGCTCATCGCCAGGGCCGAGCAGTCGCCCGCGCCCCTGCACACGGTCGCGCGCGAGCTCGGCCCGCTCCTCGACCTGCGCGCGGGGCTGCCGGAGCGCCCGGCCGCGGACTGAGCCGCCCGCGGCCCGCCGCACCACGCCCGCAGCCCGCCGCGCCACGCCCGCACATGCGCCGGCGTCCCGCACGCACATCCGCGCCCTCGCCCGCCTCATCCGGCAATGCGCCGTTATGTCCCCTAAAGTTGCCCTGGAACAGGAACAGGAACAGGAACAGGAACAGGAAGTGGCAGGGGCCGGGCCGCGCGCCCGGCGGCGGATTCCGCGGCCCGACCGCGGGACACAGCGGGTAAGGAGCAGGCCATGACGGAGCCGGCCGCCGAGCAGAGCGAGGCCACGAGCGCGCCCACCAGCGAGTCCGCGACGGAGCACGGGCGCATCGTGGTCGGCGTCGACGGCTCCGACCCCTCCCTGCACGCGCTGCGCTGGGCCGACCGGCAGGCGGTGCTGACCGGGGCGACGCTGGAGGCGGTGACGGCGTGGGAGATGCCCGCGTCGTTCGGCTGGGGCGGGGCGGTGCCGGGCCTCCCGGAGGACTACGACCTGGGCGCGTCGGCGGCGCAGGCGCTCCGCGAGGCGATCGAGCAGGCGCTGCCGCCCGCCCGTGCCGCCGAGGTCAGCCCGGTCACCGTCATGGGCAACCCGGCGCAGGTCCTCCTCGACCGCGGCGAGGGGGCGGAGCTGATCGTGGTCGGCGTCCGCGGCCGCGGCACCTTCCGCGCGACGCTGCTGGGGTCGGTGAGCCACACCGTGACGCTGCACGCGGCCTGCCCGGTCGTGGTGGTGCGCGGCGAGGCGCAGCAGGCCGACTGAGCCGGACGCACCCGGACCCGCCACTCCGATCCGCGGCTCCGATCCGCCACTCCGTCCCGTGGCTCCGGCCCCGCGCTCCGACCCGCGGCGCCGCGAAGTTATCCACAGGCTGTGCGGGGAGCCGCACAGAAGTCGGGCGCGGCGGAGCATGATGGGGTCATGAACGAGATCACCGGGTCCGCCGTCGGGCCCATGTCGGAGACCGGCGCCATGCCGGCGTGGGAGACGCGGTTCCGCGCGCCCCGGGTGGGGCTGCCGGAGTGGGCCGAGGACGCCCCGGACCGCAGCCTGTTCGTGTCGAACGTCACGGGGACGTACGAGCTGTACGCGTGGGACCGCACCACCGGCGGCCGCCGCCAGGTCACCGACCGGCCGAACGGGACGACGGACGGCACCCTCAGCAGGGACGGCGCCTGGGTGTGGTGGTTCTCCGACACCGACGGCGACGAGTTCGGGGTGTGGATGAAGCAGCCGTTCGGCGGCGGCGACGACATACCGGCCGCACCCGGCCTGCCCCCGTCCTATCCCGCGGGCCTCGCGCTGGGTGTCGGCGGGCTGGCCGTGATAGGCCGCTCCAGCGACGACGAGGGCACCTCCGTGCACGTCGTGCCCGCGTCCGGCGAGGCGTACGAGATCTACCGGCACCCGGAGTCCGCGGGCGTCGGCGACCTCTCCGAGGACGGCACGCTGGTCGTCATCGAGCACACCGAGCACGGCGACGCGATGCACAGCGCGCTGCGGGTGCTGCGCGTCTCCGACGGCAGTACCGTCGCCGAGCTGGACGACACCGACGGGGGCCGGCTGGAGCTGGGTCTGGACTGCCTCGGCTTCGCACCGGTGCCCGGCGACACCCGCCTCCTGGTCGGCCACCAGCGCACGGGCCGCTGGCTGCCGATGGTGTGGGACGTGGCCGGCGGCGAGCAGACCGAGCTGGCCTTCGACCTGCCCGGCGACGTGCACGCCGAGTGGTATCCGGACGGCTCCGCGCTGCTGGTGGTGCATGACTTCCACGCCCGCGGCGAGCTGTTCCGGTACGACCTGGCGGACGGCTCGCTGACCCGGCTGGACACCCCGGCAGGCAGTGTGGGCGGGGCGACCGCGCGGCCCGACGGAAGCGTGGAGTACCTGTGGTCCTCGGCCGCGCAGCCGCCCGCGGTGCGCTCGACGGCGGGCGGGATCGTCCTGGAGGCGCCGGGGCTGCGTGCCCCGGAGTCGGTGCCGGTGGAGGACGTGTGGGTGGAGGGCCCGGGCGGGCCGATCCACGCCCTCGTGCAGCGGCCACCCCGCCCGGCCGGCGAGGAGGACGCGGCGCCGGCGCCGTTCCCGACGGTCTTCGAGATCCACGGCGGCCCCACCTGGCACGACTCGGACTCCTTCGCAGCGGGCCCGGCCGCCTGGCTCGACCACGGCTTCGCGGTCGTCCGGGTCAACTACCGCGGTTCCACCGGATACGGCCGGGAGTGGACCGACGCCCTCAAGCACCGGGTCGGCCTGATCGAGCTGGAGGACATCGCGGCGGTGCGGCAGTGGGCGGTGGAATCCGGCCTCGCCGACCCCGCCCGGCTGGTCCTCACCGGCGGCTCGTGGGGCGGCTATCTGACCCTGCTCGGCCTCGGCACCCAGCCCGAGGCGTGGACGGTCGGCATCGCCGCGGTCCCTGTCGCGGACTACGCGACGGCGTACGCGGACGAGATGGAGGCGCTCAAGGCCCTGGACCGCACCCTGTTCGGCGGTTCCCCGCAGGAGGTCCCGGACCGCTACGAGGCGTCCTCGCCGATCACCTACGTCGACAAGGTCGCCGCACCGGTCTACATCAGCGCGGGGATGAACGACCCGCGCTGCCCGATACGCCAGATCGACAACTACGTGGAGCGGCTGCGCGCCCTCGACAAACCGCACGAGGTGTACCGGTACGACGCGGGACACGGCTCGCTCGTCGTGGAGGAGCGGATCAAGCAGGTCAGGCTGGAGCTGGCCTTCGCGCTACGCCACGTGGGCGGCTGACCCGACCGGCTCGGCGTCCCGGGTGCCCTCGGCCTGCCGGGTGCCCTCGGGGTCCGGCTCCCCCGGCTCGCCGTCCGCGGCGTGCGGGTCGGGGGCGGCGGGCCCGCCCGGCCGGCCGGAGCCGCCGGGTCCGCCCGGCCCGTCCGGCCCGTCCGGCTGGTCCGGGAGGATGCCGAGCGCGGCGTCGGCCCGCGCCTCGGCCTCCCTGCGGACGAAGCGGAACCACATGAAGACGACGAAGCCCGCGAAGACGAACCACTGCCCGGTGTAGCCGAGGTTCTGGAACGCCTTCAGGTCGAGGCCGCTGTTCGGCGCCGCCGCCGGGGGCACCGCGGTCAGCGGCTTCGCCGGGTGGTTGGCGGTGATCCAGCCGTTGTAGACGGGGTAGGGCAGCACATTGACCAGGGAGGCGCCGCTGATGATGCCGATCTCGTCGGTGGGCAGCGCGCCGCTGGTGTCCACCCCGCTGGTCTCGGTGGTCTCGGGGTACTGCACGGCCCCGGTGACCGTGACCTGCCCGGCCGGCGGGGCCGGCACCCGGCCCTCGCGGGCGGCGTCGGCGGCCTTGCCCGGCAGCCAGCCGCGGACCACCGGGAGGGCGGCACCACCGGACAGGCGCAGCGGGGTGAGGACGTAGTAGCCGTCGTGGCCGTCGAGGAGGCGGTTCGGGACGAGGAGTTGGTGCGCGGTGTCGTAGCGGCCGGTGGCGCTGACGATCCGCCCGGTGTCGTCGCTGCCGACGGTGGCGTCGGTCGTGGGCAGCACCCGCGCCAGGGGCACGGGGGCCGCGGCGGCGGTGCGCTTCTCGTCGTGCTCGGCGGACTTGTGCTGTTCGACCCGCATGTCGAAGCGGCTCAGCTGCCAACTGCCCATGAACACGCAGACCGGCACGGCCAGCAGTGCGAGCAGGCTGACCGCCAGCCAGCGCGGGGTGAGCAGGAACCGGTACACGCCACCACGTTACGGTGCGGGCCCGGGCGGGCCGCAACCGCCCCCGGCGGATGGTCCGGGCCCGCGGCCGCGGTCGGCGCCGGTGCGGCGAACGGCCCTGCTCACGGGCCCGGACCGGCCCCGTACGGCCGGGGCCGCCCCGTACCGCCCCGTACCGCCGTGGGCCGCTGCGGGCCGCGGGCCGGGCCGCTACTGCTCGGCGCCGCCGGTCGACGCGGACTCGGCGATCGCGGCCGTCGTGTAGACGGTGCCCGCGCAGGCGCCCTGGATGACGGGACCGGTGACGACGGGCGCGCCCGCGGCCGGGGTGTGGTCCAGGGTGACGCTGGCCGGGACCGTGGTCGGGGAGGCGCCGTCGGCGGACTGGACGCTGCCGCCGGACGAGCCCGAGCCGGTGCCCTGGTCGCTGCTCTGGGTGCCGGTCGCGGTGGGGGTCGCCGTCGAGGTGGTGGGCGAGGTCGTGGCGGCGGTGCACCCGCCGGTGCCGGTGGTCGGCACCCAGGCGAAGGCGACCTCGTACCCCTGCCCGGGGAGCAGCACGATCGGGGACTCGGACATGGTGGCGGGCAGACCGGAGGCCGGGTCGCCCACGGTGTGGCCGACGACCTGTATGGCGGCCTGGTCGGCCGAGCCGTGCGCCACGGCGCGGATCACGCCGGGGCTGGGCACGGTGCAGGAGCTGGCGGAGACGTTGCTGACGCGGAACCAGCCGTAGACGCGGCCGTCGGCATCGGGGCTGCCGGCCTCGCTGACGCCCTGCCCGAGTTGGGTGCTGGAGCAGTCCGGCACCGCGGCGCCGGTGACGGGCGGGGTGGTGTGGTGGCCGGTCGACCGCCCGGACGGTGTGCGCGTGCCGTCCGGCGAGTGGGTGGCCTTGTCCGAGGGGTCCGCCTGGCCGCCCTTGTGGTGGCCGTCGGTGCCAGGGGCGAGCGAGTAGGAGCTGCCCACGCCGACCGGGGCGGCCGCGGTGTGGCCGGTGCGGTGGGCCACCCGCAGGACGGCGGGCACCGCCACGCAGACGAGCAGCGCCGCGGCCGCGGCACCGAGGATCGCCTGCCGGCGGCGCTGGCGGCGCATCGGTACGGCCCGCCGCAGGTGCTCCAGGGCGTCCGGGGAGGCGTGCAGCCCGTCCACGGCGCGGTGCATGAGGACGCGCAGCGCGGCCTCGTCCGCGGTGAGGCCGTCGTCCAGGCCGCTCTCGCCGTCGGCGCCGCCGGGCGTCACGTCGGGCGTGAACAGGGCGGCGGTGAGGGAGCGGACGTTCACCGTGTCCTCGGAGGCGGCGAAGACGGAAGTGGCCGCGGTCGCGCTGTCGGCGCCGTCGCCGCCCGCGTCGGGCGCCGTCGGTGCCGGCTCCGCGGCCGAATCGGCCGAACCAGCCGAACCAGCCGGAGTGACCGGATCGGCCGGCTTCTGCTGCACGGTCGCGTCGTCCGGCTGCGCGTCGTGCGGGTCTCGGGGGGTCTGCTCGTCCATCTCGAGTGCGTCGTCGGGGCCTTCGGGGCCGTGGGTAGCGCGGGAACCGCCAGGGCCGGTGGGGCCGGTGGGGCCTTCGGGGTTCCGGGAGCCGTACGGAGGTGTCGTCATGACGCCGCCTCCATCGCGACACGCAGCGCGGCAAGGCCACGCGAACCGTACGCCTTCACCGAGCCGAGGGAAATCCCCAGGGTCTCCGCGACCTGGGCCTCGGTCATGTCGACGAAGTAGCGCAGCACGAGGACCTCGCGCTGGCGGCGCTGGAGCGTACGCATGGCCGCCTTGAGCTGGTCGCGCTCCAGGATCTCGTACGCGCCCTCCTCCGCACTGGCCATGTCCGGCATCGGCTTGGACAGCAGTTTGAGGCCGAGGATGCGGCGGCGCAGCGCCGAGCGGGAGAGGTTGACCACGGTCTGCCGCAGGTAGGCGAGGGTCTTCTCGGGGTCACGCACCCGGCTTCGCGCGGAGTGCACCCGGATGAACGCCTCCTGGACCACGTCCTCGCAGGAGGCGGTGTCGTCCAGCAGCAGCGCGGCCAGCCCGAGCAGGGAGCGGTAGTGGGCCCGGTAGGTCTCGGTGAGGTGGTCGACAGTGGTGCCTGCGGCGGCCGTCGTCCCCGCGCCGTCGCGGCTCGCCACGTCGGCGTTCGCACCGGCCACCCGGACCGGCCACGGCGCGATCACCGGCAGCCCGCCGGTCGCCGTACGCGACGGCCGCGCAGGCGCGAGGGTGCCGCCGCGCCGCCCGAACCCCGTCTCGATACCCCATGCGTCCGCCACGCCAGTTGGACACGCATCCCCCCGCGAGGGTTGTACGCGCAAGGCACTTCGCTCGACGGAGTGCCACATATCGCCATGCGTACCAGCTCTTCCTCAATGCCGCGCACTGCCGCGTGCCGCCACGCGGTGCCCCACCTGCACCGACCGCCCCGGGCCGGCGCTCAGTGTGCACCACCCTAGGGGAACGCTGTGAACTCTCCGGCCCCGAGCGCCTCTACGGGTGTGCGTCGACACAAAGACGCTCCCCCGCGGCCGCCGGTTGCGGCCACGGGGGAGGGAATCGTCCGGCACCCGGGTCCGGGCCGGCACCGCGCCCGCGCTCAGCGGCCGGTGCCGCCGTACACGACCGCCTCGTCGCTGTCGCTGTCCAGCCCGAACGCCGAGTGCACCGCCTGCACCGCCGGCTTCACGTCGTCGATCCGGGTGACCACGGAGATGCGGATCTCCGAGGTCGAGATCAGCTCGATGTTCACCCCGGCGTTCGACAGCGCCTCGAAGAAGGTCGCGGTCACCCCCGGGTTCGTCTTCATCCCCGCGCCGACCAGCGACAGCTTGCCGATCTGGTCGTCGTAGCGCAGCGAGTCGAAGGCGATGACCGTCTGCGCCTTGGTGAGCGCCTCGATCGCCTTGTGCCCCTCGGCCTTCGGCAGCGTGAACGAGATGTCGGTCAGCCCGGTGGCCGCGGCCGACACGTTCTGCACCACCATGTCGATATTGATCTCGGCGTCCGCGATCGCCCGGAAGATCGTCGCGGCCTCGCCCGGCTTGTCCGGTACGCCGACGACGGTGATCTTCGCCTCGGTCGTGTCGTGCGAAACGCCGGAGATGATCGCCTGCTCCACTGGCCTGTCTCCTTGGGGGGGTTCGTTGCTGACCCAGGTGCCCGGCAGCCCGGAGAACGAGGAACGGACGTGGATCGGGATGTTGTAGCGGCGGGCGTACTCCACGCAGCGGTGCAGCAGCACCTTCGAACCGGAGCTGGCCAGCTCCAGCATGTCCTCGAAGGCGATCCAGTCCATCTTGCGGGCGGTCTTCACCACCCGCGGGTCGGCGGTGAACACCCCGTCGACGTCGGTGTAGATCTCGCACACCTCGGCGTCCAGCGCCGCGGCCAGCGCCACCGCCGTGGTGTCGGACCCCCCGCGCCCCAGCGTGGTGATGTCCTTCTTGTCCTGCGAGACGCCCTGGAAGCCGGCCACGATCGCGATGTTGCCCTCGTCGAGCGCGGTCCTGATCCGGCCCGGCGTCACATCGATGATCCGCGCCTTGTTGTGCACGGAGTCGGTGATCACACCGGCTTGGCTGCCGGTGAAGGACTGCGCCTCGTGGCCGAGGTTCTTGATCGCCATCGCCAGCAGCGCCATCGAGATGCGCTCACCGGCGGTCAGCAGCATGTCGAACTCGCGCCCCGACGGGATCGGCGAGATCTGCTCCGCGAGATCGATCAGCTCGTCGGTCGTGTCGCCCATCGCCGACACCACGACGACCACGCGGTGGCCGGCCTTCTTGGTGTCCACGATCCGACGGGCGACCCGCTTGATGCCTTCGGCATCGGCGACTGAGGAGCCGCCGTACTTCTGCACGACAAGGCCCACGTGCGCTCCTCGCTCAGGGTGGATCACGGGTGAATGCGGTCGGCCCATTTTAACGAGCCCCTGCCGACCGCCCCGCCCTTATCACATGCTGAGACGCGAGGTTCACCAGTTGATCAGTTCGGCACCGTGGATCTCGTCCGCGCCCGGCCCGCCCGTCCCGGCACAACCGACCAGCGGACCGCCCGTCCCGGACCGCCCGGCAGCAGACCGCCCACCCGTCAGCGGCGGCCCCGGCGGCGCAGCCCCATCGTGCCCAGCTCCGCCTCCATCACCCGGCCCGCCTCCCGCGCCAGCTGCTCCTCGTCCTCGTCGGTGCCCGTGTCCAGGCCGTCCAGCTCGTCCAGCGGGCTGTCCTGCCGTACATGCGCCACCAGCGACTGGAGCGCCCGCAGCGACGCGCTCACCGTCAGCCCCCAGCTCGACAGGTAGGAGAACTGCCACCACCACAGCGCCTCCGACACCCGGCCGGCCCGGAAGTGGCTCAGGCCGTGCGCCAGGTTCGCCACCACATCGGCCAGGTCGTCGGAGATACGGCACGCCACCGGCGTCGAGCGCGGCACGTACGGGTCGAAGACCTCCGAGTACACGTCGATCGGCTCCAGCAGCGTGGCCAGCCGCTGCCGCAGGTCGTCCTCGTCGGGCTCCGGCCCGGCGTCCGGCTCGTACCGCTCGTCCGGCACGATGTCCTCGTGCGCGCCGAGCCGCCCGCCGGCCAGCAGCAGCTGCGAGACCTCCAGCAGCAGGTACGGCACCGCGCTGTCCGGGTCGTCGCCCTTGGCGACCTCGCGGACCGAGAGGATGAAGCTCTCGATCTGGTCGCTGATCTGGACGGCGAACTCGTCCGGCTCCTGCGGCACCGGGATCGGTCCCGGGGCGTCCGGCCGGCCCAGGCCACCGGCCTCGCCCGCGCCCGCCCCGACACCAGCACTGACGCCGGCACCGGCACCCGCGCCCTGGCCCGTCGCGCCTGCTCCCGTCACGCCCACGTTCCCACCGCTCCCGTCTCGGTCCTCGCCCACCGTCGCATCAGACATCCAGCAACCGCCTTCCCTCGAAGGCCCGCCCCAATGTCACCTCGTCCGCGTACTCCAGGTCGCCGCCCACCGGAAGCCCGCTGGCCAGCCGCGTGACCCGCAGCCCCATGGGCTTGACCATGCGGGCCAGATACGTCGCCGTCGCCTCTCCCTCGAGGTTCGGGTCGGTGGCCAGGATCAGCTCGGTGACGGTGCCGTCCGCGAGACGGGCGAGCAGTTCCCGTATCCGCAGGTCGTCGGGGCCGACGCCCTCGATCGGGCTGATCGCCCCGCCCAGCACGTGGTACCGCCCGCGGAACTCCCGGGTGCGCTCGACCGCCACCACGTCCTTGGGCTCCTCGACCACGCAGATCACCGCCGGGTCGCGCCGCGGGTCGCTGCACACCCGGCACTTCTCCTCCTGCGCGACGTTCCCGCAGACCGCGCAGAACCGCACCTTCGCCTTGACCTCGGACAGCGCGTGCGCCAGCCGCCGGACGTCGGCCGGGTCGGCCTGGAGGATGTGGAAGGCGATCCGCTGCGCGCTCTTGGGACCCACACCGGGCAGTCTGCCCAGCTCGTCGATCAGGTCCTGCACCACGCCTTCGTACACGCCGTGCCTTCCTTCGGGGTTCGGTTCGGGGGGTTCGTGGTTTCGGGGGGTTCTGGGGGTTCAGGGGGCCGGGCGCCGAGGTCCAGGCGCCGGGGCGCGGGGCTCGGGCGACCGCTCAGCCGGCCCGCGAGGTCAGAACGGCAGCCCGGGCATCCCGCCCAGCCCCTGCGCGAGCGGGCCGAGCTTGTCCTGCTGGAGCTTCTGCGCCGCCTCGTTCGCGTTGTGCACCGCGGCCACCACGAGGTCGGCGAGGGTCTCGGTGTCGTCGGGGTCGACCGCCTTCGGGTCGATGACCAGCCCGCGCAGCTCGCCCGAACCCGTCACCGTCGCCCGGACCAGGCCGCCGCCCGCCGAGCCGTCCACCGTCGTGTCGGCCAGCTCCTGCTGGGCCGCCGCGAGGTCCTGCTGCATCTTCTGCGCCTGCTGGAGCAGCGCCTGCATGTTCGGCTGACCACCACCGGGGATCACGGAATCGCTCCTGCCTGTGCCGTCGGTCGTCCACGCCCGAAAACCCTGCGGCTCCACGGGCGGCTACGGGACTGCCGCGTGTTTTACCTGACAGGGCGAGCCTACGTGCTCGTACGGCCCAGCGCCCTACGCCGTACGGAGGATCGGCGCGGCGCACGCCCCTCCCCCGGTCGCACGCGCGCCCGTACCGGAGCCGTAGCCCTGCCCGCAGGACGTAACGCGTACGTGCGGGCCGTACGGGTGCCAGCGGCCCGTACGCACGCCGGGCGCGGGCTCCGGTCGTACGGCCCCGCGCTCAGTCGTTGGTGATCTCCTCGATGACGGTCGCCCCGAGGCCCTTGATGAACAGGTCGTGGCCACTGAGCACGGTGCCGACCAGGTCCGGGTCGTCGTCCTCGGGGATGTCGTCCTCGAGCGGCGGAGGCTCGTCGAAGGGGTCGGACGGGTCCGGACCTGGGCCGCCCGGGCCGCCGGGGCCCGGCGCGGGGGCACCGCCGTGGCCTTCCCGGCGCGGTGCGGGCGGGGCGGGCACGGTCTGGGCCGACTGGGCGGTGCGGGCCGGTGCGTACGCGGCTGCGCCGCCGGGTGCGCCGCCCTGGCCGTACGGTGCCTGGCCGGCGGGGGGCTGGCCCTGGCCCTGCGGCCGGCCCGGTCCGGCGCCGCCGCCCTGGCCGCCCGGCCCCGGGCCCTGCTGCGCCGGGCCGCCGGGAGCCTGCGGCCGCTGCGGGCCGCCTCGGCCACTGCCGCGCGCGTCGCCGCCACCACCGCCACCGCCCGGGTCAACGAGGGTCTCGATCTTCCACCGCGCCCCGGTCACCGTGCCGATCGCCTGCTTCAGCACGTCCTCGCTGTCGCCGTTGGCGAAGCTGTTGCGGGCGCCGGGGTTGTCGAAGCCGAGTTGCAGCGTCTCCCCGTCGAAGCCGACCACCCGGGCGTTGTTGAGCAGCAGAATCCAGGTGAGGCGGCGGTGCTTGACCGCCTCCAGGATCTGCGGCCACAGCTCGCGGACGCGGGTCGGGTCGCCGAGGGGGGCGCTGGGCGCGGCGGGGGCGGCGGCCGGCGGGGTCTGCTGGTGCTGCGGCGGGGGCGGGGGCGGGGTTGAGCCCGCCGGTCGCGAGGGGCCGGCCGTGGTCGGCCACGCGCCCGGGCGGGGGGACCCGTTGGCCGGAGCGGCCGGGGGCACCTGGGCCGCCGGGGCTCCCGGGGCGGCGGCCGTCGGCCACGCGCCCGGGCGGGGGGCCTCGGGTGCGGCGGGGGCAGGTGCCGGTTCAGGGGCCGGGTGCTGCTGGTGCGGTGCTTCCGGCACGGGGGGTACGGGCGCGGCTGCGGGCGCCGGGGTGGGGCTCGGCGCGGGCGCGGGGGGTACGGGGGCCGGTGCGGGTGCCGACGGGCCCGCCGCCGTACGGCCCAGCGCCGCCCGCGCCGCGGCCGCACCGGACGGACCCGCCGGACCGGCAGGTGCGCCGCCGGGTGCCGCGCCCCCTCCGTACGCCGGGCCCCCTGGGTACGCCGCATCGCCAGCGGGCGCCGCGGGGGCACCGCCGCCGAGGCTGACGCCGCGCTCCAGCCGTTCCAGCCGCGCCTGCAACGAGCGCTCGTCGTCGTACGCCGCGGGCAGCAGCACCCGGGCGCAGATCAGCTCCAGTTGGAGCCGGGGGGAGGTCGCGCCGCGCATCTCGGTCAGCCCGGTGTTGACCAGGTCGGCCGCGCGGCTCAGCTCGGCGGCGCCGAAGACCGACGCCTGGGCCTGCATCCGCTCGACCACGTCCCGGGGCGCGTCGATCAGCCCCTTCTCCACGGCGTCCGGCACGGCCGCGATGATCACCAGGTCGCGCAGCCGCTCCAACAGGTCCGTGACGAACCGGCGCGGGTCGTGCCCGCCCTCGATCACCCGGTCCACGATCCCGAAGACCGCCGCGCCGTCGCCCGCCGCGAACGCGTCCACCACCTCGTCGAGCAGCGCGGCGTCCGTGTAGCCGAGCAGCGCGGTGGCCATGGCGTACGTCACACCGTCCGCACCCGCGCCGGCCAGCAGCTGGTCCATCACCGACATCGAGTCGCGCACCGAGCCGGCGCCGGCCCGCACCACCAGCGGGTAGACCCCGTCCTCGACCTGGATCGCCTCGCGCCCGCACACCTCGGCGAGGTAGTCCCGCAGCGTCCCCGGCGGCACCAGCCGGAACGGGTAGTGGTGCGTACGCGACCGGATCGTGCCGATGACCTTCTCGGGCTCGGTCGTCGCGAAGATGAACTTCAGGTGCTCCGGCGGCTCCTCGACCACCTTCAGCAGCGCGTTGAACCCCGCCGACGTGACCATGTGGGCCTCGTCGATGATGTAGATCTTGTACCGGCTCCCGGCCGGCCCGAAGAACGCCTTCTCGCGCAGGTCACGGGCGTCGTCCACACCGCCGTGCGACGCCGCGTCGATCTCGATCACGTCGATCGACCCCGGGCCGTTGCGCGCCAGGTCCCGGCAGGACCGGCACTCCCCGCACGGCGTCGGCGTCGGCCCCTGCTCGCAGTTCAGACAGCGGGCCAGAATCCGCGCGCTGGTCGTCTTGCCGCAGCCCCGCGGCCCGCTGAACAGGTACGCGTGGTTGACCCGGTTGTTGCGCAGCGCCTGCTGCAACGGGTCCGTGACGTGCTCCTGCCCGATGACCTCGGCGAAGGTCTCCGGGCGGTAGCGGCGATACAGGGCAAGTGACACGCCTCCGAGGGTATCCGGGCCCACCGACACCGCGCCCCACCCCGAGGTCCCCCACCTCGTTTCGGCACCCCGCCCCGGCGCTTCGGCCGCCCCGCCCCGCGCCCCGGACCCGCCCCAGCCCGGCCCAGCCCGGCCCCGGACATGCAAAGACCCCTCACGCACCCGCCAGAGCTCACCTACCCTTGCTGCCTTCCGGCCCTGGGGGAGTTCAGCGAGATAGCGCCACGCGAGGGGCTGCGCCCACCCTACCCCACCCCCCACCCGGCGAACGAGTTCGCAACCACCCCCCACCACCCTGTAATGTCTCCCCCGGAGGATTCGCCTAGTGGCCTAGGGCGCACGCTTGGAAAGCGTGTTGGGGGCAACCCCTCACGAGTTCGAATCTCGTATCCTCCGCCATGGCTGACCAGCCAGAACGAAGCCCTCGACCGGCACCCGGTCGAGGGCTTCGCGGCGTCTTGGTCTCAGTTCTGGTCTCGTTGGACACCCAGCCATCCGGGCCGTACCTGCATGAACGCCCCCCAACGCGGGCGGAGCGGCTTGGGGCAGTCCCTCGTTGGGATGACATACAGAGGAACGCCTGTGCGGCGTCGCCAGTCCCCGGTATGACCGACTCATGCAGCGTTGGTCACGCCTCAACGAACGCCAGCTCGTCCTTCTGACCCGCATTGCCGCGGGCGATGATCCGGTGACCTCGGACAGTCCCGAGCTGGCCCAGTCTGCTCGGGCGCTCAAGGAGCGGGGCCTGATCACGATGCTCAGGGGTGGCGGCAAGAAGTGGCAAGCGGCGATCACGGACGCCGGCGCCTTCTACCTGGAGCACGGCCACCATCCAGACCGGCCCGCCAAAAGGCCCCGGACCGCCGTTGAGACCAGCGACTCCGCGGAAGCGCGTGTCACTGAGGTCTCGAGGTCTGCCGCTCGTCAGGGCGCCTCGCGGAAGCACGGCGCCTCGGCACGGACGCGCGGCGGGGAGATCGGCGGGCCCGCGCTGATCGAGCAGGTGTTGGCGGCGGAGCGCTTCATGCGGATTCCCGACCCGACTCCTGAGGAACGGGCCCGTTACAGAAGGGCGTTCGACGCAGCCCGCACGTGTGCGCCAGCCGGGTACGCCCTGAAGTACAGCGGCCGGGCCAAGGGTGACTTCTTCCTGGGGCTGCTTCGGGTCACCGGTGAGGACGACGCCGAATGGAACCGCATCCGGCTGCAGCGCAGCAGAACGATCACTGACGTGGACGACGTCATTGCCGCGGTGCAGGCAGACCACAGCGCATTTGAGGTCTCCGAGGATGTGCTCCCCCGCGTGCTGTCCCTTCTCCGCCTCCTGGCTCAGGAGGCTCTGCGCCGCCATGGCGACATCGCTGTGTCCAAAAAGCGCAGGCACCCACGCCCCATGCTCACCGTCCACGGAAGAACCTATGAGATCAGCTTCCAGGAGGGCGAGAAGCAGGTCCGTTACGTCCCCCCACAGCGAGGCCAGCGAAGGATCTACGACTGGCAGCGGACGACCCCGGCGTACCGGACTGAGCCGTCGGGAGAGCTGGAGTTGCGCCTCTCACAGGGCTACAGCGAGAAACTCGAATGGTCTGACAGTCCCAAGAAGACGCTGGAGGAGCAGATTGACTCGATCTTTCGCGCTGTGAAGAAGCACGCTGAGAAACAGGAACGGGGCAGGCTCACCCAGGAAGCGGAACGGAAGCGGCAGAAGGCGGAGCGGGATCGGCAACTCGCTGAGCGTCAACGAGCAGAGGTGGAAGAGCGGGATCGGCGGCAGCAGCAGTGGGAAACGGCGCTGACCGAGGCCAGGGCCGCCGCGATCCAGGCAGCCAGAGGTCAGCGGTTCACCACAATGTTCGACAAGTGGCTCATAGCGGGACAGATAAGGCAGTTCTGTACGGCATTCGACGAGATGGCAGAACGCTGCAATGAGCCGACAGAGGCCGAGAAGTTCCGGCAGTGGGCCCGGTGGGGAGAGCAAGAGGCAGACAGCCTCGACCCGACTTCCGGTGACCGCCGTGGCTCGGCACCGGAAGAATTCAGTGTGGAGCCGACAGGCGAGGAGTTACGCCCGTTCCTGAACGGCTGGAGCCCGAACCGCCCCGAGAAGGAACGAACCGCTCAGCCCCCATCTCAGCGGTCGGAGGCGGAGCCGCAGCGAGCCTTCATCGACGTACGTCTGGACCAAGGCTGGAGATATGGACGCCCAGGTCGCGCTCAATGGTGGAGGCGATGACCCCGTGTCCCCGGTTTCGTAGCTCCCGTACCGCGCGCTCGACCAGTCCGCCGAGCCGAATCACCTCCGCGCGCAAGGCAACCAATTCGTCGTAGCGCTCGGCCCGCTCCTCACCGCACCACTGTCGAACCATCCGCAGAACGGCCTGCTCGGCATCCAGCTTCCGGTCGTCCCTCCGCCCCCACGAACTCCACTGTGACTGGGATCGTTCGTCAGCAAGGGCCTGTTCCCGACGGTCAGTCTCAGGCAGGATCTCATCCGCAAGCCGCTCGGCAACCCTGCGGGCGAGCCGCTCGGTGACCGGCCAGCCGACCAGACACAGGCCACCACGCTTCTCGTGGAACATCGGGTCTGAGCGCAGCTCAGCGGGATCGAGTTCGAGGCGTTTCACAGTTTCATCAAGGCAGGAGATCTCAAGCACACCGGCGTCAGCGACTCCTCTGCGCAGACGCACGTTTTTCTTGGGCCGCATGAAGCTCAGCACCAACCGGGCAGCCTCGAAGGCGGTGGTCCCCCGCACTTCTCGCGACACCTCGGCCAGAGCCGACTCGGCGGCATCATCCGCCTTGAAGGCATCGAGGTCGGACCATGGCGCGAGCAAGCAGTCTGGCGTCACCCACTCCTGAAGTCCCGTCTCCTCTCCTTCGAGGAACCTCACGTGCACCCACCCGGTGCGCCGCGGTCCTCCTACCCGGACGATCTCCACCCGACCGACCGGGCCTCCCCAATCCTTAGCTCGCGCTCGATAGGCCCAGCTCTCACCGATCTCCATGTGACCACTCAGTCAGTGCCGGCAGGACGCTCGACTCGATTCCCTGGATTCTTCACCCAGTCGGGTGACAGGCAAGCCAAAAAGATGCGGCATGCGATATGTGTGAGCGCTGCAGCGAGCGGCCCCACTATTTGCAAGAGTTTCTGCCGCCGACGCCGATCACCTCCACCAGGGGAACCGGACGGACATGGTCGACAGTGGGGCATCCTTGCGCCGCCAAGGTTACAGATCGAAGCGGATCCAGGCGAATCGGGTGACAATCACGATCACGATCGGGCACCTTGGTCACCCGACCCGCGGGGCATGTGAGTCACTAAGTCGCATCGCATGCGGTTCGGCCGCTCGGTTGGGGGGATCACGCTGTGGGTTCAGTCGCGCCCGAAGACCTGCCCATTCCGGGCACACAGGTCCGCGTTGACGGCGAGATGGCCACGGTCATTGCTACAACGCCTACAGGTGACGGGGCCGACCTGGTCATCCGGCGGAGCGACGGCACGCTTACTGACGTAACACTCAACTCCGCCGAGCTACTCGCATCAACGGTGCCGGTCAACGATGCTCAGGGTGAGCCCGCACGAGCTCTGGCTGCGTTATGGGGGCGCTGGATGCAGTACGCCGTTCCCCGCATCCGATCTGCGGTGCTGGCAACCCGCCCGCTACGACCATACGCGCACCAAGATGAAGCAGTGTTCAGTCACATGCTGGCGCAGCCTCGATTGCGGTTTCTGCTGGCCGATGAGCCGGGTACCGGGAAAACCATAATGTCAGGTATGTACATATCTGAAGGTACCCGGCGGGGTTAGTACCTGGTCGAACGGTGATCATCGTTCCAGCCCATTTGGTGGGCAAATGGCAGCGGGACCTACGTCGGTACTTCGCGATCGAAGCTGCCGTTGTGACAGGGGAGATCGCCAGAAATCCCCGCGACCTTGATCCGCGAGTCAGCGTGTGGCTAGCGAGCGTTGACCTGTTTACCCACAACGCCGATGTCCGCCGCAAGATATCCGGTGCCCGAACATCCTGGTCGCTAGCCATTTTCGACGAGGCGCACCGACTCACGCCCACCTCCCAGTACCTAGGTGCGGCGCGGGAAGTGGCCAACCGGTCGCACCACCTGCTGCTGCTTACCGCAACTCCGCACCGGGGTAAGGAGCACTACTTTCGAGCACTACTCAACCTGCTGGATCCAACGCTGTACCCATGGGATCCGCGTCAGTCCGAGTACGACCGGGCGGTAAAGCCCTCGACGCTGTCTTTCCTCCGCCGGATGAAGGAGGAGCTGAAGGGCTTCAACGGTGCCGATCTGTTCCCGCCCCGGTTCGCCGAGACGGTGCCGGTGAACCTCAGCAGCGCGGAGGCGGCGGCTTACACCGCGGTCATGGATTACGTGGATACCCACTACGGCGAGAACGCGACCCTGGCCCGCTCGATCTACGGTAAGCGGGCCGCCTCCTCGCTGGCGGCCGCGGCCGCTACTGTTCGGCGGCGAGCGGAGATGCTCCGGGGCCCGGCCGCGGGCCGGACCGCCCCCCTAGTGCCCGAGGAATTCACCGGCAGCGACGGGACGGTGGACCTCGCGGTGGAGGACGACGAGGCCTGGCTGCGGGCTGAGGAGGCGCTGGTCCGCGCCCGGAGCCGAGACAAGGGCAGTGAGCTTGCCGTTGTCGAAGGAGTCTTGGCAGCGATCGGCCAGGCGTCCGGGACATCCACAAAGTGGGAGCGGGCACAGGAGATCCTGGCGGCCCACGGCATCGAGCCCGCGCAGGGGCAGTTGCTGGTGTTCACCGAGTTCGCCGATACCGCCCGCTGGCTGGCCGAGTGCTTCGAGCGGGTCGGCTACAGCGTTGAGGTGTTACAGGGCGCAGTTGGCCACCACGAACGGGACCGGCTCCAGCAGCGCTTCCTGACCGGACAGTTCCAGGTACTGGTCTCGACCGACGCGGGCGGCGAGGGAATCGACCTGCAGTCCGCTCACGTGATGATCAACTGGGACATCCCATGGTCCTTGGTCCGCCTCGAGCAGCGCATGGGCCGCCTACACCGCATCGGCCAGACCCAGCCCGTACACATCTACCACCTGGTAGCGCCGCAGACCCGCGAGGGGCGGGTCCAAGAGGTCATGTTGGGCAACCTCCAAGCCGCCGGGGAATCGCTCGGTGGCCGGATCTTCGACCTGATGGACGCGACCGCCGACCGCGCTGGCTTCGATTACACCCGCGCGCTCGCCGACGCCCAGGCCGGCCGCGATGTGGACGTCCCCGAGATGGCCGAGCTACTCGCCACCGCCAAAGAACTGGTCAAGGACGAGAGTCGCCTCAACACGCCAGCCAATACCGAGGCCGCACTGGACCGGTTCCGCAGCGACCGCTTGGAAGCCATCAACCCGGTCATCGTCGACGGCTTCGTCGACCAGCTCGCCTACGCTGAACACTGGACATCTGGCCCCGGCCCGGCCAAAGGTATCCGTCACCTGAGCGCGACCCGACTGCTGCCATCAGCGCTCGGCGGCGGGCACGAGGCACTGGTGGCTGCCGACGGAGCCTCAGTCCGCAAGGCCGTCAATGACGGCGCCCAAGGGCTGGACGACGTGATCGTGCTCGGCCCCACTGAGGAGCCGTTCCACGAACTGACCGACCTGGCCCTGCGTATCGGCGAGAGCGACCTGATCCGCGGCACGGTCCTCATTGACTACGCCTCTCTGACCGACTACACCCTGCTGGTCTACGACGCCGAAGTAGAGGTCCACGACGGCATCCGACGCCAGCGACGCAAGACCCCGGTCCTGATCCGGTACTCCGGTGCCGGCGCCTTCGAAAACGCCTGGGAATCCTTGATGCTGCTCACTCCCAGCGGCGTTTCCCACCGAACGGCGCCGCCGCTGTCCCCAGCGCTGCGCCACGACGCCGGGCGGGAAGCCCGAGCGGCACTGGCCCGTGAAGCCGCGCGGGCCCGCGCCGAGCGGGAGGCGTGGGTTGACCAGGCGCGTCGGCAGCTCGACCAGGTCGAGTACCGCTACCTCGACGAACTCGAAGACCTACCCGCTGCAGAGCGGCGCGAGCGGATGTCCCGCTTCGGGCAGCTTAAACGCGACCGCCTCGCCCAGCTCGACGACATCAGCAGGGTCGGGGAGAGCGCTCCGCGCCTGGTCGGCTGGGCATACGTGGTCGGCGAGGCTCGCGCCGACCAGCTCGGCTACGACCCCGATAGCGAGGCGATCGCGGTGGCCGCTGTCCTAGCCGAGCTGGAACGGCTCGGCTTCGATGTCGACGACCGCCAAAGCGCCGGGGTGGGCTACGACCTGCTGGCCAGGCACCGCACCACCCGCGAACAGCGCCTGGTGGAGGTCAAGGGCCTGCAAGCGGGCCTGGCGCCGGTATGGCTGGAGCAGCACGAGTGGGCCCAGGCACAGCAGCGTGCCCACGAGTACTGGCTGTACGTCGTGGTTGACTGCGCCACCGCCCCCACAGTTGCGGTACGGGCCCAGAACCCGGCCGACCTGCTGGCCAGCGGGCCGCGGCGCATCGAACGATTCCAGATCAAGGTTGCCGACCTGCGTCGGCTGATGGGAGAACAGCGGTGACCACGAGCGACCAGGTGCACTCGGCTAGTACGTCGCCTGCAGCACAGGGCGGCAGTGAGGAGTCGGGAAGCCGCCTGATCGACCGCTGGTTTCCGTGCGCCGCGGTCGACGCCGCGGTCGGTACGCCGGCCGGCTCCGGACGCAGCGAGAAGGCCCTGTTCACCTGGTTCGCCTCCCGACCCATCGCCCAGGCCCGTGCCGCCGTGCTGACGGCGCTGCTGCCGGACCGGACTGCTCACCACGACGACGTAGAGGCAGCAGTCAGGGACGCCGACACCGAAGCCCAACAGCGTCTGCGAAAGGTCATTTCTGCCTACTATCCGTCAGGGCGCCCTGTGGTCCTTGACATGTTCAGCGGCCGCGGCATCATCCCGCTGGAGGCGGCGCGCCTCGGGGTAACCGCCGTCGGCACGGATCTCAGTCCATTAGCGGCCTTGGCCGGGCGCCTGCTGGCTGACTACCCGCTGCGCGACTGGTCCTCCGAGCCCGAACTTCCTTTTGCAAAGCCCCACGTGGACCAGGCGCTGTTCGGCGAGGCCATGCCCCGCTTACTCAAGGATGTCCGGCTGGTCATGGCTGAGGTCGGGGGCCGGGTTGCGGAGGCAGTGTCGCCACTGTATCCACGTAGCCGCAATGGCGCCTTTCCGTGGGCGTACGTGTGGGCGGTAACGATCCCCTGTGACCACTGTAGGCGCCGCTTTCCACTGATCGGCTCCATGGTTCTAAGGCATCCCTACCAGCGGACCGGGGACGACGGGCAAGCCCTGCATCTGGTTGTCGAGCAGGACGCTTGGCGCACCGAGGCGATCGACGGACTTCCCTTGCAGGAACCGACCTTTGCTGCCGCCGCCGGTAAGAAAGGCAAGAGTGCGCGGTGCCCGTTCCCCACCTGCGGCCATGTGCACAGCTTGGAGTCGGTCAAGCGGATGGGGAAGGCCGAGCAGTATCGCGATGCGCTGCTGGCTGTCGCTGAGGAGTTTGAGGGTTCTCGGAAGGTCTTCAGGGCGCCGACCAAACAGGAGATCGATACTGCGCTCTCAGTAGGCCTCTCGAAGCTTCCGCCGCTGTCCGGGCTACCCGCCGTGCCTGATGAGGCCATCCCCAACGGCAACGAAGACACCGTGCGGGCCTCCGCGTATGGCTACCGTACGTACGGCGACCTGATGAATTCACGCCAGACGGCCAAGTTCATCGCGACCGCCCGCGCCATCCAGAACGTAGCCGCCGACTGCATTAGAGCCGGTGTCAGCACCGAGTACGCCACTGCACTCGCCGGGTACGCTGCTGCGAACCTTCCCCGCCAACTGCGCCGAGCCACTCGGGGCGCCAAGCTATTGAGCCACGGCAAAGCAAACGGCTCCGCTCAAAATCGGGTGCAAGTGGCGGACGTCTTCTCCGATGAAAGCAAGGTCTCCTTCAACTTCGACTACGTCGAGGCTGGACCGGGCGATGGCCCGGGTACATGGTCCAGTCTCAGCGAGAGCGGCCTTAACGCCCTAAAGAAGGTACTCGCGGAATCGTCTGCTGGACACCCCGGCCGGTTCCGACGCGCCTCTGCCGTCGCCCTGCCCTTCCGCGACGGATCCGTGGACGCCGTGATTACGGACCCGCCCTACTACAACATGATCGACTACGCGGACGCCTCCGACCTCTTCTATGTCTGGCTGCGCCGTGCGTTGCGTGATCTGATGCCCGACCTGTTCGACCAGGTCGGTCACGACGGGCTGCAGGACAAGACCGACGAGATCATCGTCAAGCGCGGCAAAGCCCCCGGTGAGCACCGCACCCGCGACTTCTACGAACAGATGCTCAGCCGTTCCTTCAGTGAAGCGCGGCGGGTCCTGCGTCCGGACGGCCACCTCGTCGTCGTCTTCGGGCACTCCGACCCCGACGCCTGGCGCCGCCTGCTCGGGGCCCTGCACGACGCGGGCCTCGTGGTCACCAGTTCCTGGCCCTCCCGGACCGAGACGGCCGCGACGGGCGTGGCCAGTATCAAGGTCACGGTCACTATCGGCTGCCGCGTCACCGCCCCCAACCGCCCGGCTGCCACTGCCGCCCAGGTCGACCGCGAGGTCACTCAACGGGTCAAGGCCGCGGCCCGGGAATGGGACCGTGACGGGCTGGCCCTTACCGATCAGCTCATGGCCGCCTATGGGCCGGCCATGGAGATTTACGGCCGCTTTTCCAAGATCCTCAAACCCGACGGCAGCCGGGCCGAACTCGACCGCTACCTCACGCTGGCCCGTACCACGGTCCGTGACGCCACTGCTCTCAAGCTGGACGAGTTGCCGCTGGAGACTTTCGACGCCCCCACCCGCTTCGCTGTCTTCTGGCAGCGCCTCTACGCGCGGTCGGACGTCCCCAAGGGCGAGGCGCGATTCCTGGCCCAGGCGGACAACCTGCGGCTGGAGGACCTGCGGGGCGCACTGTTGACGGAGAGCAAGAGCGGCTACCGGTTGCGGTTAGACGCGCCGGACGCTGTAGGGGAGCAATCCTCGGCCTTCGAGGTGGTCCGGGCCATGGCCGCCGCATGGGACCAGAACGCCACCGAAGGCGTCGCCGCCGTGCTGGCCGACTGCGAACGCCAGCCCACCGACGCGCACCTGTGGGCGGTCGTTGGGGAAATCGTCGCGCAGCTTCCGCCGAGCGACCAGGTTGCCAAGGCGCTGACTGCCGTGCAGCGCAACGCCGCCACGATTACCAGCCTGGCGCACCGCGCCGCCACCGCATCTGCACCCGGCGAGCCTGTCGTCCAGCTTGCCCTGTCCCTGCCCGATGAGGAGTCCTGAGCATGTCGACCGGCACTGCTGCCCACTGGGCGGACTTGCTGCCCCTGCGGCCTGAGGTCACCGACTCCGACGGTTCGGTCGGGGAACTGCAGATGAGCCTGCACAAGGCCGTCTACCAGACCGTGGACGTGCCCTACCGCAAGGTCGACTACTACAGCGACATCACCCAGCCCACCCCGAACCTCGTCGGCTTCTTTGGCCGCATCGCGCGCCGACTGGGAACCGACGCCGACCGTGCGGCGCTGTTCCACCTCGACCAGGGGATGGGTGGTGGCAAGAGTCACGCCCTGGTCGGTCTTTACCATATGGCCCATTCCCCGCAGGAGTTCTTCGCCACGGAATTGGGCCGCAGGGTCCGCGCCGAAGCCGAGCAGGGTGGCACCGATGTGGACCTGGCCGGCACCCGGACCGTCGTTCTGACCGCCGACTACTTCAGCCCCGGCAGGACGAGTGAGACCTTCGGCCCGGCTACCAACCTGTTCGAGCGGTTCCTGTGGTCGCTGACTGGCGGCGACATGGACCGCTACCAGCGCTACGTCGACGGCGGTCCGAACAAGGACACCCTGCAGCAGGCACTCACCGACGCGGGACGCCCGGTGCTCATCCTGCTGGACGAGCTCATGGACTACGTTCTGCAGCTCGCCGAGCCCGAGAACATCGCCTCCATGCCCGGCGAGCAGGCGTTCCTCAATGCCCTGATGGACGTGTGCGACGATGTGCCTCGCGTCGCCCTCGTCGTGGTCATGATTCGGAGCGAACTTGACGAGCGCGGCTATCCTCCGCAGGCCGAGGGCTTCCGCAGCTACATCTCCGAACGGCTGGTACGCAACGGCCCCGACGGCAGGGTCGCGGTCAACTCGTCCCACGACTTCGCCGCCATCATCCAGCGCCGCCTGTTCGAGTCGGCCGATGTGAGTGCTGTGGCCGCACAGATCGCCCAGCAATACGCCGCAGCACACCAGGGCAGCTGGCGGGACAAAGTCCTCGACAAGCTCGGCCCCGGGCGAGGGGCAGCCGGCTTCGCCGAGCGGGTCACGTCCAGCTATCCCTTCCACCCCGAGCTGATGCGGCTAGTGCGCGAGGAGTGGTCGCGTGTCCAGAACTTCCAGCGGGTGCGCTCCACGGTCGCGATCTTCGCTCGGACAGCGCTGCACTGGGTAACCGAGCACAAGGCCGGACGTTGGGCCCCTGCCCTCATCGGAGTCGGCGACATTCCTCTGACTACAGCCCTGGAGCAACTGCTGTCCTCCGGTCTGTTTATGAACAACGACCGAGCCGTCCAGGGCTACCGCTCCGTAGCCACCACCGACATCACCAGCAGCGACGGCACCGCAGGACGCGCTGTTGCCATCGACCGAAGGTTACTTGCAGACGGTGTCACCGCAGACCAGCAGCACCCCGCAATACGCATGGCAACCGCTCTGTTCTGCTACTCCATGGTCTCCCGCCCTCGCGCCGGCAGGGGAGCGACCAAGGCCGAACTCCTCGCCGCCATCCTAGAACCGGCCCCGGCTTCAGGCACCCTGTACACCGACGCAGAAGAGGTCTTCAACGCCCTCACCGGCGAAGATGGTCTTGGCGCACTGGAGATCACACAACCCGCCAACGCACCGGGCCGCTACTACCTGTCGATCAAGCAGACGCTGCGGATGTACTACACCGCCTGCCACGCCCTGGTTGACCAGCAGGCCTGCGAGAAGCTGCTCTGGGACAAGGCACAGAAGCTCGCCCACAAGGGAACCTTCGACGAGATCCACTTCATCGACGCTCCGGCCGCTACCGGCACGATCGACCTGGCGCGGACCTTCGAGGGCGTGGACTCGGCCACCACCCGCCTGGTGGTGCTCGACCCGCGTCGCTGGACTTTACTGAACGGGAAGGACACCCTCAGCCGGACCGAGATCACCGCGCTGTTCGGCCTCGGACATGATGCGCTCCGCATGGACAACGCCGCCAGCTGCACTGTGGCATGCGTGAACACCCAGAGGCGGGACATGGCACGCAAGCGTGCCAAGGAGGTCCTCGCCTGGCGCAATGTCCTCAAGCAGATCGACCCCGAGGACGCCGACGAGTACCGCGAGGCCACCGCCAGAACCACCGAGGCCGAGGACAAGCTCAAGAAGGACATCGACAAGGCCTTTCAGCACTACGCCTACCTGGTGCGTGCCGCCGACGGACTGCACGTGGAGTTCAAGCGGTTCGACGGGGACGGTATGTCCTCGCTGCGCGGGGACCAGGTATGGTCCGCATTGGTGCAGGCCGGTCGTGCGACGACCACCGGCGGCCTATCAGCGGAGTACCTTGCCACCCTGCTCGACACCTTCGAGCGAACCCTGACTCCTCGTGAGGTCGTCCAGTTCTTCTACAAGCACCCCTCATTCCCTCTGGTCGCCGCCACCGACGACATACGCACGGCCATCTTCGCCCTGCTCAACGATGGGTGGGAGATGGCTGACTCCGACGGCAATCCGCTCGCCATCTCCTCCGCGGCACAGGTCTCCATCAACTCCATCAGCCAGAGCCTTCGTCGTGTGGTCGTGCAGCCCGAGGCCGTGCCGGCCACCTCACCTGCGCCGCGGAACAACACGACGGCCGTACTGCCCCAGCAACGAAACCCCGCCGTCGGTTGGCAGGAAGACGCGCTGGCCGCGGACAACGACCAGCAGGGCCGGTCCACGGTCGACCAAGCTCGTACGAATGCAGCCAGCACCACTGGTAATACACCGAGAATCGCAGCGCACCCGGTCGCCTACAAGCGGTACATCGTCGAACTCAGCAACCGCAGCATCACCGCATCCGATGCGCGCAGCCATGCGTGGGAACTCGTCAAGGAGCTGAGCAAGGTCATCGACACAGATGCCGACCATCAGCTCCTCAGCTTGAATGTCACCCTTGTCACAGCTGAGGGAGGGCAAGGCGCGATCCAACAGAAGGCAGAGCAGGCTGGCGCACGCTTTCGGATCGAGGACGATGACTTCTGACCGGCGCAGTCGACGACGTGGCATCGCCCGACTGACCGGACGGCCCGCAATTGAGCCGTCCGGCCAGTCGGCTGTCCAGGCAATGGCCCTAGAACTTGTGGTCGGTGCCCCAAAGCGCGCCTTGAACCTTTCGCGCTGTGTCCTGAAGCAGCGGATCTGTCACGTGCTGGTACCGCTTCGCCATCGACGCCGAGGACCAGCCCATGATCGACATGACGATCCGCTCGGGGACGCCGAGGAGCAGGAGGACCGTGGAGGCGGTGTGGCGGGCGTCGTGGAGTCGGGCGTCGCGGACGCCGGCTTCTTGGAGGAGCTCCTTCCAGCGGTGATAGTCGGTGTTGGGGTTGAGGGGTTCACCGGTCGGTGAGGTGAAGACGTAGCCCTTCTCCGTCCAGAGCTGGCGGGCATCGGAGCGCTCCCGTGCCTGGGTTTCCTGATGTTGGCGAAGGAGCTTGGCCAGCTCATCCGGCAGGCCGATCGTGCGCTTGCCAGCGCGGGACTTGGTGTCCTTCGTCTCACGGCGGACCTGTGTGCGCTTGCGGCAGTAGCCAGGCTTCCGGCCGCAGTCGCCGCCGCAGCCGTGGGCGTACTTCGGCCTCAGCCGTCCCCGCCGGACGCGGATGACACCGGAGTCGAGGTCGACGTCCGACCACCGTAGGCCGAGCACCTCGCCCTGCCGGAGGCCGAGGGCCAGGGCGATGACCCAGCGGGCGGCGTTCCGCCGCTTGCCCGCCGCCAGCAGGATGCGCTGGACCTCCTCCACCGAGTACGGCTCGATCTCCTCCTCTTCCAGGCGCGGCGCCTTGGCAATCTTCGCCACGTTCACCGCGAGGTGCCCCCGGCGGACCGCCTCGCCCAACGCCACCCGCAGCGTGCGGTGGGCCTGGTGGGCGGTGGCGGGCTTGCTGCCGCCGTCCTGCATCTTCTTGTAGAAGCGCTCCAGGTGTTCCGGCTCCAGCCTGATGAGCCGGTGGGCGCCCAGGCCAGGTATGAGGTGGACGCGTACGGCGACCTCGTACCCGGCGATGGTGTTCTCGGAGACACCGATCGGGGCGATGTTCTCGATCCAGTGGGTGAGCCAGGTCTTGACCGTCCACGCCTGGCCGGGTTTGCGGACGGTGCCGGCGTCGCGCTGCTTCTCCAGCTCGCGGACGAGCTTGGTGACATCGGCTCGGGACTTGCGGGACACGTGGCGGCGGTCGGGTGTGCCGTTGTCCTTCACCCCGACGGTGACGCGGCCGTGCCAGCGGCCGTCGTTGCCGAGGTAGATGGACGAGGCGCCGTTGGGCTGGCGGGTCTTGGCCATGTCCGCCTCCCTCAGGCCGCGGTGGTGAAGTCGGAGGTGTCGCCGCTGCGGCGGGCGAGGAACTGCCCCAGCGCCTCGGCGGGTATGCGGCGGAGGCTGCCGATCTTCACGGAGGGGATCTGGCCGGAGGAGACGTACTCGTACATCTTGGTGCGGCTGATGCCGATGCGGCGGGCGGCTTCGGCGACGGTGAGGGCGACGAGGGTGGGGTCGCCGTGGGAGCCGTTGCGGGCGGCGATGAGGGTGCGCAGATCGTCCTCGGGGACGCCGAGAAGGTGGGCGATCTGGGCGACCGGAAGGTCGTTGGAGTGCAAGGCGGAAACCTCTCTTGGCGAGGCGTCGGGGCGGCAACCCCGGCCTCGCCGGTCGTGATCGTTCGTGGGTACGGGCGGTTGTGTGTACTGCGCTGCAGGGCATGGCTGTTCCGCCGGTGTTCGTAGCACCGGCGGAAGCAGGACCCTTGGGCTACGAGTCGGCGCCCTGGTCGGGGGTGCGGAGCCAGCTCTGCAGTTTGGGGGGAGCGCCTCGGTGGTGGTGGAACTCACCGTTGGAGGCGACGGTCATCTCGTGGGTGAGCAGGGCCTTGACCATGTCGTCCTGGTCAGCGTGTGCCTCGGTGTAGGCGCGGAGTTCGGCCTGGACGGCGTCCATGGCCTTGCCCAGGGCGCGCCACTGCTTCCACTGTTCGACGTACTCGCCGACGAGTCTGCGGACCTGGGGATTGGCGATGTGGCCCGGGGCGGCGGTGAGGTCGTCGAGGGAGATGTCGAAGACCTTGCAGAAGCCGAGCGCCTCGTCGAGGTTGACCCGGCGGCGGGGCTTGCCGCTCTCGATGCGCCAGATCGCCGACTGGTTGATCGGGTGGCCGGCCTCGGTCATGCGCTCGGCCAGGGTGACGGTGCTCCATCCCCGGACCTCGCGCTCCATCTTCACCCGCTGCGCGACGTGGTCCTCCGGCAGAGGGCGTTCGGGTCCTGCGGCGCGAGTTGCTCCTTCCTCGGACATCGCTTCCTCCTCCTTCGGTTCGAGCTGCCGGGCGACGGCACGGGCGGGGCTCAAGTAGTAAAGCTCATTCGGGAGCGAAATGCAAGCTAGTCATTCGGCAATGCGTCTGGTACCCTCGTGGAACCCCCGAACGGGGCCGAACGCGAAGGAGAGAACGAAGAAGCCCCCGGCGCTACGAACGCCGGGGGCTGAAGCAGAAACCTCAACCGCCCGTACCCACGAACGATCAAGACCGGCTGGCTGGGATTGCCGTCCCGCTGCCTGCCAGGTGAGGAGTTTCCGTGAACCAGCGTACGGCCTCGGGGCCGGATACGCCATCGCGTCCATCGACGGCGACGTCGCTCGTCGATGAGCCGCCCAACGACCTGGCCGCTGAGCAGGCCATTCTCGGCGCATGCATGTTCCGGCACCAGGCCGTGGACGAGGTGCGCGCGCAGCTGGTACCGGAGGACTTCTACCGGCCCGCGCACGAGACGATCTGGCGGGCCATTCTCGCCCTGCGCGCCGAGGACGCACCCACCGACCCGATCGTGCTCGGCGACTACCTCCTCGGCAGGGGCGACCTGAGCCGTATCGGTGGCACGCCCTATCTCCACGTCCTGGCCGACGCCCCGCCGACGGTCGCCAACGCCGCGCACTACGCGGAGATCGTTCGCCGCAAGGCCGACCTGCGCCGCCTGCGCGAGAACGGCATCCGCACCGTCCAGCTCGCCGTCGAGCCCGGCGCCGACCCCGATGCGATACGCAGCGCCGCCGAGGCCGAGCTGCGCGCGGAGCGCGACCGCTCCCTCGCCTCCGGCGGCGGCCGGCTCTCCCGCTACCTGGTCGACGGCTGGCGCTTCGTCACCGAGACCGGAGCGGACACCGACCCGCTGTGGGGCACCCGCGAGCAGACCGCCTGGTCGTCCGGCGAGAGCCTGATGATCGTCGGACCGCCCGGCGTCGGCAAGACGACGCTGGCCCACCAGGTGATCCTCGCCCGCCTCGGCCTCCAGGACACCGTCCTGAACATGCCGGTCTCCTCCAGCGAGCGGGTGCTGTACCTGGCCATGGACCGCCCCAAGCAGATCGCCCACGCCATGGCCCGCCGCATCTCTCCCGATCACGAGTCCGTCCTGCGCGACCGACTCGCCGTCTGGCAGGGACCGCTACCCGCCACCCTCGACAAGGAGCCCGACCTCCTCGCCGACCTGGCCGCTGCCCACCAGGCCGACACCATCGTGATCGACAGCCTCAAGGACGCGGTCAGCACCCTCGTCGACGACGCGCTCGCCGTCGCGTTCCACAACGCCCGCATGCGCGCCCTGCGCAACGGCGTCGAGGTCATGGAACTCCACCACCAGCGCAAGGCCACCGCCGACGCCCCGCGCGGCCAACGCCCCACCCTCGACCGGGTCTACGGCTCGACGTGGATCACCTCCGGAGCGGGCAGCGTCCTGTTCATCGCCGGAGAAGCGGGCGACCCCGCCGTCACCCTCCACCACCTCAAGACCCCGACCGGCGAGATCGGCCCCCTCCAGGTCATCCACGACCACGAGCGCGGCACCACCACGATCGAGCCCACCTTCGACCCGGTCGCCATCCTCCGCGCCCATCCAGACGGGCTCACCACCCGCGACCTCGCCGCTGTCCTCAGCGGCCAGGCCAACCCGGACCGGTCAGCGGTGGAGAAGGCCAGGCGGCACCTGGAACGCCTCGTCAAGAGCGGCCACGCCAGGAAGACCGAGGGCGCGGCAGGCGGCACCGGAGGCGGCCAGCAGGCCCGCTACGGCGTCTCCAACCTGCACATCGCCGTCGGCTGACCGCGCCTCCTCCGCGACGCCCGGACCGTACACGGGGGCGTACACGCGGCCCCTGCCGGGCCATGCCGCACGGAGCGCTCCCGACCGTCCACGGCGGCCACAAAGCCCCTGGTCAGACGATCACGCGACCGTACACGGCGCACACGCAGCCAGGCGTACACGCGCGGCCCCCCCTTTAGAAGGGGGTTCGCGTGTACGCCCCCTCGATGGAGCCCAGTGATCGCCCCCACGCCACCACCATGGAGAACCCCGCATGACCAAGCACACCGCCGAGCGGTACGCCCTCATCGCCGCCGGGACCGTCATCGTCGCCCTCACCGCCGGCGGATTCTGGCTCTCGTACGCCCACCTCGCCCAGGTCGCCGGTCAGCACGGTCTGCACAACTCCCCGGCCCGCCAGTGGGCCTGGCCCGCGACCCTGGACGCGTTCATCGTCGCGGGCGAGCTGCTGATGCTCCGCGCCGGCCTGCGCAAGGTCCCCGACTGGTGGGCCATCGCCCTGACCGCGACCGGGTCGGTCGGATCGATCGCGCTCAACGTGGCCGGGGTCAGCGGAACCAGGCACGGCAGTTCAGTACCTCTCCTCGACTACGTCATCGCCGCGGTCCCACCGGCCGCCGCGCTCCTGGCCTTCGGCGTGCTGATGCGCCAGATCCACCACCTCGTGACCGAACCCCTCGGTGCCGAAGCGCCGACATCCTCACAGCCGGCGGATTCGCCGCGCACAGCTCCTCCTCTCCCCGCGGATCCACAGCCCCTCCCACGCGGAGGCCGCCCAGCAGACGCCACGCTCGACCAGCTCGTCGAGATCGGCCGTGTAGCCGTCGCCGAGCACGGACACGCCACCCGCGCGGTCGTCCAACAGGCCATACGCGACAAGGGCCTCAAGGTCGGCGGCCAGCGGCTGACCCAAGCCATGGGCGTCCTGCGGGCGGAACTCGACACGGCCCAGGGCGATGACCGAACGCCCGGGTGACCGGAACAGAGCCGGGGTGGTCGGAACGGTTCCGACCACCCCGCCCGCCCACTGCTCTCACCCCGCGCGGCATCGACCCGAACCAGCCGCCGAGCCTCGCGACCTCACTCGCCCGCACGCCCGCGGCCAGGTGATGCGACCGCCCGCCCTCACCTTCCGGAGCACCAGCCGTGCCGCACATCCCTCAGCCCGCAGAGACCGGCCTCGACGCGCCCGAACAGCAGACGACGTCCCGTAAGGTGAAGGACCGCTGGCGGCGGGCGTTCGGAAAGACGGCCCCTGGCGGAGCCAGTAGTACCCCGAGTCCGACTCGCGGCCGGATCGGGGGGTTCTCCGCCCCGGGGGTGGCGGAGCAGGCCCGGCGCGAGGGCGCGCCGAGCCAGGAAACCGGGGCCAGCGCCCCCGGACGGGACATGCTCCGCACCGCACAGACCGCCGTCCTCGACCACGCGTCCGCCGAGCACTCCGCGCCGCACACGCAGACCATGCAACCCACGATCCGCCGCTTCACCGGTGACAAGCGCACCGTACGCGTCGGCCCCCTGCGCTTCACCCCCGACGAGCACGCCCTCCTGAGCGAAACCGCTCTGGAGCACGGCTACAAGGGCGAGTCCGGGTTCGCCGCCGACATCGTCCTCGCCTTCCTCACCGGCCGGTTCACCGCGAACCTGCCGCTGTCCGAGGACCGGCGCCGCACCCACATGTTCCGCGCCCAGGTCCTACGCGCACTCAGCCGCATCGGGAACAACGTCAACCAGATCGCCCGCACCCTCAACAGCGCCTCCACCCCACCCGACATCCGCGAACGCCTCGACGAACTGCACCGCCTGCTGACCACGATCGCCGAAGCCCTGCGCCAACCCACCGACGACGACACGGAGGTGGGACGCCCGTGATCGCCGCCATCAAACCCTCCGGCGCCAACACCCGCGGCCTGCTCGCCTACCTCTACGGACCCGGCCGCCACGACGAACACCTCGACCCGCACATCGTCGCCGCCTTCGCCGCCCTCGGCCTGCCCGACCCCGGCCGCGACGAGAACGCCACCCTCACCGAACTCGCCCGCCACCTCGACGCCCCCGTCGCGTTGCGCAACAGCGAGTTCGGCAAGCCCGTCGCCGACCACGTCTGGCACTGCCCCGTCCGCGCCGCCCCCGAAGACCGCCACCTGTCCGACACCGAATGGGCCGACATCGCCCACCGCATCGTCACCGCCGCCGGCATCGCCCCCGAAGGCGACGACCTCGCCTGCCGCTGGATCGCCGTCCGCCACGCCGACGACCACATCCACATCCTCGCCACCACCGTCCGCGAAGACGGCCGCCGCCCCAAACTCCACGGCAGCGGCCGCCGCATCGGCGACGCCTGCCGCCAGATCGAGCACGACTACGGCCTGCGCCGGCTCAACAAGGGCGACCGCACCGCCACCCGCGCCCCCAGCCAGGCCGAGATGCACAAGGCCGAACGCCTCGGCTGGGAACAGACCAGCCGCGCCTGGCTCCAGGACCGCATCCGCGCCGCCATCCCCCACGCCGCCAGCATCGAGGAACTCCTCGCCTACCTCGAAGCCGACGACGTCATGGTCACACCGCGCCGCGGTCCGTCCGGCGACCTGATCGGCTACTCCGCCGGCCGACCCGGCGACCTCGACAAGAACGGCCAGCAGATCTACCACCCCGGCGGGAAGATCGCCCCCGACCTCACCCTCCCCAAACTCCGCGCCCGCCTGGAAAGCAGCACCCCCGAAGAACACCCCACCGCACGACGCAACCAGCCCGGCACACCCTGGGAGCAGGCCATCGACGCCCTCGATACCCTCCGCCCGGCAGCCACGAGGAGCGACGAACACAATCCACAGGTCCAGGCACAGATCAGCGCTCTCGGCGAACTCATCGAAGCCACCGCGCAGATGGCCCCCGCCGACCTGAGCTCGGATCTACGAGCAGCAAGCCGTACCTTCGCCCGCGCCCAACGCTCCCAGGTCCGCGCCGAACAAGCCGCCGCCCACACCCTGCACACGGCCGCCCGCGACATCGTCCACACCGCCACCGGCCCGAACAGCAGCGCCCTCGCCGCCCTGACCGCCACCCTCGTATGGGCCGTCATCCTCGCCGCCCGCTGGCACGACGCCAACTGCCACGCCCAACAAGCCGCCGCAGCCCGCCAGACCGTCCAGCACCTCCAAGCCGCAGCCGACACCGCCCTCAACCCGACCCTCACCCACCTCACCACCCGCCAGCCCGCCCCGCATCACCAACGCACCCTCGCCACCGACGTACGCGTCTCCCTCCCCGACCACGCCGACCGCATCCTCGCCGATCCCGCCTGGCCCGCCCTCGCCACCGTCCTCACCGACGCCGAAGCCAAGGGCCACCAGCCCGGACGGCTCCTCGCCGAGGCCGCCGCCCAACGCGAACTCACCACTGCCCGCCAGCCCGCCCGCGTCCTGATCACCCGCATCCAACACACCGCCCGCAACCCCGCCCCCAACCGCCGCGCCGAAGCCGCCCGCCTCCGGTCGCAGCTCACGGCCGCACCGCCTCAGGCAGCAGCGGGGACGCCGCCCAGGACCCCGACAACCGAGACGCATCGCACCCGTCCTCGACGGTAGGGGAGGCGAAGCAGAGTCATAGAGGCGCCCCGAGTAAGACCGCACCGCCGGGAATGCGACAGCCCCGGCCACGTGAAAGCTCCGCGCCATGTCCGAGACAGTCGGCGAACATCACGTTCAATCGCCCTCGCCCAGATCATGCTCAGTCCCGGCTACAGCTGGCCCCCAGGTCTTCGCCATGCGTGAGACGACCAGTGCTACGGCTTCCTGTGCTGTGTAGTTGGGCGCCGCGCGGAACTCCTCACCGTGGTGCCGCAGCGCGTACCTGCCGTCGCCAAGGGGCTCGATCGCCGCCATGTCGCGGGAGAACGGCCACCCCGTGCACCTGCTGAATCCGAGCGCGCGGTGGCTCGTGTAAGGGAAGAGAGCCCGCAGCCTCGGCTCGGCGTACGCGGCCCGCATCATCTCCAGGTCCACGTACGGATCTTCTTCCAGATAGACGCGCCACTTCTCCGCCACCGCATACTCGGGTCCACGCTCATGGGCCAGAGCCAGGGCACTGACCTCAAGAAACGGCGTCGTAGCCTGCAACTCGACCAGCCCGACGCCGTCATGCCAAGCCGCGGCCGCTGCCGCGACTTGTTCGAGGTCGTCAGTGGAACCGTGGGTCAGCGTCACCCCCCGACCTCCCGCAGAAACGATGAATACCCGCTCAACGGAACCGAGGTTCACGCTGAAGCCGCCCAACTGCGGATTACGGCTCGCGACCCACGCGAAGGTGAGCGACGAACCGTCGCTCGAAGACCGGACATCACCGAGGTCGAGAGCGTGCTTGGCAGCGCACTGGGAGAGCGCGGCTGCGAGGCTGCCCGCGGCAGCTACCTCCGGATACAACTCCGAGTCCGGACGATGTGGTTGCCCCGACGGACCGGTTGCAGTCATCCCCACATCATCGCCCCAGCGCGGATGTTGACCAAGCCATGCGCGAACGACTCCGGACGAGCCCGACTTCTCCATCGCCGGCAACGCCATACGCGCCCCCGGCTCATCGCTCGCAGGCAGGCAGGCCCAACAAGCCCGCGTCTCCAAGGATCTGCTCGACGCTCTCCGTCAGAGCGCCGTCCGCACCGATGACCGTCTCACCGCCACAGGGCAGCAGGTCGGCCGCGCGGTACTCCCCAGCCCGCAACCCCGCCTCAACCAACGACTTCCCCGACACGCTGTTGCCCCGCACCACGACCAACACCGTGCCCGTATTCCCCGTCCTCACCCACCCCACGCTAACGGCCCTCGCCGGGAAGGCGAGTGGGCACGACGCGAGGCCAGCTCGCTCCCCAGGCAACTCTGCGGCGCCTCTCCACACGTCGAACGGCCCGCCACTGCTTCTGCCTACGGCGTGAGGCTGTGCCCGGCGAGGACGGAGTAGATGTGCTCACCGTGGGCCCAGCGCTTGAGCTCCTGGCGCCCGATGAGAGTCAGCCGGTGACGGTTGGCGAAATGGGTGGCCGGTTGGCTGAACCCGTTCAAGCCGATGATCATCGCGATATCCGCGCCGTGTTCCGGCCGGGCCGTTCCGTTGAACCTCTGCATGTCCTGCGATCCGACCGGTTTGGCGTACTTCTTGCACTGCACGACGAGCTTGCGGTTCTCTTCGTCCCAGGCCAGCACGTCGGCACCAAGGTCTCCTGCACCGCCGACTCGGCGGGTGCGCCTGAACCCGTCGCGGGCCAGGAGATCAGCGCACGCCTGCTCGAAGCCGGTCGGGGTCATGGCTTCGAACTGTGCCATCCGGTACGTCAGCGCGGCCGGTTCCTGCTCCTCTTGCCACGGGGCCGCCGCCTCCTCGTATGGGGCGAAGTCGGCGCTGAACAGCCAGTCCACGAAGCGCCCTACGAGTCCCACAAAGATCAGCGCTCCGACGCCGATCAATGCCGTCCTCCACGGGTGATGGGCGATCGGTCCACCGACGTCCTGGCCTAACCAGTGAGGAACGTCCTGGGTGATCCACCCCCACAGCATCCTGGCAGCGGTCAGGACGAGGATCATCACCAGGATGAACTTCAGCATCGGGTCGAGCGAGCCGTCTTCCTCGAACACGGTGTCCCCTCCATGTCACGGCACCGCGAGTGGCACTCCGAACCCTGCGATGCGGCCATTCCTGGAATCGGTGTAGCAGTCACCACTGACACCGACAGGCGGAACGAGCCCGTGAAACCTGCTTCGCAGTCAGGAACCAGCCACTCCCGCCCGACCCGATGTCCACGAGGATGGATGCCAAGCCAAAGTGCGGAGGTGGCTGCGCCGCTCTCCGCTGCGCGGCCGGGATAGGCGGGTGCCGGTGGGCCGCCCGACGAGCCGAGACCTACTCGGTCTCCGCAGGGTGGTGGGTGCGGCGGGCAGGACACCCACCGCATCCGCCGACCCGAGGTCCGATCAGCAGTCGCCGTTCTTCTGGGTGTCGCACCCGTCGTCGGTGCTGCTCAGCAGCGCCGCTTCGGCCGCCCCCGCACGTCGCGGGCACCGCCACGTGCGGGAACTTGTGCGTTCCGGCCCCCGACCATCCCCCGTGGGGTGGGAAGAGCGGTCGGTCTCATTGCCGGCGGTCGGAGCGGCAGCTTTCGGGTATACGCGACCGGTGGGCGGCCCAGTCCTCGCGGGCGGTGATCAGGTCGCGGAGGACGGTGTTCTCGAAGTAGTCGGCCTGGGTGCGGATCTGGGTGGCGAAGCGGGCGAGGTCGGTGGGGGTCAGGCCCTCGAAGTCCCACGCGTCGACGATCGTGAGGCTGGCGGTGGGAACCTGCTGGTGTGGCTGGGTGGAGTAGGGGTGGAAGGCGATCTGGGCGGCGAACATCGCGCTGGTGGACTCGCGGTAGCGGGTGCCGTTGATGTCGATGTCGAGGGTGGCGGGCGGGAGGACGGGGTCGACGGGGAGCATCGTGTAGTGGGCGTGTTCGCGCAGGTAATTCACGGCCTGGTCCAGTGTCATGCCGGTCTGGCTGGGGTCGTCCATGGACCAGTCGGGCTGGTGGCCGGTGAGGGTGATTCCCTCGACGGTGGTGATCGTCCAGGTGCAGGGCGGGGTCGGTTCCGGTGGCCGTGTGGTGGGTTCGGGCTTGGTGAGCAGGGTGGTGGGGCTCATGTGGGGTGGCTCCTGGGTGGTGGTGGTGTGGGTTGGTGGGTCAGCGGGTGGTGGTGCGGAGGGTGTGGAGGTGTTCGATGGTCTGCGCGGGGGTGAGAGCGACATCGCGCAGTTGGTCGTACTGGCGGCTGAGTTCCTCGACGTCGTCGGGGTCGTCGGTGAGGTGGTCGGTGAGGGTGCCGTGTGCGTAGGCGAGGGGGCTGCGGGTGCGGAAGGACAGCAGTTGGAGGGGGCCGCGTAGGTCGTGGGGGCCTGCGTGCAGGGGGAGGAGTTGAAGGGTGACTGCGGGCTCGTGGGCTGTGGCGATGAGGTGGTCGAGTTGGCCGTCCCAGGTCGCCTGGCTGCGGGCGCCGCGGTGGAGGACCAACTCGTCAAGGACGGCGCGGTAGCGAACCGGATGAGGCGTGCTCTCGGTGAGGCGGTCCTGCCGTTCGCGGAGCGCGTCGATCTGCGCAGCCAGGACCTCCGGCGACTGCGGGCTGGTGGTGACGAACTGCTCCTCGGCGTAGGCGGGCGTCTGAAGGAGGGCGGGGATGGTGGTGAGGGCGTATTCCTGGATGCTGGTCGCGGCGGCTTCCAGGGCGGTGAGTCCGCCGGCCGCGCGTTTGGCTTCGCGTTTGGCCAGGCGCCACAGTCCGGCGAGGAGAGTGCCGGTGCCGTAGTAGCGGTCGAGGGCTTGGGCGACGGTGAGGGTGCCGAGGCGGCCGCCGGTTTCCAGGCGGTGGAGGTAGGACTGTTCGTAGTGGCACTGGTCGGCCAGTCCCTGGAGGGAGAGGCCGGCTTTCTCGCGGAGGAACGCGAGGTGGTGGGCGTACAGGGCCCGGGCGCTGACCTGACCGGCCGCGAACGACGCTGCGATGCGGGCGAGTTGGTTGGTGCTGGTGCTCTCGCGGTCCGCGTCGGCGGGTGTGGTGTCGGTGCTCACGGGCGGGCCCCCGCCCGTGAGGTGTGGTGGGTGGTCCACTCGGTGCGGATGTCGTTGAGCTGGGGGATGACGACGAGGTCGAGTCGGTCGGCGACGGCGCGCAGACCCTGAACGATCTCGGCCAGGCCCGTCGGGTCGAGGTCGGTGATCTGGAACGCGTCGGCGACCCACACCGTGGCGACAGGGATGGCCGGCTCGGGTGCGGCGGCGTAGGGCGTGCAGGTGATGGTGGCGCGCAGGATCTCCATCCCCTCCGGAGCGTCGGTCCCGTTGCCGGGCGAGTGCGCGCGCAGGACCTGCCCGGGGAACTCGGTGGAGTGACGGATGTCGGCGAGGCGCGTGGTCAGCTCCTGCGGGGGCACGTCGTGTTCGCTGGGATCCTCGGCAGCCCAGGGCGGCAGGTAGCCGGTGGTGCGCTCGCCGGTGGTCGTGGTCATCGCCCACTGCCGCACCGAGCTGGGAGTGGCGTCGGGCTCGACGGCGGGTAAAGCGGTAGGCACGGGGAGCGCGGGGTTCATCGTGCGGGATTCCTGTTCGTGGTGGGTCGGTGAAATCGGCTGGTGGCATCGAGCACGCGTCCGTCGGGTGGCCGCGCCCGGTCAGCGAGCAGCGGACCGAAGGCCGCGATGAGGGCGGGTGGCAGGACCGGGTCGGCCAACTCCCAGCTGTGGACGCCGGGATGTCCGGCGAACTCGCTGCACGCCTCGCCACCGTCGGCGGTCGTGGCAGGGCAGTCAGGGAGCATGATGAGGAGGTAGGGGGCCGCACGGCCGCGCCAGGCCGCCCAGACGGTGCCGGCCTCCTGGCCGCGCAGGTTCAGCACCACTCCGTGGTGGACCGGACCGCGGTGCTGCTGGAGCGTGCAGGTCAGCAGCTCGCTGACGTCGTCGGGGCTGTACACCAGCCCGTCCCAGGCCGGGGGCACGCTGTTGGCCATGCCCAGGGCCGCAGTGAGAAGGCGGGGCGGTACGAAGGTCCGCCGGCCGCAGGTGAAGCCGTGCGGGTGACGGCTGGGCATCCGGATCGACTCCTTCGTCGGATCGCTGTGAACGGGGGTTGGGTGGGGCCCGCCCCGGCCACGGGCAGGTGAGCCGTGAGTCCGTCACACCCCGCGGGGAGCGATGGGGGCGTGGATGCCTGCTTGACTCGGCGTGGCCGGAGCGGGGAAGGGGCCGCTCCAGCGGGTAGTCCGCTGCCGCCCGCACGGGGACGGGAGTGCGTACGGCGACGTGGGTGACGCCTGCGGGCATGCCGCTGGAGCGGAGCAGGGGAAGTTACGGCGAGTGTGGGCTCCGTCGCTTGCGGCACCCGGGCTGCACACTGTTTCTCGCGGCCTCGGGCACTGTCAGGAGGCACCAGGTGCTCGTGCCGTCCGGGCTGACTCCCCAGGCGTCCGCGAGAGCGTCGACGAGGAACATGCCGCGCCCGTTCTCCTCCTCGGCACCGGCTCGTCGCACCGTGGGGTGCTCGGGCGAGCCGTCCGAGACCGCCATCACGATCTCGTCCGTGCCGATGGCCAGGTGGAAGACGAGCTGGTGACCGGCACCGTGCTGGAGAGCGTTCGTCACCAGTTCGCTGATGAGCAGTTGCGCGTCGTCCACGAGGGCGGCAAGACCGCAAGCGGCGAGCTTCTTCGCCCCGATTCGGCGCAGGGCCCCTGCCCACATCGCGGTGGAAGCCGGCATCCCGTGCTCTTGGGACGGACTTTCGTGATCGACGATCAGCGTGAGGTCGTCGACCACGGTGGACAGGACGTCACGAGACGGACAACCGTGAATCTCGGCAAGCAGGGAAGTGGAGGTGACGGTCATTTCGGATCGTCTCCCCCATCGACACTGTCGCGCGGTGGAATCGGGGTTCCCTGCCCGGGAGTCAAGCGACTGCCGGATGTGTTCGCCCCCGTTACCAGGTGCCCGGGCATCGGCGCGATGGACGCGTCCGCCAGAGCCAGGCGTCGTACGCGCTCGGCGGCGGTGTGCCGGAGCCGCGTCACGACGGCTCTCTCTCGGTGGCGGGCAGCAGGAGGCTGCTCAGCTCGGAGACCAGGGTCTCAGCTTCCTTCGCCGTCATGACGAGGGAGACGTCGGCCCGGTGGTTCCCGCCCTGGAACAGGGACAGGGGGAGTGCAAGGCGTCCCGCGCGGGTGTGGTGGACGCTCCGGCCGACGGTGAGCTGGATCGAACAGTCGGGTAAGGCGGCCGCGGCGGTCTGTGCGTGACGTGTCCTCATGTCACGTAAACGTAGGGACACTTGCGTGCGACTGCCCTTCGAAAAAATCAGGGTTGCCTCACGCTAAGGGTTCACTCGGTCACTAAGCGGCGATCCCCACGTGCTTGGCGATCTTCCGGAGGTCGTCGCGGAACGTCGGCCGCTCACGCTTCAGCAGGTCGGTGACCGCTTCACGGACCAGCGGGGAGAAGGTGACTTCTTCGGGCGACTGCTCGACCAGGCCGCGGAGCATGTAGACGGTCGCGTAGTCGTCCTTCTGGATGCGGTTGCAGTTCATCAGCTCGATCGTGTACCGCGCGCGCCGCTCCAGGGGCATCGATCCCGGTACGTGCACGCTGTCCGCCAAGCGCAGTGCCTCGCTGGTGTCGCCCTCCTCAGCAGCAAGATGCACCCCGTGCATAGCGGTGTTGGTCGGTCCGAAGCAGGCGTGCCAGTCGTTGCGGTCCTCTCCGAGCCGGGCGGCACAGCGCTCCGCTGCCCGGAACAGGTCCCATGCGACGGGGCCCAGGTTGGCGCGAACGGCAGCGACAGCGGCCTGGAGATGCAGAGCCCCGTACGCGGACAGATGCTCCGGTGTCGCGTTCTCACCGGGCTTGCAGGTGGCGATGGCCTGCCGGGAGAGTTCCACGCTGTCGTCGACGTGGCCGGTCGAAGTGAGCACGCAGGACAGGTTCCAGGCGGCCGCCGCCAGAAGAGCGGGGTCCTTCGCGTCGTCGGCGAGGGCCAGTCCACGGTCCGCCGCGACACGTGCAAGTGTCGGCTCGCCGACGCGTCGCAGCCAGATCTGGTGCAGGCCGTAGAGACTGATGAGTTCGCGCAGGACCAGGGCTTCCGCCTCGGTGTCCTCAGCGTCCCGCAATGCGGCGTGCCCCTGACGCAGGAGGTTGGGCAGTACCTCCCCAACGACGGCGTAGCGGTTCTCCGCCTGCGTCTCGTAGACCTTCCACGCGCCGGCCACGGACTCTGCCAGCGCCGCCGGCGAGACCGGGCCGACCGCCAGGGGCAGCAGGGACGACGGCAATGACAGCGCCCGGCGGATCTCCGGCACGTGCTCGTGCTCGTTCTCGGGACCCAGTGCACTGCCGGTCAGATAGCCGCCGGTGAGGTCGGCGAGATCCTTCACATGCAGGACCCGCGCCACGGTGAGAAGCGTCGACAGCTTGTCGATGGGCAGCTGATCGTGCTCGACCTTGTACGCCCAGTTCTCCTTGTGGCCTGTGAGCTCGGCGAACGCCTTCTGCGACAGTCCGCGCTGCTCCCGGTAGTACCGGATGCGCTCACCGATCGTGAACTGCCGTGGGATCGCCATGGTTTGGCCTCTCTGTGCGCACGGACGGAGCACTCCCATAGAGCGTATGCCTGCCCATGCTCCGGACGCGCGATACTGGAAAACCCCTCCCTCCGGGTCGGCTGGGGCAGCCCGACGCCACCCGGGAGAGGAAGAAGCCCTGCACGCCAGCTTTCCGAACAAGGAGTTGCCTTGTCCTACCGCGGACTGATCCTCGACTTCGGCGGTGTCCTCACCACCCGGATGAGGCTCAACGGACAAGCCTTCGAGAAATCCGAAGGGCTCCAACCGGGCGCGTACTTCGCCGCCCTCAACGACCACCCCGAAGGCGTCCGGGTCTACGCCGACCTCGAAGTCGGCCGCGCCACCCAGGAGGACTGGAACCAGACGATCGGCAAGATCCTTGGGATCGACCCCACCGACCTGATGCGGCGTGCCCTGGCCAACCTCCGCCCCGAAGCTGTGATCATCGACGCCGTCGAGCGCGCCCGCACGGCCGGCATCAAGGTCGCCATGCTCTCGAACAGCTTCGGCCTGGAGCCCTTCAACCCCTACGCCGAACTCGGGATGCTGGACGGCTTCGACGCGGTGATCCTCTCCGAACTGGAGGGAGTCCGAAAGCCCTCCACGCTCATCTACGAACGCACCCTGGCCGCCCTCGAACTGACCGGCCCCGAGTGCGTGTTCGTCGACGACCACGCCCAGAACCTGCCCCCGGCCGAGGCCCTCGGCATCACCACCATCCACCACACCGACCCCGACGAAACCGTGCGCCAACTCGACGCTCTTCTGGACCGACTCGCGGCGTAGCACCCGCTTCCTTGCAGCCACCGGGAACCGCGTGACGAACGATCACGGACGAGTGCGCCGAGCTGAGCTCCGAGGAGCGCATGCGCTCGACCCCTCCCGTGACGATCAGACTCCCGTGCTGTCCAGCAGCAGGTGCAGCAGCCCGACCAGGCTGCCGCTGCTCACGATCTCCCGGCGGTCGATCATCCCCCGGATGTCCTTCAACGGAATCCACTCGATCCGGTCGGACTCGTTCTGCTCCGTAGGCGGCCCCGCGTACGTAGCCCCGTCCGCCCGAAACACGTAATGCTCAGAGTCCGTGATCCCGTTCGCCGGCTGCGCGTACACCAGCGGCTTCATCGACTCCACCCGCCAGCCGGTCTCCTCCAACACCTCACGCGCCGCCGCCTCTTCCGGCGACTCGTCCGCCTCGATCAACCCCATCGGCAGCTCCCACGCCCACGTGTCCGTGATGAACCGGTGCCGCCACATCATCAACACCCGCTGCCGCTCATCCACCACCGCAGCGACCGCCAGGTGCCGCATCCGCACGACATGGTGCTCCCACCGGCGCCCATCAGGCTGCTGCACATCCACCAACCACAGGTTGACCCACGGGTTGCCGTAGATCTGCCGCTCACCGTGAACCTGCCACCGCATCCCGCCAACCCCCACCTGCCGCCCGGCTTCCAGGATGACACCTGCAACATGGCGGCGGGTGAAAACGATCACCGTCCAGTTTCCCCATGCTCTGCCTTCTCAGCGCCGAAGCGGTCGATTGCTCGGCCGGCGATATGGGCACATCTGAGATCGGAGTCGCAGACCGGGAGGGGTGGCATGCCGCGCAAGAAGTCGCTGACAGGGCAGTTACTGAAGGCTTACCAGGACGCGAAGAAGGCCAAGGCAGCCGAGCTGAAACGTCAGGAGCAGGAGCAGGCCCGGCGTGTTCGTGCCGCTGAACAGGCGCGTGCTCGCGAGGAACGTGAACGTGCCAGGCAGGAGCGGGAGCAGACGCAGGCGTGGGAACGGGCACGCAAGGAGAAGGAACGGCAGGATACGGAACGGGCACGCAAGGCGGCGCAGATCGAGCGTGACCTGGAGAAGCGACAGACGGCAAAGAAGCAGGCCGAAGAGCGGCGGAAACGTGAAGCGGCGCGGGCGAAGGTGACCGCGGAGCGGCAAGCGAAACAGGCCCAGGGGGAGCGGCTGAAGGCCGAGGCGACGGAGCGCACCGCACAGGTTCTGGAGCGAGTTGCCGCACTTGATGCCGTTTTGCTGCACCGGCAGCCAGGTCTCTATGCGAATCGGCCGACTGTGGAAGACGCGTTCAACTCCGACGGCGCCGACGGAATGACCGCGGCAATCGAAGCCGTCATCGGGCAGTTGTCCGACCCCGATGGTCTGCGAGGAGAGTCGCGCTCCGTGTTCGCACCAGAGACGCGGGAGCTCGTGGTGGAGGTCGATCTTCCCGGTCAGGAAGTGGTACCTGCCGTAGCACAGTTCCGCTACAAGGCATCGTCACCACCAGAGGTCGTCCCTCAACCCCGCAAGGAGATCGAGGTCAAGCAGCAGTACGCGCGGCTCGTCGCCTGCCTGGCCCTGCGCACCATAGACGAAGTCCTGGCCGTCAGCCCGCCCGCCCTGGTCGACACCATCGCCTTCAACGGCCACGTCAGGAGCAAGGACCGCGCCACGGGGAAGGCCATCCGGCCCTGCCTTATCAGCGTTCGCTGTACGCGCGCCGACTTCGAAGAGCTCGTCCTGGACGAACCCGCACTAGATCCGGTCCTGTGCCTGCGTCACCTCAACGCCATCGTCTCCCAACACCCGTACGACCTCGAGGCAGTTCGCCCAGTTGTCACCTTCGACCTCGGCAAGTACAAGTTCGCTCCTGAAGTGGACGTGGTGGCGGGGCTCGACAGCCGGCCGGACCTGATGGCACTGGACCCGATCGAGTTCGAGCACCTCATCCGCCGACTCTTCGAGGCGTACGGCATGAAAGCCTGGGTCACCCAGGCGTCACGGGACGATGGTGTCGACGCTGTGGCGACGAACGAGGACCCCATGACCGGAGGTCTGTGCATCATCCAGGCCAAGCGCACGAAGAACACGGTCCCTGCTGAGGCCGTGCGTGCGCTGGCCGGCGTCATGCACGACAAGGCCGCCGCGAAGGGCATCCTCATCACGACCGCGTGGTTCGGTAAGACCAGCCTCGACTTCGCCTACCGCACGGGCCGCATGCAACTCATCGACGGCCGCGGCCTCAAAGCCCTCCTTCAGGAGCACCTCGGGATCGATGCCCTCATCGGACTCCCGAAGGTTCCGCCCGGCTGGGCACCCGATGATCTTCGGTGAGGGGCCAGGCACGTGAAGAGAGCGCACCGCGCCCCGTCAGCAGACTGCCGGACCGAGGTGGGAACGCTTGTCGCAGGGGGAAGAGACCCATCGCTTGACGAGCCCAAAGCGGGTCCTCGCTCGGCCTGAGCCACTGCATCCTGTGCAGCCGTCTTGCTTGCGGCGATAGCCAGCGTCGTCGTTGATCCGACAACGCGCTCTTCCTCAGATGCGAGGAAGCACCTATTCTCCCGATCACGCCGTGTTCCAGGTGGGGGGAGCGAGCATGTCTGCTGAAGCGACGAGCTGGCAGAAGGAACAGGTGAGCCGTGCCTACGTGCACGCCTTGGCCACGCAGGGCGGCTACACGATCGGCGAGTGGAACGTGGACAAGGACGGCGTCGATGTCACCCTGCGTTCGCGCGGGTTGATGATCGACATCCAGCTCAAGTGCACCCAGAATCCGCGGACGACCCGGGACGGCTACAGCTTCGATCTGGACATCGAAACTTATGACAAGCTGCGCCATCCGGAGCGCTCAGCACCGGGACATCTCGCTTTATTGATCGTTCCCCCTGACATCGGCCGCTGGGTCACTCACCAGCAAGAGTCCATAGTGCTCTCCTGTCATGGCTACTGGGCATCGCTCCACGGCATGGAGGCCGCGTCGGGAAAAACCACCACCGTCAGGATTCCCCGCCAGCAAGAGCTGACGTCCAAGGCAATGGCGACCATGTTCGACGCGGCGCGTCGCATGACACTTGGCAGCTGGCAGGGGGTGAACTGAGGTGGTGAACGACGTACCTGACTTCGGGCCCAACGAAATCAGAAGTTACCTCAGGGTCAACGGGTGGGCGCCCATCGACGGCAGTGAACTGGCCGAACTGTGGAACCTGCCAGGCCTCGCAGACGAAGTCGTCCTCGTACCCCTCAAGCAAGGTGCTCCCGACTTCGGCAAGCGCGTTCACATCCTGCTGACAGATCTGGCTCGAGTCCAAGATCAAGATACCCGAGCGGTGCACGATGCCATCGCCACGGTGTACCACGACGTCACTGACCTGCGAGCGGCTCACCCCTCCACAAGCGACGGGTCGATTCCACTTGAAGCCGGATACGAACTGTTCATCTCGGCGAAGCGCATGCGCGTGGCCTCCGCTGCGGCCACGCTTCGGCGGCAGGGCCATTTTCGAAATTTCCCACCCCGCGCCCGAGACCAGGCGCGTGAAGTCCGACTCGGCCAAACCCGGCGTGGGTCCTATATCGTGCCGATCATCAGCCAGGCCCGATCCCCGCTCGAGGTCTACTCACCGGGCCAGAGCGACATCGACGCAGGCGTCGAGGAGGTTCTCTTCGACCGGCGCGTCACAGCGACCATGTCACGGGCTCTTGGCGTCCTGGAGGAGATGGCCAGCGCCGATCGCGACCCGACTCCCAGCGAGGTCAGTGACAGCGTCGGGGAAGGCGTCTCCTACGAGTTGTGCCAGGCCCTGGCCAAGGTGGTCAACGTCAGCTCCGTCAATACGCTGGACGTCTCTTTCAACTGGTCGCGCGTGGCTGCTCCGCCCTCAGATACGCCGTTGCGGGTGACGTTCAACCAGGACGCCCTCGATACGATCGAAAAGGTCTCTACCCAGCTCAAGACCCGCACCTATACACGACAGCATGTGATCTACGGGATCGTCACCGACCTGAGTCGCCAGCCCGACGACGAGGACGGCCGCGTGGGTGTGCAGACTTTGCTCCAGCGCCGAAGCCGCATCGTGTGGATGCACCTGCCCCCGGAGACATACCACGTCGCCGTCCGCTGCCACGACGAGGGAGTTCCGGTACGCGTCCAAGGCGTGCTCAGCACTCCCCCCGGCGGCCACGCCAACATGACAGTCAGTGGCTTCGGCCCTGATCCCTCGTTGCCGTTTGCCCAAGCTGCCGGCCAGTGAGCGAGTCAGGCTGACCCGGGATTCCTGCCAACACGACTCCTCCGGTCTCAGTTTCTGGTCTCGTTGAGCCCTGTCCGGAGCCGTCCGCCACCCATCCGGCAACCCCCTTGCTCAACAGGTCAGACCCCCCGCCTCCTCATGCACTTCCCTGTGACCCGTTGAGGCGCGGGCAGCTTCGATGTCGCGGGGTGTGTCGCCCACGAGCACGGTGTGCGTCCCCTCGGCCAGGTCGCGGTCCCGCTGAATGCGACAACGGGCAACACCGACAAGGTGGGGACGCTCCAGGGCGTCGGCACCATACGCGCCGACAGGCAGATCGACGAGGGATCGGCGACACGCTGGCCCCCAAGATCCGCGCTTCTCTCTTCTACTACCCCTCGCTGTTGACGGTGGCCGGATGCGAGGTCCGTCTCCACGACACGACCCTCTACAACTCCCTCTTCCGCTACGACGACATACTCCTGGTGAATCCGCACGTCCTCGGTCAGCCGGCGAGCACGAACCCGATCCTGCACCTCAAATGGGCGGGAGCCGGCGGCTGGTTCGACGACTACGCTCACAGCTTCGACCACGTCTGGGTCCGCGCACACCCCTGGACACCCGAGCACGAGGGGACCACCACACATGGGCAGGACTGAGTACTACAACGACCCCCACGCCCCCAAAGCAAACACCCTCATCCCCGCCAGCAACCTCCTGGTCGTGGACAAGGCCGGCGCGATCCTCCTCCAACGCCGGCGCGACACCGGCCAGTGGGCACTGCCCGGCGGGGCCCAGGACATCGGCGAGACCGCTGCCCAGTGCGCGATCCGCGAGTGCCTCGAAGAAACCGGCATCATCGCGGAGATCAACGGCTTCCTGGGCGTCTACACCAACCCGAAGCACATCGTCGCCTACACCGACGGCGAGATCCGCCAGCAATACGAGAACACCTACATCGGCCGCCCGATCGGCGGCAAGCCCACCATCAACAACGAAGCCGACGGCGTCCTTTGGGTCCAACCCGACGACCTCGACCACTACGACATCCACCCCAGCATGCGCCAGCAAATAGGCGACTACCTCGCCGGCACCTACCCCTACCTCGGCTGAACCGCAGCCAGCCCCTTCTCGATACGTCCCACCGCCCCGAAGATCTCCGGCTCCGCCCGCCGGATGAACCTGCCCACGGTGCTCTCCGCCCCGTACCGGCCGACGATCTCCGCGACACGCTCCCCCGCAGTGGTCAGCTCGCCGCCCGGCGTCGTCGTCATGTCGCAGTACACCAGCGCGTCCACGAGCAGCCGGTCCTCCACGAGCGGGAACTCGTCCTCCAACGTCTCCCGCAGTCCGCGTTCCTCGGCCTCAAGAAGCGCGAACGAATGGTTGGCCACCAGCCTCGTCCACCTGTCGTCAGCAGCGTGCTCGTCCCGAAGGAACCGCGCGCCGTCCAGCGGATGGAACCCAGTGGCTGCCAAGCGCGGCGCATAGCCGACGTCATGCAGCACCGCCGCCGAGCGAAGAAGAGCCGCCTGCTCACCAAGCAGCCCCGCCAACTCCCCGGCCCGCGCCGCAACCCCTTGGCAGTGCACCCAGCGCCGCGGAAGCACCTCCGCCAACTCGCTCTCAGCTACCGACCAAGCCCAGTACACGGCGCCCTCCAAGTCAATCACAGCGATCGCTCGCAAGCGCGAGCCCCGAGCACCCGAGCCGCTGGGCCCAGCGCGCCAGGAAAACCCCGGACAATCCCACATCCAATCAGGCTAGTTGTTACCGCGTGCGCGCATCCGTCGCCGCGGTGATGGCTTGCCGTAGGTGTTCTTCCACCGGGCTCGGTGCTGCTCGTTGCCCTGGCCTGCTCCGTTGATGCCCAGCAGGGAGTGCAGCGCGGCGCCGTTGTTCCACAGGCCCAGAGAGTCGCGGTGGATGGCGGCGATGCCGTTCTGGACAGCGAAGTCGAGTGACTGACGGCTAAAGCGCGTCGTGGTGACGACGACGGCGAGGTCGGCGCCGAAGTGCGCCTTGGAACCGAGGAGGTCTCGCAGGTCGCGGGCCGCGCTGCCACGCCCGGTCACGTCGAGCCGTCGTGCTCATCGAGCATGGATCGAACAAGTAGCAGAGAGATCACTTCATCCACGGTCTTGCCGAGCTTCCGAACGTTTCCATTTCCATTCTCAGCGTACCGATACAGGAGATCACGCACAGAATTGGCGTCGATGTTCTCCCTTTCATCGTCGGCAAGCTCTCCGACACGCGCACTGACCAGACGGTCGATCACCTGACGGATTTCTTCTACCGTAAGCTGATTGAATCGGATCACGGCGTCGAAGCGGGAGTAGAGTGCATCTCCGAGCTCTTTCTGAATATCGCTCTCCGAGTTGTAGTTCGAAGTGCAGATGACTAGCGATGACCCGAGGGTCACGCTGTAGTTCTTATCTTCGAATACTCCGCTATCGAAGAGTTGATAGAAGGCGCTGTGAAAAATTGGGTTCGCCTTGTCGAACTCGTCGATCAGGATAATGCCAGATTCTCGATCAAGTAGATCGTGGGCAAATGACGGCTCTGAATGCTTACCTCCAAACAGGTATGACGCAAACTGGTCGCTATGGAACATGGAGAACTGCTTGCGCAGCAAGGCACCACCTAGCAGCCCATTGACAAATTGAGCCGACTCGGTCTTGCCGACGCCGGATGGGCCGTAAAACATAAGGACCACCGGCTTGTCTCGCTCCGGCCTTGTCAGCGGATAAACCGCTGCCAGGAGCGACTCCTTGACGCCTTCTTGTCCGACCAGATGACCATCGAAGCGGTCCCGGAAGTCGATCAGTGTTTTGCGCGTGATCACGGGATATTCGTAGTGCTTCACCTGCGTCGAGAAGCTCCGCCGCAATTGTTCGTGCACGTGCACTGGCGGGTTGTGGAGATGAAGATGTTTCGGGTTAACCAAACGGATCCAGCCAACGAAGTTCGAAATAGTGTGTTCATTCAGGCTTGCGTAGTCGCTGGTCTCGGCGGCCACATGGCCTGGACGATTCCGCTTCGGCAGGTCCACTTCATCAACGTCGCCCGGTTCTTGCTGGATAACCTTAACGACCCTCGAAGCCTCGTCGAGCTCGTAGGCAATCTCAAGCAGACTCTTGGAATTCTTCGAGGCCATTGATTCGGCGAACCAGGACAGCGGGCCGTAGTAAATGGTGACAGTCATATCATGCGTCATGCTCAACTCCGGCAAGGATGACGTCGTAGACGCCGAGTTCCGGGACACTCATCGTGTTGGTGCCGTCGATCAGATCTCGCGCACTAAGCGGCTCCGTGCTTGCAGATCCTTGATTCATTTCCTCTTCCGCGAGGAGGGCACGCTCGGTCGTCTTCCCGACGAAGACGCCGTGGAAGACCAAACGCATCCGACCGAGATCCGTCAATCCGTAGTTGTTGCGGAACGCCCTGATGTTAAAACGCAGCACATATTTGGTGCCATGTGCGCCTTCGCCGACAAGCTCGTAGTAACCCTTAGCGTGCTCCAGCGCCTCGTCAAGACGCGAAAGGTCGATACCCGTATCGCTCGTATTGGCAATGATCATATAGGGCGTGTACATCTTCGCGAAGGCCATGGAACCGGGCACGGCCGCCACCCGAAGACTGCGCAGTTGTCGGATTCTCTCGTCCTGGGACGATTTAGTCAAATAGTCGGTGAGGATCGTGTTAGACAACGTCTTACTCAGAATGCTCTTGCCCGCGGCCGAGAAACCCGATCCCAAACTAGCCTCGGCGGAGGTTCCGAGGAACGGAAGCCAGCTGAGTTTCGCGATCAGCCTTGTTTCCACCTTGCCATGCATGTCCTTAGAGCGCTCCTTGATTTCCTCGCTGGTAGAAGCCTCTTTTCCGCCAATAGAGATATCGAGGTAGTCCGAAGCCGACTCCTCGTCGAAGTAGACGATCTTGATCAACGATCCCTGATGCTGCTGATGGGCCGCAGGTGTCGCGTTCATCCGTGGAGTCCCTCGTCGATAGCGACAGCCGGAGGTCAGCACCTCAGCCGATCGCTGTGGGCTGGTGGTCGCGAGCAGCGTAGCGCTGACCACCGACAAGCCCACGGTGACGTCTACTCCTTTAAGTTCCCTCGGTCGGCGGGGCATGCAGCAGCAGATCGACGAGGAACGGCCCGCGCACAATGGGCTGAACGGTCCCGCGGGCGGCGAGGGACAGGTCTGATGTGGCAAGGCCGATTGGCCGGGTGAGAGAAGCCCGCCTGGTCTCATTTCTGGTCTCGTTCAACCCTGTCCGGCAGCGTTCGGATCCCGGCTACATCCTTGGTCGCCCCAGTTCGGAACGCCCGCGCTTCCTCATGCACTCCCCCATGACCCGTTGGAAAGCGTGTTGGGGGCAACCCCTCACGAGAACGGATTCCAGTGATGGCAGTCGGTGTCGGAGATCCACGGCCTCCCGCACACCTGGAAACGGCCGAGACGACGGCTCACACCTGGCTCCGGGTCCGCGTGGCGGGGCGGGGGAGTACGGCTCCGCACGTGCTTGGGCGGCGGGGGCACCCTGCCGGTGGCCGGAGCCCCCGCCCGACGGTGGGCCCGATGGTGGCTACTTCTTGACGTCGACGGTGCGCTGCGGCCCGTTGGAGTCGATGTGGTGGCTGTCGGAGGTGAACCAGACGACGGCCCAACTGCCGGTGCGGGTGGCCTTGCCGCGCAGGTGGTAGGCGCCCTTGGAGTCGGTTTTCACCCGGGTAACATAGTGCCAGGTGGAACTGCCCGAGGGGCGGAACTCCAGGTAGACGTAGGTGTGGGAGATGCCGGACCACTTACCGGACGTGCTGCGCTGCTCCACGTGCCCGCCGAAGGCCAGGTAGGTGTTCTTGCGGACCGTGGTGTGGCTGGGCGTGCCGCCGGTGATCCGGGACGGGGTCCGGTAGATCTTCACGGCGGAGCTGTAGGACGGGGAGTAGTCCGGCGTGCCGCGGAAGTACGCCCTCCAGTAGCCGTTGGCCTGGCCGCCGTAGGTCGCGTAACAGCTGAACTCGTCCCCGGCCAGGCCGGAACGGCCGATCTTCGTGGTGCCCACGGTGTGCCAGGTCTTGTTGTCGTACGAGAACTGGATCGTCACGGACTGGGTCCCCGAGACGAACTCCGCTCCGTTCAGGTTGAGTCGGCCGTCGATCTTCGCCTCGCCGTACTCGTTCTCGCTGACGTGGAACGGGGTGACCCGGCTGGGCGAGGGCACGTGCACGTAGACCGGGGTGGTGGTCTGGCTCTCGTCGAGGTAGGGGTCGTAGTTGCGGTAGTTGTCGAAGTAGTAGGCCCCGGCGGTGCCGGTGGTGATCGTGAAGATGCCGCTGGGATCGGTGGTGGCGCTGGCGTGGTAGTACGGCGGCCCGTCGGCGTTGACCGTCTGTCCCGGTGTCGGCGTCCAGACGTTGCCGACCTTCCGCTCCAACACGCCACGAAGGGTGGTGTGCCCACCCTTGGGGAGCTTCACATCGGCGCTGCTGAGGATCCGTAGGCGAGTGGTCTCGGCCTTCGCCGGCACACTGAGGACAGTGGAGTCGCTGCTGTCGAGCGCGTACGGGTAGCCGGCGGTGGCGGTGCCCTGCGCGTCGAAGGTGCGGTAGCTGGCGGCGCCCTTGACCGTGACGGGCGCCGTCATCCGGCCATCGGCGCCGACCGTGGCAGTGGCCACCGTTCCGGGGGCCAGATCCGGGTTGTCCAACGAGACCGTGACGCCCGACGAGTCGAGTGCGGCTCCGGTGGACGGGTCGGTGACGGTCACCGGAGCACTGACGGTGTACGAGCGGTGCTCGTAGTCGACGGAGCTGCGGTCGGCCGTCAGCCGACCGACCTTCACCTTCGCCGCGTAAGTGAACTCACCTACGTCCGCGAAGTGTTCGGTCGCGCCCTCGGTGTCGGTGACATCGAGCGAGACGTCGTACACCCCCAGGGCCGGCAGCGCGGGCCGATCGGCGGAGATCTGCCCGCCGAAGAGGGGGTCGTACCCGAACGCGGTCGTGGTGCCCGAGTCCGGTGAATCCGTGGGTGCGCCGTGAGGGCGGTAGTGCGCGGTCATACTGGCGATCTGGTCGCCGCTGAGGCTCAGGACCGACAGGGCCAGTTTCCAGTAGTCCGAGTGGGCGTTGCCCACACCGTAGACCTCGAACTGGTCCGCCGGCGTGTCCGTGTCCGTCGGGTCCGGCGCGGACGTGGTGTCCGTCGGGTCCGGCGCGGACGAGGTGACGCCGGACGACGGAGTGCCCGGCGTTGGCGTGCCTGGCTCGGCTGCGGCGGCCGGCAAACTCAGCGCGACGGCCAGCATCGCGCCGGCCGTTACGCCTGGTAGGGCCAAACGAACTTTCACGTGGCGGTCCCCCCTGGGATGTGTGAACTGCTCTACTGGCCAAGTGTGTTGGCGTTGGCGACAGATCGAGCCGCACCAGCGTACGGGCGACCGCGGAGCGCTCTCCAACGGGTTCGGTTACGAGCCGGTCGAGTGCCGTCCGCCGGCGCAGTGCGCAGCCGAGGGCCCCGTGCGCGGCTGATCCGGCGTCTTGCTGGGGCGTACTTTCGCGAAGCTGGGTCGGTTCCGCACCGCACGCCGCTCCTCGGCGGGCAGAGCTTGGCTGACAGAGCGTTAGCATTTTCGCTGTGGTGAGACTGGGGGCACGGCGCGGCATCGCGGTCGGGATGGCGGTACTGCTGGCGCTGGGCGCCGCCGGCTCGCAGAGCGGGGAGGCCGTCGGTGCGGCGGCGGCTCCCGGCCCGCTTCCCGCCGACCCCTACACGTCCACGTCGCAGGACTACCAGCGGTCCCAGCAGGCGTCCGCGCTGCTGGTCCGGCAGTGCATGGCGGGCCACGGCCACCCGGGCTTCCCGCTCGACCCGCGCTACCCCGTCGACCCCATCCGTGGCGCCGCGGTCGGCACCGAATACGGGGTCCTCGAGCTCGACAGTGCCCGCCGCTGGGGCTACGGATGGGACCCCGCGAAGGACGCGGACCGGCGGCCGAAGGGGCGCCGGATGACCAGCGCCGAGTTCGTGGACTTTCCGGCCTGCGAAGCCGAGGCAGGACGTCGACTGGTGCGCGGCATCGACCTCAAGGGGGACTGGCTCTACGCGAGCACCCGGGTCGTCGAGGTCCAGAAGGCGGTCGAGCGTGACCCGCGCCTGGTCGCGGCATGGAACACCTGGTCCCGCTGTATGGCAGGGCAGGGATTCACGCCCTATCCCGACCCCGTCGCGGCCTACACGGACACCGCCTGGCACCGCAATAGCGACGGCAACACCCCGCACACGCGGCGGGAGCGGGCCACGGCGGTTGCCGACGTCATCTGCAAGCGCCGCCACCACACGGTCGAGATCTGGCACACGGTCCAGGCGCAGAAACAGGCCGCGGACATCGCGCAGCACCACGACGGCTACGCTCGCGGCCTGCGACAGCTTCGGCTGTACCGGGCCAACATCAACGAGGTGCTCCGGACGCTCGGCTAGCTGGTTGCTGTCTCGAGGTTGGTTCCGGCGCTGTGGTGGCTTGCCGTAGGCGGTCCTCCACCGCGTTCGGTGCTGTTCGTTGCCCCGGCCTGCCCCCGCTTCTGCGTGCGCAGGTGTGCGAGGTGGTCCGCGGCCGGGGCGAAGGCGGGGCGGAGGCGGGGCGGAGGCGGGGCCGCTTCGCCGTGAGCGGTCTCGTCGCTCTCCCTCTCAGCGGCGGGAGGCGCGGAAGGTGCGGCGGTACGCCGACGGGACGACCCCCGCCTCCTCCGCCAGGTGCCGCCGCAGCGACGTGGCGGTGGCGAAGCCGACCTCGTGGGCGACCCGTTCCACCGGCAGGTCGCTGGACTCCAGCAGGTGCCGCGCCCGCCGCAGCCGCTGCTGGGTCAGCCAGCGGCCGGGGCTCAGACCGGTCTCCTCCTGGAAGCGGCGGGCGAAGGTGCGGGTGCTCATCGCCGCGTGCGCGGCCAGGTCGTTCAGCGACAGGGGCAGTTCCAGCCGTTGAAGTGCCCAGTCGCGGGTCGGACCGGTGCCGGTTCCGCTCGCGTGCGGCATAGTCCGCTCGATGTACTGCGCCTGCCCGCCGTCCCGGTACGGCGGCGCGACGCAAAGGCGGGCGACCCGGTTGGCCACCTCGCTGCCGTGGTCCCGGCGCACCAGGTGCAGGCAGATGTCGATCCCGCTGGCGGCCCCCGCGGAGGTCAGGACGTCACCGTGGTCGACGAAGAGCACACCTGCGTCGAGTTCGACCCGGGGGAACAGTTCCCGGAACCAGTCGGAGAGAGCCCAGTGGGTGGTTGCCCTGCGCCCGTCCAGGAAACCGGCGGCGGCCAGGAGGAAGGCGCCGGCGCAGATGGACACGAGACGGGTGCCGGGGCGGACGCGGGACAGGGCGGCGAGGGCCCGCGGGTCCGGTGCGGCGGCCGAGGCCCGGGAGATCGGGTAGGGAGGGATGACCACGGTGTCCGCCTCGGCCAGCGCCTCGGGGCCGTGTCCGGGGGTGACGGTCAGGTCCGAACTGGTACGTACGGGCCGCCCGTCCACGCTCGCGGAAAGCACCTCGTAGCGGCCCTCGGCGGAGCCCAGGACCCGGTGCGGAATGCCGAGTTCGAAGGGATAGACGCCGTCGAGGGCGAGGACGACGACCTTGTGGGAGCCAGGCCGCGAGCCCGGGTCGGCCGCGCGGTCGGAGCCTTCCGGGGCCCGCGAGGGCACGGTGGACGCGGTGGACGGGCCGCGGGCGGTGGACGGGCCGCCGGCGTCGGACGGGCCGCCGGCGTCGGAAAGGCGTCGGCCGACATCGGTGGGGGCAGCCATGGCACGATCGTATCGAAAGATGACTTTCCTGCCATCGTCCCGGGCCGGGCCGCACGGTCAGGGTGGGGTTATGACTTCCACGGACACCTCTGAGCACGTCAATCCCCCGGAACCGGCGGCGGCCGCCAACCCCCGGAGTTCCGCTGCCGGGGACGGCGCTCCCGTGATGCTCGCCCTGCGTCAGACCGCCCTCGGCGGACCCGAGGTGCTGCGGCTGACCGAACTTCCGCGTCCCGCGCCCGGCCTGGGAGAGATCCTGGTCGCTGTGCACGCGGCCGGATTCAACCCCACGGACTACATGCACCGCGCCCAGAGCGGCTTCCTGCCGCCCCCGCCGCGAACGCTCGGCTGGGACGTCTCCGGCACCGTGGTGGAGGCCGGCCACGGCGTCACCCTCTTCAAGCCCGGTGACGAGGTGTTCGGCATGCTGCCCTACCCGTACGGGGCCGGCTCCCACGCCGAATACGTGACGGGCCCCACGCGCGCCTTCGCCGCCAAGCCCGCCGGTCTCGACCACGTCCAGGCGGCCGCCCTGCCGCTGGCCGCGCTCACCGCCTGGCAGGCCCTCGTCGACACCGCGGGGCTCCGGGCCGGGCAACGGGTGCTGATCCACGCCGCGGCCGGCGGGGTCGGCCATCTCGCCGTACAGATCGCCAAGGAGCGCGGCGCCCACGTCACCGGCACGGCGAGCGCCCCCAAGCACGACTTCCTGCGCGGGCTCGGCGCCGACGCCTGCATCGACCACCGCTCCGAGGACTTCACCGACACCGACACGCGCTACGACGTCGTCCTCGACGCCCTCGGCGGGGGGAACGCCCCCCGTTCCGTGCGCGTGATCCGCCCCGGCGGCGTCCTCGTCACCCTGCTGCCGGGCGCCGAGGACACCCGGGCCGCGGCCGAGAAGGCGCAGGTCCGCGCCGTCCACCTGGCCGTCGAGCACGACCGGGCCGGTATGCGCGCCATCGCCGATCTCGCCGACCGGGGCAAGCTCCGCGCTCACGTCTCCGGCACCTTCCCCCTCGCCGAAGGCGCACGGGCCCACGTGCTGGGGGAGACGGGCCGCACCACCGGCAAGCTGGTCATCACCGTGCGCTGAGGCGGAACCGCTCGGCGGCGGTCACAGGCCGAGGGCCTCGGCCTGGTCGAGGGTGTTGCGCAGCAGGCGCACGGAGGCGATGTCGACCATGGTTCCGTCCACGGCGACCGCCCCCAGTCCGCGTGCCTGAGCCTCGTCGAAGGCGGCGACCAGCTTGCGGGCGCGGGCGACCTCCTCGCCGGTGGGGCGGAACTCCTCGTTGGCCAGGGCGATCTGGCTGGGATGGATGGCCCACTTGCCGGAGAAGCCGAGGGTGTGGGCGAGGCGGGCCTGCTGCTGGTAGCCGTCGGGGTCGCTGAAGTCGGCGAAGGGGCCGTCGACGGCCGCGATCCGGGCGGACCGGGCCGCGATGGCGATCTTGTTGCGGGCGTAGTGCCAGAGATCGCCGGGGTAGCCGTCGGCGGCGCCGATCTCCGTGACCCGGACGCCCTGGGAGGCGGAATAGTCCCCGGGGCCAAAGATCAGTGCCTCCAGGCGGGGTGAGGCATGGGCGATCTCCTCCGCGACGATCATCGCCTCGACCTCCTCGATGAGGACCTCGATGCCGATCCGCTTGGTCAGGCCGAGGTCGGCTTCGATCTGCGTGAGCAGGCGGTCCACCCACCACACGTCCCGCGCCGACTTGACCTTGGGCACGATGACGATGTCCAGGGCGTCGCGAGCGCCGGTGACGACGTCGAGGATGTCGCGGTAGGCGTAGTGGGTCTCCAGGTCGTTGATCCGCACGGCCCGGGTGGCCGGCCGCCAGTCGTGGTTGAGCAGAGCGTGCACGATCTTGGCTCGTGCGGCCGGTTTCTCGGCGGGCGCGACGGAGTCCTCGAGGTCGCAGAAGACCAGGTCGGCGTCGCTGCCGGCGGCCTTGGCGAGCATCTTCTCGTTGCTTCCGGGGGTGGACAGTTCACTGCGGCGCATCCGCATGGCATGCCTCCGATGAAGGACGGGGACGGGGACGGGGAAACGTCAAAGCGGGTCGGCTGGTGATCAGCGGTCCGTGCCCGCGGGGCCACCGGGGCCACCGGGACCACTGGGGCGGCTCGGACCGCCCGAGCCGAGAATCTCGGCAGTGTGCTCCCCCAGCAGCGGAGCGCGGCGGTGGACGGCGGCACCGGAGCCGGCGAACTTGATGGGCTGTCCGGCCACGGTGACCGTCCGTGCGCTGCCGGGGTGCTCGATCTCGACGAGCATCTCGCGGGCACGCAGGTGTGGATCGGCGTACAGGTCCGCCGCGGTGTTCACCGGACCGCAGGGCACGTCCGCGGCGAGGGCCGCCACCACCTGTGCGGAGGTGCGCCCCGTGGTCCACTCCTCGATGGCGGCGCGGACCTTGTCGCGCACGGCGACCCGCGCGTTGTTGGTGGCGTAGCGCGAGTCCTCGGCGAGGTCGGGCCGTCCGAGGGTGGCGCACAGTGCCCGCCACTGGTGGTCGCGGGGGGCGGCGACGGTCACCCAGCCGTCCGCGGTGCGGTAGAGGCCGAAGGGGCAGAGCAGCGGATGGTCGTTGCCTTCGCCGGTCGGGACCGCGCCGGTGTAGGAGTGCTGGTAGACGGTCCGCTCGCACAAGGAGACGACGGCGTCGTACATCGCGACGTCCACGAAGCGGCCGTGCCCGGTGCGGGCGCGGTCGGTCAGGGCGGCCAGGACGCCTACGGCCAGCAGCGCCGCCGGGAAGACGTCGCCGATGCCGGCGCCGACCTTGGTGGGCTGGTACGAGGGGCCGGTGATGCCCATCAGGCCGCCCATGGCCTGCGCGACGACGTCGAAGGCAGGCCGGTCCACATGGGGGCTGGTTCCGGTCCGCGGATCGCCGAACCCGCGCAACGCGCCGTAGATCAGGCGGGGGTTGTCGCACCGCAGGGACTCGTACGACAGGCTCATCCGGTCCATGACCCCGGCCCGGAAGTTCTCCACCAGCACGTCGGCACCTGCTGCCAGCCGACGCACCGCCGCGGTGCCCTCGGCAGAGCGGAGATCGACGACGACACTGCGCTTGTTGCGGTTGACGCTCTGGAAGTAGCCGCCGTAGTGGTGGGCCTCGTCGTCGCTGGGGAAGGGGCCGGTGCCTCGGGAGGAGTCGCCGGCCGGGGACTCGACCTTGATGACGTCGGCGCCGAGGTCGGCGAGGAGCATGGTCGCGTAGGGACCGGACAGCGCGCGGGTCAGGTCGACCACCACGATTCCGTCGAGTGGGCCGTTCACCGCGGGGCTCCGGCCCGCTGGATGAGCGTGGTGCGCTCTCCTTCGAAGACCAGCACGTCGTCCTGGTTGACACCCCAGTGCTTGAAGCGGACCACACCGGCGTCGGGCCGGTCGGCGTCCTGCTTGTCCAGGACCTCGGTGTAGGCGTAGAGGGTGTGCCCGTGGGTGACGGGGGCGCGCAGCCTGATCCGGTCCAGGCCGAGTTCGGCGAGCGCGTGCTCCCCGGTGTCCTGGGTGGCCAGGCCGATGACCATGGATATGGTCACCCCGCCGAAGACCAGGACGTGCGGGAAGGCGCTGCCCTTGCGGGAGTGGGCGTTGAAGTGGGCCTGGGCGGTGTTCATGACCATGTTGGTGATCAGGACGCCGTCCATCTCGGTGACGGTCTTGCCGCGGGCGTGCTCGTAGACGTCGCCGACGGTGAAGTCCTCGAAGTACATGTCGGTCCTACCTTTCAGTCGTGGGTGTCTCCTCAGCTCACAGAACGCCGGGCGCGCCGGCGGTGCGCACGAAGTTGGTGCGGACGAAATCCACCACGACCTCGCCGCCGACCAGGCCCTCGGTGTGCCAGCCGACGATGCCCATGCCCGGGTGGCTGTCGGAGCGCCGCGCGGTGCGGACCCGGCTGCGCGCGCGGACCGTCTCACCCACCAGGACCGGCCGGTGGAAGGTGAGTTCCTCGACGCCGAGGAAGGGGCCGCCGTTCTCGCTGAGGTCCTCCACGCTGAGCCCGAACACCGTGAGGAAGAGCAGGTTCGGGTGGACCACCAGCCGTTCGTGCCCCTGCTCCTGGGCGGTCTCCGCGTTGAAGTGGATCGGGTTGTAGCTCAGCGTCAAGGTGGTGAACAGGACGGAGTCGGCCTCGGTCAGGGTGCGCCCCCAGTGGTGCTCGAAGACCTGGTCCACTTCGAAGTCCTCGAAGTACCGGCCCTTGGCCAGGAGTCGGGCGCGTTTCCTGATCGCCGCGAGTTCTTGCGACATGGGGTTCCCTCCGGTCAGGCGCGCAGCTGTCGGCACAGCACACGCACGTCGTCCAATCCGGCCAGTCCGGCGACGGCCCGCGCCACCAAGGCGGCGCGCTCGGGGCCGAGTACCGGTTCGGCCAGTCCGGTGAACTTCGCCGCCAGGGCGTCGTCCTGCTCTGCGGGGTCCTCGGTCCAGGCCGGCGCACGCATGTCCCACGCGGATCGCAGCTCGCGTCCGTCGCGCAGCGCGACGCGCACCTCGGCGACGGGGCCGGACAGCGACGGGTCGGGGACGACGGCTGTCCGCTCGCGCAGCGCCAGGACGGCCGGATCGGCCGTCGCGGCGTCGGTGAACAGGTCCGGTGTGGCGCGCCGGTGGACCAGTGCGAGCGCGGCCGTGCCGGTCAGGCTGAACTTGGCCTCCAGTCCGGTGCGCGGTTCGGGGATGCCGCACACGTCCAGATGTCCCGGCGGCACCGCGATCCCGATGTGCTCCACCTCGCCCGGGTCGAATCCGGCCTGGGCGCGGAGTGCGATCAGGGCGTTGACGGAGGCGTGGGTGAGGAAGCAGGAGGCGTGGGTCTTGAACCGCACCTCCTCCAGGTGCCAGGGATCGCCGAACCTCGGCGACAGCGCCCGGGCGTGGAAGGCGTCGGACTCGGCCGCGGCGAAGCCCTGCGCGTGCCCGAGGATGTCGTCGGCGCTGGTGAAGCCCCGCACGGCCAACTCGCCGGCGACGACTCCGTTCGCCGCCGCGCGGCCCGCGTGCAAGGGCTTGCTCATGGTGCCGAAGACCGCTTTCAGCCCGGCGGCCTGGGTCCCGGCGATCGCCAGCGCCGTGGTGGTGCGCGGAGTGTCGAGGCCCAGCAGGTGGGCGACCGCGGCGGCCGCACCGAAGGAGCCGAAGGTGGCGGTGGAGTGGAAGCCGCGGGCGTAGTGCGCCGGGCCGACCGCCGCGGCGATCCGCGCCTGGGTCTCCACCCCGGCCACGAACGCCGTCAGCAGCGCGCGCCCGGAAGCGCCGGTCCGCTCGGCCACAGCGAGCGCGGCCGGAGCCACGGCGACCGAGGGATGGCCCACGGTGCCGATCACGTCGTCGAAATCGAGTGCGTGGCCGGCCGTGCCGTTGACCAGTGCGGCGGACGACGCGGCGGCCGTGCCGGGCATCCCCACCAGGGTGCAGGGGCCGCCCGCGACCTCCGCGCCTGTGAAGTCCGCCAGGATGCGCGCCGCCGGCTCGCGGGCTCCGGCGAGCATGGTGCCCAGCACGTCGAGCAGGCACTGCCGCGCGAGGGTGACCACCTGCGGCGGAAGGTCCTCGAAGCGCAGTCGACTCGATGCGGTGGCCAGCACCGCGGTCGACGAGTGCGCGGGTGGGGTCCGGAGCAACGCCTTCACCTCCTCGTTGAAGCGAAGGGGAATCCATGCCACGATGTGGCATGCCATCCCGAAATTGGATTCCCAGCATGGCTCCGGTCGCCCCCGGCGTCAATGAGCGACGTCAGTGAGCGATGCCAGTGAGCGATGCGTCGGCAACGACCGTCGATGAAGGAGAACCGCCATGCAGAGCGTGCTTCGCAGCCTCGGGGTGCTGGAGGCCGTCTCCGAGCACCAGCCCATCGGCGTGGGCGCGCTCTCGCGCCTGGTCGACCTGCCCACCTCCACCGTGCAGCGCGTCCTGGTGACGCTGGCCGAGGCGGGATGGCTGCGCCCCACCGAGGAGGAGCAGACCCGGTGGAACCTGACGGCCAAGGCGCTGATCGTCGGCAGGCGGGCGGTGGGCGAGGTCGGCGTCCGGGAGGCGGCGGCCGAGCCCATGGCCGCGCTGCGCGACACCACCCAGGAGACCATCCACCTCTCGGTGCTCGACGGCCTGGAGCGGATCGTGCTGATCGACCGGGTGGACTGCGACCAGCCCGTGCGCACGTACAACCGCCTGGGCAGTTCGGGGCCGCTGCACGTCACGGCGATCGGCCGCAGCATGCTGGCCGCCATGGGCGACGCGGACGTGGAGCGCGTCATCGCCCACGGACTGGAGCGGGTCACCGAGAACACCATCACCGACCCCGCCCGGCTCCGGGAGAACATCCGCGAAACCCGCGAGCTCGGCTACGCCGTCAACATCGGCGAGAACCGCGCCAACGTGTGCGCCATCGGCGCGCCGGTGCTCGGCCCCGGCCGCAGGCCCGTCGCAGGCATCGCGATCTCGATGCCGGACATCCGCTTCGACCACCGCAAGGTGCCGCACTGGGGGGACCTGGCGGTCAGGACGGCGGCCGAGATCAGCGCGAACCTCACCAGCTAGCGCAGGTTGACGCGGGACCTGGGCCGGGCGCATAGTCCCGAAGGGTAGAAACGGCATGGCATGCCGTCATGCGGGATACGAAGGAGTGGCCCATGAGTTCTCCCACCGTCATCGCTCCGCCGGTCCCGGTCCTGGCTCCCCCGTACGACACCGGTGCGCGGGTGGCCCTCCAGACCGAGGCTCGCCGCTTCTCGGACGAGGAGGTGCGCCCGGTCGCCGACGAACTCGACAGGCACAAGGGCGAGATGCCGCGCTCGCTCATCGAGAAGCTGGGCAAGCAGGGCTACTTCGGCATCCTCATCCCCACCGAGTACGGAGGCATGGGGCTCGGGGTGTTCGAGTACTGCCTGATCGCCGAGGAGCTGGCCCGCGGATGGATGAGCGTCGCCAGCATCATCGCCCGGGCGCAGGGCATGGGCACCGGCTTCGACGACGGGGCCAGGCGCCGCCGCCTGCTGGAGAAGAGCGCGCGCGGCGAGTGGATCGGCGCCGCCGCCCTGTCCGAGCCCGGCGCCGGCTCCGACCTCGCGGGTGTCAGCACGCGCGCGGTACGCGACGGAGACCACTTCGTCGTCACCGGGACCAAGCGTTGGTGCGGCAACGCCAAAGCCGCGGACTTCATCCAGCTCCTGTGCCGGGTCCGGGACCCCGAGCCCGGCGAGCGGCGGTCGGCCGGCATGGGCACCCTCGTCGTCGAGAAGGAGCCCGGTGCTTTTCCCGAGGGGCTGACCGGGACCCCCATCGACAAGATCGGCTACCACGGCTTCCTCACGTGGAACCTCGAGTTCGACGGGCTGCGCGTACCGGTCGCCAACCTGGTGGCCGATCTGGGCCGTGCCCGCGCCGGCGGCAAGGACGAGGACGAGGACGAGGGCAAGGTCAAGGTCAAGGGCAAGGACGCCAACACCTTCCGCGCCATCGAACAGGGCCTCAACGCGGCGCGCGTGCACACCGCCGCACGGGCGGTCGGCCTCGCCCGGGCAGCGGTCGAGGAGTGCCTGCTGTATCTGCAGGAGCGCCACCAGTTCGACCGCCCCATCGGTGACTTCCAGGCCCTGCGTTTCATGGCCGCCGAGATGGCCGCCCGGGTGGACCAGGCGCGCGCCTTCTACCAGCAGGTCGCCCACCTGATCGACCTCGGCCGTCCCTGCGAACGGGAGGCGGCGATGGCCAAGCTCCTCGCCACCGAGATGGCTGTCGAGGTCACCGGCCAGGCCATGCAGTTGCACGGCGGCAACGGCTACACCACCGAACGCCGTGTCGAGCGCTACTGGCGTGACGCCCGCCTGACCACCGTCTTCGAAGGAACCAGCCAGATCCAGCAGAAGATCATCTCGGACCGGCTGCTGCCCCGCAGCCCCTTGTGCTGAGAGTCCGGCATCGCGAGGTGTCCTGCCCGCGAGGCGTCCTGCATCGCGAGGCGTCCTGCACCGAGGAGAGTCCTGCACCGAGGGGCAGGGGCGCCCGTCCCACCGTGGCTCGCGCCCCGGCATGCTGGTACGGACGCCACACTCTTCGGTTCACGACGTAATCCCCGCAGGAGGACCGCCCCATGACTGACCGCCCCTTGACGCTCATGGCAGTGCACGCCCACCCCGACGACGAGGCCACCGGCACCGGCGGGGTCCTCGCCCGGTACGCCGCGGAGGGCATCCGCACGGTTCTCGTGACCTGTACCGACGGCCGGTGCGGCGACGGGCCGGAGGGCGTCAAGCCCGGCGATCCCGGTCACGATCCGGCCGCGGTCGCCCTGATGCGCCGGCAGGAACTCGCGGTGAGCTGCGACGTGTTGAAGATCAGCCATCTGGAGACGCTGGACTACGCCGACTCCGGGATGATGGGCTGGGCGAGCAACGACGCCCCGGGGGCCTTCTGGCAGACCCCCGTCGAGGAAGGCGCCGCCCGGCTCGCGGAACTCATGCGGCACTACCGGCCCGACGTGGTCGTCACCTACGACGAGAACGGGTTCTACGGCCACCCCGACCACATCCAGGCGCACCGCATCACCATGGCGGCGCTGGAGATGACCGAGCCGGCACCGAAGGTCTACTGGACCACGATGCCCCGCTCGGGGCTGCGGCGGTTCGGCGAGATCATGCGCGAGTTCGGCGAGGACATGCCCGAACCGGACCCTGCCGAGGCCGCCGCGATGGCCGAGATCGGCCTGCCGGACGACGAGATCACCACGTGGGTGGACACCACCGCGTTCAGCGGCCAGAAGTTCGACGCGCTGGCCGCGCACGCCAGTCAGGGCGAGAACATCTTCTTCCTCAAGATGGGCAAGGAGCGGTTCGGCGAGTTGATGGGCATGGAGACCTTCGTCCGGGTCCGGGACACCACGGGCGCGGCCGTACCCGAGAACGACCTCTTCGCCGGCCTGCGCTGACCCTCTTACGGCGCCCTCCACCCCGATCGGGCGAAGGACGGGAGACGGGCGCCCGGCACCTTGCCCGTCCGGTTTCCGTCACCCGTACGGCGGCCCCGGGGTGGTCGCGGGGGCCCTCCGTGCCGAGCGTGGAGGGCAACCGAGCAGAGGAGCACCGGATGGCGAGGGACGTCGGGGCCGGCCCCACCCGAAGCCGGCCGCCGCGCCGCGCACCGCTTCCCCACCGCGCACCGCTTCCCCACCGCGCACCGCTTCCGCTCGCCGCCCGCACGAGCCTGCGGGGCCGCCGTGGGTGACGCGGTCGGCCAGATGCTGGCCTCGGCGGTCGGTATCGCCATCAGCCCGCTGCCGCTGATCGCGGTGATCCTGATGCTGGCGACGCCGAAGGGGCGCAGCAACGGTGTGGCGTTCGCCGCCGGGTGGATCGTGGCGCTGGCCGTGCTGGTCGCGGTCGTGGTGGTGGCCGGCTCCGGGGGCGACGCCTCGCACGGCGCGGGCGGGCCCGGGCGCTGGACGTACTGGGTGAAGCTGGCGCTCGGGCTGGTGTTCCTGCTGCTCGGCGTCAAGCAGTGGCGGGCGCGGCCGCGCGAAGGGCGGGAGGCGGCGACCCCGGGCTGGATGAAGGCCGTCGACCGTTTCACGCCTGCCAGGTCCGCGGGCCTCGCGGCCGCGTTGGCGGTCGCCAACCCCAAGAACCTGGTGCTCGCGATCGGCGGTGCGGTCTCGATCGCCGCTTCGGGCGCGGGCGCCGGCGGGAAGACCGTCGCCGCAGTGCTGATGGTCCTCGTCGCCTCGCTGTGCACGGTGCTGCCGCTGGGCGTCTACCTGCTCGGCGGGAGCAGGTCGCAGACGGTTTTGGGCGAGTGGCGCGGCTGGATGGCCCTGCACAACGCGGCGATCATGACGACGCTCCTGGCCGTACTCGGCGCCAAGTACGTCGGCGACGCGATCAGCGGCCTGACCTCATGAGGACCGGCGGACCACCGTCAGATCACCAGCACCGCAGGCAGACCACCGGCGGACCACCGGCACCACAGGCAGACCACCGGCGGACCACCGGCCGTGGCCCCCGACGAGCTCTCGAAAGGACGACCATGACCACCACGACCGACCCGCTGGACTTCGCCGACCGCCAGGACTTCGCCGACGCCGACCGCGGTCTGGTCGCCGCACCTGACACGGACCGGATCACCGGTGCGGGCGGCGAGGTGGTCTGGGACTTCGACGCGACCTCGTTCCTCGCCGGCGACTGCCCGGACACCGCCGACCCCAGCCTCTGGCGCCAGTCCCAGCTGTGCTCCCGGGCGGGGCTGTTCGAGGTGACCGACGGCGTCTACCAGGTCCGCGGGTACGACCTGTCGAACATGTCGCTGATCGAGGGCGAACGCGGCGTGGTGGTCGTGGACCCGCTGGTGTCCGCCGAGTGCGCCGCCGCGGCGCTCGCCCTGTACCGGTCGCACCGCGGGCAGCGGCCGGTGACCGCGGTGGTCTTCACCCACTCCCACATCGACCACTTCGGCGGCATCGACGGCGTACTCGGCCCGGACGACGACGTGCCAATCCTGGCGCCGCCCGGCTTCATGGCGAACTCCGTCGCCGAGAACGTCTACGCCGGCACCGCCATGCTGCGCCGCGGCATCTACCACACCGGCGCCGAACTGCCGCCGGGGCCGACCGGCCTGATCGGTGTCGGCCTGGGCTTCACCGCCTCCCGAGGCACCCCCAGCCTACGGCCGCCCACCGTGGAGGTCACCCGCACCGGCCAGGAGGAGACCCTCGACGGGGTACGGTTCCGCTTCCAGCTCACCCCGGACACCGAGGCCCCCTCGGAGATGAACTTCCACCTCCCCGAGCGCCGGGCCCTGTGCATGGCGGAGAACGCCACGCACAACATGCACAACATCCTGACGCTGCGTGGCGCCGTGGTCCGGGACGCCCGGGTCTGGGCCCGCTACCTGACCGAGGCGGTCGAGCTGTTCGCCCCCGGTTCCGACGTGCTGTTCGCCTCCCACCACTGGCCGACCTGGGGCAACGACCGGCTGACCGCCTTCCTGTCCGAGCAGCGCGACCTCTACGCCTACCTGCACGACCAGACGCTGCGGCTCACCAACCAGGGCCACACCGGCACCGAGATCGCCGAGCTGATCCAGCTGCCGCCCGCGCTGGAGTCCGCCTGGCACGCGCGCGGCTACTACGGCTCCCTCAACCACAACGTCAAGGCCATCTACCAGCGCTACATGGGGTGGTACGACGGCCACCCCTCCTCCCTGTGGGAGCACCCGCCGACCGAGACCGCCCGCCGGTACGTGGACTGCGTCGGCGGCCTCGACGCCACCCTGGACAAGGCGCGTTCGTACCTGGACGCCGGGGACCTGCGCTTCGCCGCCCAACTGCTCAAGCACGCCGTCTTCGCCGCCCCCGACCGGTCCGACGCCAAGGAACTGCTCGCCACCACCTTCGAGCGCCTCGGCCACGGCGCCGAATGCGGCACCTGGCGCAACAACTACCTCCAAGGCGCCAAGGAACTGCGCGAGGGCGTCAAGCCCACGCCCATCACCGCGGGCAGCATGGCCGGCGCCCTCACCGTGGAACAGGTCTTCGACTCCCTCGCCATCCGCGTCAACGGCCCCAGGGCCTGGGCCACAACCCTCACCGTCGACTGGCACTTCACCGACGCGGACGAGCGGTACCGGCTCACGCTCCGCAACGGCGTCCTCGTCCACACCCGCACCGACCGCCCCACCGACGGCGCCGACCTGTCCGTCGCCCTCACCCGCGGCGGGCTGATGCCGCTGCTGGCCGGCAAGCAGACCGACGGTGTCCGGTACGACGGCGACCCCGGCGTCCTCCGGCGCCTCGCAGAGGTCCTCGACGACCCCGATCCCGCCTTCGCCATCGTCACTCCCTGAACCGCCACCGGCTCCGGGCGAACGAGGAAAAGGGCCCGGCTGAGCAGAGAGGTGCAGGCGTGGCCGACCGACCACACGCACCTGCGCGAACGCGGTCGGTGGCGCGGGCCGTGCTCGGCGGCGGGGCCTCGCGCGGCGACGTGCTCGGCGCGCTCACCGCCTGGGCGCTGATCGTGCCGGAGTGCGTCGCCTACGCGCAGATCGCGGGGGTGCCCCCGCAGAACGCCTTCTACGCCGCGCCCGTGGCCCTGGTGGCGTACGTCCTGCTGGGCCGCTCGCGGTTCCTGATCATCGGGGCGACGTCGGCCGCGGCGGTGCTCTCCGGCGCCACCGTCGCCGACGTCAGCTCCGACCCGAAGCAGGCGGTCGGGCTGTCGGCGGCCCTCGCGGTGCTCGCCGGGGCGGTACTGCTGGTCGCGGGCCTCGCCCGGCTCGGGTTCGTGACGAACTTCCTGGCCGAACCCGCGCTGAACGGCTTCCTGTTCGGGATGGCGCTGACCATCGTGGTTCGCCAGGCCGCGAAGATCGCCGGGACGTCCAGTGGCGACGGCCAGTTCTTCCCCAGGCTGTGGACACTGCTGCGGCACCTCCCGCACTGGTCCCTGACCTCGCTGGCCGTGGGCGCGGCGGCGCTGGCGGCCCTGCTGGCGATCGAGCGGTACGCGCCGAAGGCCCCGGCGTCGCTGGTCGTGCTGGTCGTGGCCCTGGTGGTGTCCGCGGGGCTCGACCTGAAGCAGCACGGTGTGGAGGTGGTGGGGAAGATCCCCTCGGCCGTGCCCGTCCCGCACCTGCCGGGCATCCCCGCCGCCGACTGGGGACGGCTGGCCGGCGGCGCCTGCGGGGTGGCGCTGGTGGTGTTCGCCGAGGCGTTCAGCATCGCCTCCCGTTTCGCCCGCGAGCACGGGGACGAGGTCGACGCCGACCGCGAGATGGCGGCGGTCGGCGCGTCGAACATCGCCGTCGGCCTCTTCCGCGGCTTCACCGTCTCCGGCAGCGCCTCACGCAGCGCCGCCGCCGAGGCAGCCGGCGCCCGCACCCGGCTGACCTCGCTGATCGCCGCCGGGCTCATCCTGCTCACCGGCGCGTTCCTCACCCCGCTCTTCACCGACCTGCCCGAACCCGTGCTCGGCGCCATCGTCATCATCGCCGTCCGCGGATTCCTGTCGACCGCCGAACTGCGCCGCTACGCCAAGGCCGACCACGCGAGCCTGTGGGTGGCGCTGACCGCGCTGTTCGGCGTCCTCCTCTTCGACCTGCTGCCCGGGCTCCTGCTGGCCGTCGCGCTGTCGCTGCTGCTGTTCATCGCCGCCGCCAGCACCACCCGCCTCTCCGTCCTCGGCAAGATCCCCGGCAGCCCGCTGTACGGGGACACCGACCGGAACCCGGGCGCGACGACCGTCCCCGGCGTGCTGGTCGTCCGCCCCGACGGGGCGCTCTTCTTCGGCAACGCCAACCGCACCCGCCTCGGCCTGCTCGCCCTCACTGCGGCCGCCCACCCGCCGCCGCACACGGTCGTCCTGGACCTCAGCGCGACCTACCACCTCGGCGTCCCCGTCCTGGACACCCTCGACGAACTGCGCGAGGCCCTCCACCACCGCGGCGCCACCCTGCACCTGGCCCGCCTGCGCGCCGCCGCCCGCCGCGACTTCGACCGCCACCCCCTGGCCACCCGGCTCGGCCGCGACCGCGTCCACCGAAGCGTCGAGGACGCGATGACCGCAACGACGGCGGCCGAACCGCCCTCATCCCCGTGGAAGTGACCCTCCCCCGGACTCTCGGCCGGGGCTGCCCGCCAGGCCCGTGTCGCGCAGAATCCGGTCGACGCTCGCCGTCAGGGCACTGTCCGCACCGATGACCGTCTCGACGCCGCCGGGGAGGAGGTCGGCCGGGCGGTACCAGCCGCGCATCTCCGTCTCGCCGTAATCCCCGTCCTGCGGCTTGGTGGTGTGGCGGCGGAGCGTCTCCTCGAAGGGGATGTCCGATGTTCGACGTGCCCGGCCGGTCCCACTCCCGCAGCACCGTACGCCGCAGGTTGTCCTGCCCGACGATCGCCAGCCCGCGCCCGAAGCCGGCCCGCAGCCCCGCCGCGATCGACGACTTCCCCGACGCGCTGTTGCCCCGCACGACGACCAGCACCGTGCCCGCACTCCCCGTCCCCGTCCTCACCTTGACCACGCTAAGGGCTCCCACCGACAGCCGCCGGTACGACGGTGGCGACCGTACCCGGGCCCCGGGAGGCGGGTCCGCCGTCCGCCCCCGGGGCCCGACAGGGTTCAGCGGCGCGGGATCAGGTGAAAGGCCGTCAGGCAGACGTACCACGTCCCCAGGCACTGGGCGGTTGCCCTGCGGATGCGGGCGGCGAGGCGCCCGGTGGGCTTGGGGGCGGTGAACCGGACGTGCCCGATGCTCAGTTCGATGTAGGCGCGGCGCCCCTTGCGCTGTGCCTGAGCGCGGGAGTTCTTCTTGGGAGGCATGTCTTCTCCTGTCCGTTCGTTGACGGACAGGACTGTCGAGCATGCGGGGGCAAGCGGCGCAACCCCGGTCCGACCTGCTGTTCGGCTGCGCTTACCCCGCAGGGGACGGAGCCCGCCCCGGCGTCAGGCCGTGCGGGGGAGGCGGAGGGCTGAGACGAGGAAGAAGACGCCGCCGAGGAAGGCGTAGCCCGCGAGGGTGTGCAGGGAGGCGCCGCTCTTGGCGGCCTGGGCGATGAACGAGGCGCCGGCGAGGGTGGAGATGGTGCCGCTGGCGATCATGGCCCACTGGCCGCCGAGGTGGCGGCGGGCGACGGCGACGCCGAGCTGGACGAGGCCCGCGGTGATGGCCCAGGCGCCCCAGACGCGCAGGGCTGCGGGGATACCGGAGGTGGCGGCAGCGGCGAGGCCGATGGCGGTGAGGGTACTGAGCACGGCGTTCGCGTAGAGGCCGCGCAGCGGCTGGCCGTTGCCGCGGGCGGAGCTGAGGTCGACGACCGCGCAGGCGACGTCGAACAACGGGTAGATCACCAGCAGGGTGGCCGCGGGCGCCCCGAGCTTGCCGGAGGTCGTGAACAGCAGGGCCGCCCAGACCGCGGCGAACGCGAAGCGCACGAAGTACAGCTTCCGCAGGGCCACGGCAACGGTGGTGGGGATGGCAGCGGGGGCGGGGGTCGCGGTGAGGGTGTCCACGGAAGTGCCTTTCAGCGGAAGCGGTTCGGTGCCGGGCTTCGACCGGACGCCTCACGGGAGAGAACGTTCGGTCTCCCCACTATGAAAGGCGGAGCCGCGGCCCTTGTCAAGACCGAACGTTCTCCCTACCAAGCCGCGCGCCCCCTCCCGCCAAGAAGGAACCGCCGCTTACGGGTCCGGGAAAGGTCCCGACGTGCGTCCGGCCCGGCCCCGGGAAGGGGGCGGGCCGGACGGTGGGGGGTGTGGGTCAGCAGGCGCCCTCGTCCTGCCAGACGCCCCATTCGCCGGTGGTGCCGGGCTCTTCGCCCTGGGTCCACCACTTGGCCTGCCAGGTGTGGCCGTTCCAGGAGACGGTGTCGCCGCCGGTGTAGACGGCGCTGGAACTCCAGGAGGCGGCGGTGCAGGTGGTGCCGCCTGAGCCGCCGGTGGTCGTGGTGCCGCCCGTGGTCGTCGTACCGCCGGTCGTGGAGCCGCCGGTGGTCGTCGTACCTCCGGTCGTGGTACCGCCGGTCGTCGTGGAGCCGCCAGTGGTACTGCCGGAGCCGCCCGCGAACGGGACGAAGGTGTCGGTGAAGGCGAAGCTGTTCTGGCTGATCTCGCTGCACGTGGGCAGGGAGTTGGCGGTGCCGCTGCACGGCTGGTCGCGGTTGATCGACCAGAACGCCAGCCGCCCGACGCCGTTCTGGGCCGCGAAGCTCTCGACCGTCTGGGCGTCGGCGAGGGTGAAGGTGGAGCCGTCGTCGTTCTTGCCGATCATCGGTGTGATGCCGAGGTTGGCGTAGGTGTAGCCGGAGTCGACGGACTGCATCTGGGCGAGCGTGGCCTTGGCCGCGGCGACCGAGCCGTCGCCCATCTCGGTGCCGGTGCCCTCGTAGAAGTCCATGGTCATGATGTTGACGACGTCGATCTTGATCCCCGCGCTCTTGGCGGCCTTGAGGATGTTGACGCCGTCGGAGGTCAGCCCGCTGGTGAGGACCGGCAGCGTCACCGAGAACTGGAGGTCGGGGTTGGCCGCCTTGAGGTCCTTCATCGCCTGCATCTGCCGCGCCGCGGCGGCCGTGTCGGCGATGGCGGCGCCCTCGATGTCGAAGTCGAGGCGGTTGACGCCGTAGTCGTCGATGATCGCCTGGTAGCCCGCGTCGATCGAGCTCTGCGTGGAGCAGGTCCAGGCGAGCGGCAGCCCGCTCGCGCCGCCGGAGGAGATGATGACCGAGGCGCCCTCGGACTTCGCCTTGGCGATCAGCGGGTCGGTGTAGGAGTCGGCGCCGATGGGGAGGGTGTCGCCCCAGATCTGGTTGCAGCCGGAGCCGAGGACGAAGGCCGCGGTGTACGAGCCGAGGCCGTGGCCGGTGATGGCGGTGTCGAGCAGGCCCTCCTGGCTGTTCGACATGTCGACGTAGGGAGCCACGGAGTAGCCGGCGGTCGACGCGGCATTGCCGGCGGGGGCGAGGGCGACGGCCGCACCGGCGGTCACGAGCGTGAGCGCGGCAGCGGAGGCCGCCCATTTCGCGAAGCGCATGAAAGCCCCTCAAGCGTGAAGTGGTGGGGGGAAGGTGCATCTCGGGCCTGAGTTGGTACGTACCAAACCGCGCGCCGCACGCCACGTCAAGAGGACTAGACCAACTTTCGTCGTTTTCACGGGTGTTCGGAGGCGTCGTCACGGCCGCTCTGGGGCGCTTTCACCGGGTTTTCCAAGGGGCGCCGGGGTTATCCACAGCCGTCCGCGATCGTTCCGCCGCGGCCTGCCGGATGGATGGATGATGGGAGTTGACGGTGGGACGGCTGAGGTGAGGGGTGGCGGCATGGTGATGGAGAGCGAGTCCGTGGGGACGGCGGAGGTCGCGGGCGGGGCCGAGGAGGCACCGCCCGGACCCCGGGGGTCGCTGCGCCGGCGGCTCGGCGGCGGCGTGGTCTTCCTGGTCCTCGCCCTGCTGTTCGTCCTGCCCTGGTGGACGCTCTTCGGCTCGGGCACCGACTGGCCGCTGCCGGTGTTCGTCGTCGGCACGGTGGTCTTCGGCGCGTCCCTCGTCGCGTTCCCGTTCCTGATGGCCGCGGGTCACGGTCGGCGGCGCAGCGACCGGGCATCCCGGATCGCGGACAGCACCCTCGGTGCGGTGTGGGTGCTGTTCACCTGGTCGGTGCTGGGCGGTCTGGTGCACCTGGTGCTGATCGGGTCGGGCGCGGGCGGCGCCCACCGGGCCCGGGTCGTCGCCGTCGCGGTCGCCGCGGTCTGCGCCGTCCTGCTGGCCTGGGGACATTACGAAGCGATGCGCGTGCCCCGGGTGAAGCGGCTGGACATCCGGATACCGCGGCTCGGCGCGGGTCTGGACGGGACGCGCGTGGTGCTGCTGGCCGACACCCACTACGGGCCGATCGACCGTGAGCGCTGGTCGGTACGGGTCGCCGAGGCGGTCAACGCGCTGGAGGCGGACATCGTGGTGCACGCGGGCGACATCGCCGACGGCACCCCGGTGCAGCGGCGAGCGCAGTCCGCGCCGCTCGGCACGATCCGGGCCCGGCTCGCGAAGGTCTACGTCACGGGGAACCACGAGTACTTCAGCGAGGCCCAGGGCTGGCTGGACCGGATGGCGGAGCTGGACTGGGAGCCGCTGCACAACCGCCACGTGACGGTCGAACGGGGCGGCGACGCCCTGGTCCTGGCCGGGGTGGACGACGTGACGGCGGAGTCGTCCGGCCTCGCCGGGCACCGCGCGAACCTGGAGGACGCGCTCGCGGGCGCGGACCCCGACCGGCCGGTGCTGCTCGTCGCCCATCAGCCCAAGTACGTCGGGCAGGCGGCGGCCGCCGGGATCGACCTCCAGGTGTCCGGGCACACCCACGGCGGCCAGATATGGCCGTTCAACTTCCTCGTCCGGATCGACCAGCCGGTGGTGCACGGGCTGAGCCGGCACGGCGAGCGCACCCAGCTCTACACCAGCCGCGGTGCCGGCTTCTGGGGACCGCCGTTCCGTGTCTTCGCCCCGAGCGAGATCACTCTGCTCACCCTGCGCCCGGGGCCGGGTCCGGGGCCGGATCGAGGTCCGGGTCCCGGTCCGGACGCCGGGTAGGGCACTTGGCCGACCGAGGTCCGGGTGGCCGCGGCGGGCGGGGCGGTGCCGGGCCGCCCGCCGCGTACACCTGGTCGGTCGCGGCCGGTCAGCGGGCGGCGGCGAGGGTGGGCGCGGTCCAGACGTCGACGACGGTCTGGTGGTGGTTCGGGTGGACCGCGTCGGAGCCGTCGGCGTAGTTCTCGTCGACCTGCGCGGCCTCGGCGGCGGACGGCAGCGCGTTGGTGCAGGAGGTGCCGGGGCCGTGGCCGGACATCAACTCCGAGCAGGGGCCGCTGTAGTCGTCGGGCAGGCCGAGGATGTGCCCGGTCTCGTGGGCGGCGATGCGGGTCACGTCGTAGCCCTCGTCGACGGCTTCCTGGCCGAGCTCGACCTCGCCGCTGCCGCCGGGGAAGATCGGGCCGAGCGTGGTCTCGGGCCAGCCGCTCGTGGCGACGTAGACGTAGTCGGCCGAGCCGGCCGAGGTCGCGGGCACCAGTTGGACGTTGTGCACGGCGTCGTTCCAGTTCTGCACGCCCTGCGTGATCGCGCTCGCCCACTGGCCGGCCCGGCTGGCGTCGTAGGTCAGGGTGACGACCGAGGAGGCCGCCTTCGGCGCGGGCTGCGCCGAGGCGACACCGCAGGTCGTGCCCAGCAAGGCCGGTATCAGCACCGCCATGGCGACTGTTCGCTTGTTCATGGGACTCGTCCGCCTCCTTGGCATCAGTTGCACCAGAGAGAACAAGGGCACCATGCGGCTGACGGCTTCACAAGTAGCCGGTCGTGAGCGGTCGTTGAGGAGGGTGGAGTTGTCGCCGGGCTTGCCCGGTTTGGTGCGGGTACGGCGGTGCGGCCGTCGCCGGTCGAAGCTGTCGACCGCTCACCCGGTGGGCCGGGCTGACACGGCGACCCGGGCTGCCAGCCGCCGTACCCTCGGCCCGGCCCGGCCCTGCCCTGCCCGGCCCGCGTCAAGGCAGGGGCCGGGCGCGTCCGAGTCCGAGTGCGAGCATCGCGAACGGGCCGAGGGGGTCGTCGAGTTCGAGCGACGGCCGAGCGGCGGCGGCCGCGGGCGAACCCTGGATCGCCGGTTCGCCGTGGGCCAGCACGTCCTGCTCGGCGGGGGCCGCGACGGGTTCGGGCTCGGGCTCGGGTTCGCGGGCGGGCACGGTGCCGATCTTGCCGACTGCCGCGCGCAGCCGCGGACTCGCCGCCAGGACGATCAGCGGTACGACCATCGGTGCGGCCAGCACCACCGAGGCGGTGAGCGGCCCTTGGGCGGAGATGAGGAAGCCGGTCAGCCCGGGGCCGGCCCACGCGATGCTGATCGCGAGCAGGGTGACCGCGCCGCCCACCCGGCCCTGGAGGTGGGTCGGGGCCTCCACGCTGATCGTCAGCCCCACCAGCGAGCCGACCGACGGCAGCGAGAACACCACCAGGCCGACGGCGACCGCGCTGGTCAACTCGTCACCCGTGGACGCGCACGGCATCATCAGCAGCCACGCCACCGACGCGGCGGCCACGATCGCGGTCGGCGTCATCCGCTTCAGAATCCACCCCGCGCACAGCCCGCCCGCGATGCCGCCGACGCCCGCGGCGGTGAGGACCAGCCCGGCGGAGACCGGGTGCGCGCCGTCGTGCGACACCCCGAACGCCGCGAGCAGTTCGATGGAGCGGCCGAGCAGGTTGACGTACGCGGCGAACGCGATGAGCACCACCAGGCCGGTGCGGCGGAAGACCCAGCCGAAGCCGAGCGTCAGCTCGTTGGCGGTGTTGCGCAGCGGGTGCGTGGCGGCCGCGCTCGCGCGCGGCCGGGCGACGTGCGTGTAGGCGACCCGTGCCACCAGCGCCAGCGACAGCAGGTACGAGCAGGCGTCCGCGAAGAACGCCGTCGGTGCGCCGGCCGCGAGCAGCATGCCGCCCAGCGGCGGGCCGACCGCGATGGCGATGTTGCTGCGGACGATGTTGCGGGTGATCGCCTCGCGCCGCCGCTCCAGCGGCACCGCCTGGCGCAGCACCCCGGACTCGGCCGGCCCGAACACCGAGGAGAACAGCGCGATCGTCGCTGCGGAGCCGACCGCCACGATCGTGGTGAGGTTCCCCGTCGCCAGCGCGAGCGCCAGCAGCAGCGCGACCGCCGCCCGCGCCGCGTCGCACAGCAGCATCAGCCGCTTGCGGTGGTACGTGTCGGCGATCAGCCCGCTCGGCAGCTTCGCCAGGAGCTGGGCGATCCCGACGACGGTGGCGACCAGCGCCGCGTCCACGGCCGAGTGGGTCGCCGCGAGCACCGCCAGCGGCAGCGCGAGCGACGTCATCTCGCTGGCCACGTCGGACAGCGCCTGGCTGACCCAGATCAGGGTGAAACTGCGGTTGATCACGTCATGCCCCCGGGGTGCGAGCCGGATCGTGCGAGCGTCGGACGGCAGGTGGGACGGCGGTCGGGCAGCAGGTCGGGCAGCAAGTCGGGCGGGCCACGGGGGTGGCGGGCCGGATCAGCCGGCAGCGCGGCGCCGGGCGACGTAGAGGCCCTTGGTGTGGGCGTCCTCGTCCACCCGGTCGGACAGCGAGCCGTCCCGCTCCAGGCCGTGCGCGGCCACCAGGTCCAGGCCCGCGGCGTCCAGCGCTTCGGCGAACTCCTCGTGGCTGTGGTGCCGTTGGAGGTGCTCGACCCGCTCGCGCCGCCACACGTCGGGCTGCCCGGGTGAGGTGCGGAAGGCGTTCATGACCATGCGGAAGCGCCGCGGCTCCCCCTCGCGCGCGAGGAACCGGCCGCTCATGGTCGCGTACAGGCCGTCGTACTCGTAGACGTGCGTGGAGGTCATCAGGCCGTAGCCGCGGGCGGTGTTGGCGTCGAAGACCAGCACGCCGCCGGGCCGGGTCACCCTGCCGATGCCGGCCAGCGCCTCCCGCAGGTGCTGCGGGTCGGCGAGGTAGTTGACGATGTCGCTCATGCACAGCACGACGTCGTACGTGCCGTCCGCGGTGAACGGCAGCCGCAGGTCGTGGACATGGAAGCCGATGCCGGTGTCCGCGTACTTGGCGCGTGCGACGGCGATCATGCCGGCGCTGATGTCCACGCCCACCGGGTCGAAGCCGCGCTCGGCGAAGGCGACGGTACTGCGGCCGGTGCCGCAGCCGGCGTCCAGCAGGCGGTTGCCGGGCGGGTCGGCGCGCTTGATCAGCGTCTCCAGGATGTCGCCGAAGACGGTGTAGTCGTCGCCCTGGGAGAGCTGGTCGTAGAAGGGCGCGGTGGCGTCGTAGGCGACGGCGGCGTGGTCGGTGGGGACGGCGGCGGGGCTGCTGGCGGTCACGGGCGCTCCTCGGTCCGGCGGGACGGGGCGGGCGGGGCGAACAGGGCAGACAGGGCGGGGCGGGTCGCGGGCGGTGACGTCAACGGGCGGCCTCCTCGATCACCTGCGCGGCCGCGGCGGCGCTCTTGGCCTGGGCGAGTGCGGCCCCGAGCGCGCCGACGGCCGTACGCAGCCGGGGATCAGCAACCGCGCGGACCAACGCCTCGCTTTCTGCCGGGCGTTCGGGCAGCGGCGCCGCGACCCCGGCCCGCAGGCAGGCGGCGGCGAGCAGCCGCTGCTCACCGCCGTTGGGCCGCAGCAGCAGCGGCTTGCCGTGCAGCAGTGCGCCGAGCACCGGTGCGCTGGTGCCGTTGCCGACCACGGCCTCGGCCCGCGCCAGCAGGTCGCCCATCCGCGGCCGGCGGACCGTGATGACGTCGGAGCCGGGCGCCGGCGCGCGGTCAGGGGTGCGGGCGAGCTCCACCACGGCCTGGAGCCCGGTGCCGGTGAACGCCTCGTCGATCCACCGCCACAGGCTTTCGCCGCCGAAAGTGCGCCCCAAGTGGACGTAGACGACCGGCTTTCCCACCCGGTCGAGGTGTGCGGCGAGTGCGGCTCCCTCGCCGTCCCCGCCGCCCTCGCCGTCCCCGGCGGGCGGCTCCCACCACAGCGGGCCGACGTGCCCTACGCCCGGCGGCAGCACGGCGCCCGGACGTTCGAGGTCGGGGTGGCCGCGCAACAGGAAGGCGGCGCCGTACAACTGCCGTGTGGCGGCCGCTGGTTCGGGAATACGGAGCCCCAACTCCTCGCGCAGCGCCTGGTAGTGGCGCAAGGTCTCCGTCAGCCGCCACTCGCGGTCCTCGCTGTCGGCGTCGCCGCCCCCACCGCCCGGCGCCCCTTCCGCGTACGGCCACAGGTGGCACGCCAGGCCGAGCACCACGGCGGGCAGGTCCAGGGCCTCCGCCGCCAGGAGCGCACCCGGGCAGAGCACCGAGGTCACCACGACATCGGGCCGCAGCGCCCGCGCCGCCTCGCGCACGACGCGGTATTGCGACGCGCCGTCGCGGAACCACCGGCTCACGTCGAAGGCGTGCGGTGCGCCATCGGTCGCCGAGGGCAGCACCGCGATCCCGGCGGCGGCTGCCGCGCGCCCCGCCGCGCCCGTGGCGAAGAGCGTGACGTCATGCCCGCGCCGGTGCAGCTCCAGGGCCGCCGCCGTCGCCGGGTAGAGGAAGCCGCCGCTGCTCAGCGGGCACAGCAGGACCCTCACGAGCCGGTCACCGCCAAGGACGCGGGCGCGGGCGGCCGGGCCTCCTCCTGGGCCGTGTCCCGGACCGCCCCCTGAGTCGCCCCCTGAGCCTCCTTCTGAGCCGCTTCCTGAGTCGTCTCCTGAGCCTGAGCCGCCTTCCGCGCCGCCGCCCGGCGCATCCTGGCCCGCAGCATCTCCAGCAGCCCCACGGTCAGCGCGTCGTCGAACGCCTGGGACTGTGCGGCCGTCGTGGCGCTGACCGCGAACTCCCCGCAGCTCACCCAGCGTTCGGCCGGATAGTCGGTGTAGCCGCCCTCCACGCTGCCGACTTCGTAGCCCGCCTTGCCGATCGTCTCCCAGCAGCTGTAGAGCGTGCCGTCGGCGTTGATCACCGCGCCGGTGCTGCCGTCGCGCCGACCGCAGAAGCCGCAGTCGCTGCCGCCCGGCCAGCCGACGGTGAAGCCGAGTTCGAGCGCGTCGGCATAGGCCCGCAGCAGCACGTCGACGTCGGCCGCCGACCGCTTCATCACCGGGTCGAACATGCCGTCGTAGTTGAGGACCGGGGCGATGTCGAGGTTGCAGCGGGCCGGGTCGAGCCGCTGCGCGAGGTCCGCGACGAGCCCGCCGAGCAGCGGCAGCCCCTCGGCGGTGGTGTTCAGCCGCAGCGACAGCCGCAGGTCCGTGGCCTCCTGCACGGCCGCGCAGTTGGCGAGTACCTTGTCGAAGGTGCCGCGGCCGGCCCGGGTGAAGCGGGTGCCGTCGTGCAGTTCACGCGGCCCGTCGAGGGTGATCTGCACCGAACGCAGCCCGGCCGCCTCCAACTTGGCGGCCGTCCGGGCGGTCAGCAGGACGCCGTTGCTGACCATGGACGCGGTCAGCGGGGCCAACTGCGAGAGTCGGCCGAGCAGTTCGACGCAGCCCCAGCGGTTGAGCAGCGGCTCGCCGCCGAACAGCAGCACGAACAGCCGGCCGAGGCCCGAGGCACGCAGCCGGGGTTCGGTGAAGGCGGCGATCTTCTCGATCATCGGGCGATCGAGCACTTCGCGCGCGATGCGCGGCGGGTCGAAGCGGCCGGGCTCGGCCGCCTCGGTGTTCTGGAAGCAGTACGGGCAACCGAGGTTGCAGGCGGTCGAGGTGACCACGGTGAGGCTGTAGCGGCTGGCCGGCTTGGGCTGCTCGACGCCCTGCCGCGCCAACTCGGCGCGCCCTTCGGCCGTCAGCCGCCCGCCGTCGTGGAACCGCTTCGGCATGAGCACGGTCGAGCCGGGGCCGAGGTACCAGACGCCGGACTTTCCTTCGAGGACTCTCATCGTTCGCCGTGGGCTTCCTGTCGAGGGACGTGACGGACGGAAGATCCCGGGCCGGGTGCGCGGCCTCTCGGCGGCGCACCCGGCCCGGGCCTCACGACCTGGGAGGCAGGTCGTCACGGGACCGGTACGTCAACGGCGGCGCGTCGACGGCGGTACGGGCGCGTGAGCGCCCGCTCCCCTCGAGCTCAGGCGTTCTCCTTGTCGTACACGCCGCAGATGACGCTGTCCGACGGGAGCTTCTCCGCCGAGTGCGCCTCCACGTCGTCACCCGAGTACGCCGGAGCGAGGTCCTTGTCGTAGACGCCGCAGATGACCTCGACGCCCTCGAACTTCTCGGCCCCAGTAGCCATGAATTCCTCCAGGGAAGTAAAGGTGGTTTCGGGTGCTGAGCGCCCCCGATTTCCGAGATTAGGGCGCCCATTCAGGGGTGTCAATATCGGGTTTCCGATTTCCCCGACCGCCGCCTCGGACGTATTCCCGGAAAACGGCACGGGAAAGGAAAACTCCGTGCCGGCGGCCGTGAAGGACGGTGCGAGACTTCCACATCAGGGAGAACCGTGCAGCTCAGAGGCGTTTCGTTCGGCCACGGCGCGAGCAGCACGGGCGGTGCGGACAGTGCTGGCGGTACGGGTGACCCAGTCTCCGCGCGGCCGGTTGGACAGCGACCGTTTTCCGGTTCATTACCGGTTAATCCGCAGCCCACGGGCCGCCTTTTCACAGATGCCGTTCGATCCCGCCGACCACGTCCCCCAGATTCTTCGCGAACGCCACCGCGACCACGAAGACCCGCCCCGCCGTCCGCAGCCACCGCCCCGCCCGCGCCCATCTCCCGGGGCCGCCGGCACCCTTCACCACCGGACCCCCGCCTTGCGCTCCACCCGACACCGGGCACCCCTTCGCCGTCGAACCGGACAGGACCATCCACCCGAAATGCTCACTTCGGGCTCAGATCCTGCGAACAGAGAGCATCGTAGCCCCATTCCGAGCCTCCGCACGCCCATTCGCGCGTAGCCGCCCTCACCCGCCCCTCCGCCAACTCCCCGCCCGCGCACCGCCTTTCACCCCACTGACCTGCGCCAACCCCCTCTCTGCGCTCGCGCAGTAAGACCGCGCAGTGCGCGCGCACCACGCGCATCTACGCGACCATCGGCGGGCGGCGCACGTCACGGGCGCCGGGGCGTGCGCTGGGGGTGGGCGGGTGCGCCTGTGCGCCGGTGGGGGTTTGGGTGGGGGCCCGGCAGACTGGTGGGCCGGATCGTGGGGGGAGGGACCCGATGGTCGATCAGGTGCCCGCAGCTCGGGAGGAAGCTCAGGGGGAGGCTCCTTCTGACGTGGCGGCGCAGGAGGAGGAGAAGAAGGAGAAGGCCGAGGTCGAGGGGCCCCCGGAGGAGATGCGGTTCGAGATCTTCGGAGGACGGCTACAGAGTGCCGGGCACGCCATCACCTCGCGGGCGATGGCCCGGCGGCTGCCCCAACTGATCGGGCGTGCGCTGGGGATGGCGTGGCAGGTGGACCGCCGGGCGGTGGTCGCGCTGCTGGTGTGCCAGGTGCTCTCGGGGGTGCTGGAGGCGCTCGGCCTGCTCGCGGTGACCGGCACCGTGACGGCCGTGATCGCGTCCGGGCACATCGGGGCGCGGCTGCGCGACGCGGTGCCGTCGATCGCCCTGCTCGCCTCGGCGGCCGGGGTACGGGCGGTGCTGGGCATCACGGTGGGCGGCCTGTCCACGCGGCTGGCGCCGCGGATCGCCCGCGAGGCGGAGCTGCGGCTGCTGGACGCGGCGACCCACGCGGAGCTGACGGCCTACGACCACCCCGGCTACAACGACCGGTGGGACGCGGCCGACCGCGGGGTCGAGGTCTCGCAGGACCTGCTCAACCAGTCCCAGAACATCCTGGCCGCGACCGCGTCACTGGTCGCCGCGGCTGCCGTGCTCACCTCGGTGCACCCGCTGCTGCTGCCCCTGCTGGTGCTGGCGGCGCTGCCCCAGGCGGTCGCCGGGGTGCGAGCCGCCCGCCTGAACTACCTCGCCTCGCTGGACACCCTGAGCGACCGGCGCCTGCTCGGGCTGCTGCGCTGGCACCTGGTCGACAAGGCCAACGCCGACCAGATCCGCTCGGGCACCATGGCCGACTTCCTGCTCGGCAAGTACCGCGCCGCGGGCGCCCGGGTGGACGCCGCCACCGACCGCGCGGCATGGCAGGCGGCGCGCACCTCGCTGGCCGGCAGCCTCGTCGGCGGGCTCGCGTCGGGCGCGGTGTGGGCGGCGCTGATCGCGCTGATCGGTACCGGGCGCATCTCGGTCGCCTCGGCGGGCACCGCGACGTTCGCGCTGCGCTCGGTGGCGTCGGGGCTGCACGGCATCGTCGGCTACGGCGCGATCATCTTCCGCACCGGCATGTACCTCGACGACTGGTCCGACTTCCTCGACGAGGCCGGCGGGCACCGGGCCAGGCGCGGCAGCGTGGTGCCCACCGGTCCCGCGGTCGTCCGCGCCGAGCGCCTCGGCTACACCTACCCGGACGCCGACGCGCCGACCCTGCGGGACATCGACCTCGACGTGCGCCGGGGCGAAGTGCTCGCCCTGGTCGGCGAGAACGGCTCCGGCAAGACGACGCTGAGCAAGCTGCTCGCCGCGCTCTACCTGCCCACGACCGGGGCCGTCACCTGGGACGGGGCCGACACCCACTGCCTCGACCCGCAGGCCGCCTGGCACCGGGTCGCGATGGTGCCGCAGGACTACGCCCAGTGGCCGCTGACCGCCCGCGAGAACATCACGCTCGGCCAGCCCGTGACGGCCAGGACCGCCGGTCCCGGCGACCCCGGCCCAGATCCCAGCCCCAACCCCAACCCCGACACCGCCCCCGATCCCGATGCCGCCGTGCACACCGCCGCCCGTGCCTCCGGCGCCGACGACGTGGTGGCCGCCCTGCGCTCGGGCCTTGACACCCTGCTCGCCCGCGAGTGGTGGGGCGGCCAGGAGCTCTCCGGCGGCCAGTGGCAGCGCGTCGCCCTCGCCCGCGCCTTCCACCGCGAGGCCGGCCTACTCGTGCTCGACGAGCCGACCGCCGCACTCGACCCGCGCGCGGAGCACCGTATCTTCACCGGGCTGCGCGCGCTCGCCGCCGACCGGGCCGTCGTCCTGGTCACCCACCGGCTGACGAACGTCGCCGTGGCCGACAAGGTCGCGGTGCTCGACCGGGGGCGGATCGTGCAGTACGGCACCTTCGCCGAACTCCGCGACGCCCCCGGCCTGTTCCACGACCTGTGGACGCTCCAGAACGAGCGGACGGGCGCCATGACCTGATGCCCTGCCAGCGCGAGCCGAGTCGGCCCGAGCCAGCCGACGAACAGGCTCAGTTGCTTTCGACGCGGTACAACGCGGCTGCTCCCGGGGCCAGTTGGAGGGAGAGCACGGCGGCAGCGCCCGGCTCGGCGTACGTGCCGGTGGCGGGCGCGAAGACCGCGGCGGTACGGCCCGGGGCCAGCCGCACCTGGAGCGACGCGGGGGTGTCGGGGTCGCGGTTGACGACGAGGAGGTGACGGGTGCCGTCGTCGGCGGTGCCGGGGGCGGGCGCGAAGATGCCGAGCACGGCGGCGTCCCCGGTGACCGCGGCGACGACGTCGTCCGGCGTGAAGGCGGTGGTGCCGGGCGGCAGCGGCGTCTCGCCCGCGTGCTGCACCGACTGCGAGACCAGCGGCTTGAGTTCGCGCCCGACCGGCCGCAGCCAGCCGGTGTTGAGGGCGGTGGCGGCGTCGTAGAGCGGGGTGCGCTTGCCGTCGGTGGTGATCAGCGCTTGGGTGTAGCCCTCACCGCGGGCCGGGTCGGGGGTCCAGTACGTGAAGTACTGGATGCCCTTGCAGCCGTACGCGAGGCTGATGTTGACCTGCCAGGCCAACTGCGAGGCGGTGGGCACCCGGTGGTTGTTGTAGCCGGTGGACTGGATGTACGTCCACGCGGGCAGGCCCGACGTCAGCGACGCGGCCCGCACGATCGCCCACGTGTCGAAGTAGTCGGTGTCGATGCCGCCGGTGAGGATCGGGTAGCGGTCGAAGGAGATCAGCGCGGGCTTCACCGTGTCGACGTAGGTCTGCACGAAGTCCGCGTACGACGCGCCGTTGCCGCGGTTGATGTTGGCGTACGGCAGCAGGCCGGGCGCGGCGGAGCGTACGACGGCGGTGAGCGCGCCGACGTTGGGGAAGCGGACCCGCGAGGGCTCGTCGTAGACGCTGACGCCCGCGAGCGCGGGGTGGCTGGTGTAACTGCCCAGCGCGGTACGCACCCAGGAGGCGGCGTCGGCGGTGGTGATCGACGACGGCACCGTGCGGTCGTCGGTGACGGTCAGGTACTGGGCGAGCGCCTCGATCCGCGGGTCGTCCGCGACCAGCACCTTCAGCCCGACCTGGTCGGCAAGGCCGAGCGCGTACGCCGCGCTGCGCGCGTCGAACTGGTAGTTGCCGGTGATCAGGAAGGTGAAGCCGGCGTCGGCCATCTCCTGGTAGCGGGCGAGCGTCGTCTCGTACGGGTGCGGCGGCCAGAACAGGCCGATCGGGAAGTCCGGGCCGCCGGTCAGCGGCAGCTCCGCGCTCGCCGCGTCCAACGGGGCCGGCGCCGAGCCGCCTTCCGCCGGGCCGGCCGCCTCCGCCCGGGGCGCCGCCATCCCGCCCGCCGCGAGGACCCCGGCGCCCAGCCCGGCCGCCTGGAGCAGCGCCCGGCGGTTGACCCCGCGGGCCGAACCGTACGACCCGTACGAGGAGAGTCCCTGCTCCGGCATGCTCCACCCACTTCGCTCGCGGCCCGCGGCCGGCGACAGTCAGCCGCCCCGCCATCATGCAGACCGCGGCCCCCGATTCCCGCGAAGCCACGCCCCATTCGTCCTATATGGCGACAACCAGGGCGCGTACGGCGGGGCGCGCGGGGCAGCGGGGTGCGCGGGGGCGGAAACGCGCGGACCGCGCCGGGGCCGTGGCCCGGACGCGGTCCGCGTGTTCAGTGGTGCGGGTGCTCAGCTGCGCGAGTGCTCAGCCGGGCGGAGCCTCAGCGCAGGTCGAACCGGTCGAGGTCCATCACCTTGGTCCACGCCGCGACGAAGTCCGCGACGAACTTCCCCTTGGCGTCGTCGCTCGCGTACACCTCGGCCAGCGCCCGCAGCTCGGAGTTCGAGCCGAAGACGAGGTCGGCGCGGGTACCCGTCCACTTGACCTCGCCGGTGGCGTCGTCGCGGGCCTCGAAGGTGGTGGAGTCCTCGGACGTCGGCGTCCATGTGACGCCCAGGTCAAGCAGGTTGACGAAGAAGTCGTTCGTCAGGGTGCCCGGGGCGTCGGTGAACACACCGAGCTTCGAGCCGTCGTAGTTGGCGCCCAGCACCCGCAGGCCGCCGACGAGCACGGTGGTCTCGGGGGCGCTGAGGGTGAGCAGGTTGGCCCGGTCGATCAGCAGGTACTCCGCACCGAGCCGGTTGCCCTTGCCGACGTAGTTGCGGAAGCCGTCGGCGCCCGGCTCCAGCGCGGCGAACGACTCGGCGTCGGTGTGCTCGTCGGTCGCGTCGACGCGGCCGGCGGTGAACGGCACCTCGATGTCCTGCCCGCCGTCCTTGGCGGCCTTCTCGATCGCCGCGGCGCCGCCGAGCACGATCAGGTCGGCCAGCGACACCTTCTTGGCGCCGGCGGCGTTGAACTCCTGCTGCACGCCCTCGAGCGCGGTCAGCACGGCCGCGAGCTGGTCGGGGTTGTTGACCTCCCAGCCGCGCTGCGGCTCCAGGCGGACCCGGGCGCCGTTGGCGCCGCCGCGCTTGTCGCTGCCGCGGTAGGTCGAGGCCGACGCCCAGGCGGCGGAGACCAGCTGGGAGACGGTCAGGCCGGTGGCGAGGATCTTCGCCTTGAGCGCGGTGACGTCGGCGGCGTCGATCGCCTCGCCCTCCGCCTCGGGCAGCGGGTCCTGCCACAGCAGGGTCTCCGCGGGCACCTCGGGGCCGAGCAGCAGGGACTTCGGGCCCAGGTCGCGGTGGGTGAGCTTGTACCAGGCGCGGGCGAACGCGTCGGCGAACTCGGCCGGGTTCTCGTGGAAGCGGCGGGAGATCGGCTCGTAGATCGGGTCGAAGCGCAGCGCCAGGTCGGTGGTGAGCATGCCGGGCGCGATCTTCTTGGTGGCGTCGTGGGCGTGCGGCACGGTGCCCTGCCCGGCGCCGTCCTTCGGCTTCCACTGGTTGGCGCCGGCCGGGCTCTTGTCGAGCTCCCACTCGTAGCCGAAGAGGATGTCGAAGAAGCTGTTGTCCCACTTGGTGGGGGTGTCGGTCCAGGTCACCTCGAGGCCGGAGGTGATCGCGTCCGCGCCCTTGCCGGTGGCGTAGCTGTTCTTCCAGCCCAGGCCCTGCGCCTCGATCGGCGCGCCCTCGGGGTCGTCGCCGACGGCGTCGGCCGGGCCGGCGCCGTGGGTCTTGCCGAAGGTGTGGCCGCCGGCGATCAGGGCGACGGTCTCCTCGTCGTTCATCGCCATCCGGCGGAACGTCTCACGGATGTCGCGGGCCGCGGCGATCGGGTCCGGGTTGCCGTTGGGGCCCTCGGGGTTGACGTAGATCAGGCCCATCTGGACCGCGCCGAGCGGGCTTTCCAGCTCGCGGTCGCCGGTGTAGCGCTGGTCGTCGAGCCAGGTGGTCTCCGGGCCCCAGTAAACGTCCTCCTCCGGCTCCCACACGTCCTCGCGGCCGCCGGCGAACCCGAAGGTCGTGAAGCCCATGGACTCCAGGGCGACGTTGCCGGTGAGGATCAGCAGGTCGGCCCAGGACAGGCTCTGGCCGTACTTCTTCTTCACCGGCCACAGCAGGCGGCGGGCCTTGTCCAGGTTGCCGTTGTCCGGCCAGCTGTTCAGCGGGGCGAAGCGCTGCTGACCGGCGCCGGCGCCGCCGCGGCCGTCGCTGATCCGGTAGGTGCCCGCGCTGTGCCAGGCCATCCGGATCATGAGCGGGCCGTAGTTGCCGAAGTCGGCCGGCCACCAGTCCTGCGAGGTGGTGAGGACCTCGGCGATGTCCTGCTTGACCGCCGCGAGGTCGAGGGTGTTGAACGCCGCCGCGTAGTCGAAGTCCTCGCCGAGCGGGTTGGCCACCGCGGGGTTCTTGGCGAGGATCTTCAGGTTCAGCCGGTCCGGCCACCAGCCGCGGTTCCCGCCGCCCTGGGTCGGGTGCGGGGCGCGCTCGTGGGCGACCGGGCAGCCGCCCGTACCCTCCGTCTTCGCGTCCACGACGATCGCGTCGTTGTTGGGGTTGTCAGACATGGAAATCCTTCCGGACCAGGCGGATCACGGTGCTCGGGCACTGCGGACGGCTACCGGCGGCAGCAGGGTGGAGGGAAGTGCCGTGCCGGGTCCGACGTCCGGGTGTCGCGCGCCTGTTCCCCGCCACGCCGGCCTCTTCCGCCGCACGAGGCTCTCCCCGGCCCTTGGCTGTCGCCGGAACCGATCCTACGATGGACGCTGTCCAAGTCAAGAAGCCGGCCAAACGCATATCCGGTCAAGTTTCGGACCCGCCCTGGTAAATTGCGGGCAGCCCGCGAACCCGAAGAGGTGAACCGACATGAGCGACCTGGTGGAACGGCTGCGGGGCCGCGGCTGGCGGATGACCTCGCAGCGGCGCGTCGTGGCCCAGGTACTCGACGGCGAGCACGTGCACCTCACGGCCGACGAGGTGCACGCGCGCGCCATCGAGCGGCTGCCCGAGATCTCCCGGGCGACCGTCTACAACACCCTCGGCGAGCTGGTCTCCCTCGGCGAAGTGGTGGAAGTCACCACGGACGGCCGCGCCAAGCGGTACGACCCGAACGCCCACCGCCCGCACCAGCACCTGGTCTGTGCCCGCTGCGGCACGGTCCGTGACGTGCACCCCACCGGCGACCCGCTCGCCGCCCTCCCCGAGCAGGAGCGCTTCGGCTTCACCGTCTCCGCCGCCGAGGTCACCTACCGCGGGCTCTGCCCCGACTGCGCCTGACGCCTGACCGGCGCGGGCCGGCCGACCGCGCAGAAGCGGCCGGCCGGCAAAGAGGCGGCTGGTCCGGGCCGGGTGTCACCTGCCCTGCGGCGTCACAGCAGGTGCGAGGTCAGGGTGTGGTGCCCCGGGCCGACCCCCGAGACGCGGACGCCGGTGGCGTCGGCGGTGACCTGGGCGCCGCCCACCGCGCGGGTGCCGTTCCAGACCGTACGGCCGTCGAGCGCGACGCTGACCCGGTGGCCGCCGGTGGGCACGGCCAGTACGCCGCGGGTGCCGCGCGGGGCGGTCGCGGTGAGGGTGAAGCCGCCGGCGGTGGAGCGCCAGGACGCGGTGATCGCGCCGTGCGGGGTGGGGACGCTGCCCTGTGCCCAGGTCAGGCCGCCGGGGGCCGGCGCGATCGTGTAGCCGGCGAAGCCCGCGGCGGTCGGCCGGACGCCGAGCACCTGGGTGGTCAGTGAGATCGTCGGCCCGGCGGCCCAGCCGTGGGCGAGGCTGGTGAACTGCGCGATGCCCGGGTCGCCGTCGGGGTTCGCCTTCTCCCACAGGGTGCTGCCGGGGTCCTCGGCGAGTTGGTGGCCCCAGAAGGTGCGGATCAGCTGGAGCGCCTGCTGCTGCTCGGTGCCGGTCGGGTCGGCCGCGGCGAGCCGGGCGCTGACCTCGAACCCGCTGGGCAGCGGCTCGTAGAAGGGCTGGATGGAGGGGTTCGGGGTGCTGGGGGAGACGGTCAGGGAGCCGTAGGCGCTCCAGTTGGCGGCGCGCAGGTAGGCCAGCGCCTGCGCGGAGCGGGTGTCGTCGGCGACGCCGGTGAGCACGGCGGCGGCGTTGGCGTCCTGCGGGTAGGCGGTCGGGATCTCGGTGGACAGCCGGTAGGCGCCCGTCGAGGCGTCCCACAGGCGGGAGTTGATCGCGTCCTTCACCTCGGTGGCGCGGGCGGCGTACGTCCGGGCGCCGCCGGTGTCGCCCCGGGCGCCGGCGAGTTCGGCCATCTCGTCGAGGTTCCGCTTGTACAGCGCGTTGACGTACGTCTCGTGGCCGCAGTCGCTGTAGCCGTAGTGGCCGCAGGAGTTGGCGGCGGCGAACGAGATCAGCCCGCTGCCGTCCTGCTGCCGCACCGACTCCAGCCAGGCCATCGCCCTGGTCAACTGCGGCCACCACCGCGCCAGGTAGGCCCGGTCGCCGGTGTAGAGCCAGTGCTCGTAGTGGTTGTACACGAACCAGGTGACGTACTCGCCGTAGCTGCGGATCTCGTCCTGGTTGTGCGGGCCGACCAGGCTCTCGGCGGGGACGTAGCCGTCGGAGAGCTGCTGGGAGGCGAGCGAGGACAGGGAGTTGTCGACGGCGGGCACGTCGTCGGTGCTCAGGTACGTGACCGGCGCCTGGATGGCGAGGTCGCCCTGCCAGACCACCCGGTCGCGCTTGGCGCCGTCGAAGATGACCTCCTGGTCCGGGTCGGCGCCGGGCACCTGCGTGTCGGAGTGGTCGGCCTCGCCGGTCTGGTAGGGCCAGCTCTTGGCGGTGTCGGACATCCAGGTGTCGAGCTGGACGGTGTACGCGCCGCTGTACCAGACCTTGTTCAGTTCGTTGTCGCTGGACAGGAACCAGCCCTGGTAGTCGGCCGGGTCCGCCTGCGCGGGCACGGCCGAGAAGTCCAGGGAGACCGCCCCGAGGTCGACCCAGCCGGGGCCGTCGAGGAAGACGGTGGCGTAGCGGAAGCCGCCGCGCAGCTGGCTGTCGGTGAGGGTCGCCGGGAGCTTCGCCGGGTCGAGGGTGAAGGTGTGGCTGTCGGCGTCGTAGGTGTAGGGCTGGCCGGGGTAGCCGTTCCAGATGTTGGCCGTGTCGCAGCCGGGGGCGACGGTGTCCTCGCCGCTGTTGCTCTGCGTGGCGGAGGCCGCGTACTGCTGCGACTCGCTGAAGCAGACGTGCAGTCGAGGCGGGGTGCTGGACGCGCCGGCCACCCGTATCCGGATCTTGCCGCCGACGTCCTTGCCGAAGTCCAGGGTCACCAGCGGGGATCGGGTACGGTCCCCCGGACTGGTCAGCCGCAGCGGCGACTTGGCGCCGCCGAGCAGCGCCTTCGGGTCGCCCTGGACCGAGCCGCCGCGGGCGGCGACCGAGGTCACCGCGACCGGGTCGACGCTGTGGCCGCGCGGCGCGAGGACGTAGGGCTGCCAGTCCCCCGGACGGGGCTGGTAGCCGGTGTCGGTCCATGGGCTGTCCGCGGTGTGCGCGGTCTGTGCGGTGCCCGAAGTGGGCTGCGCAGCCGCCGAGTTCGCCGTCAGCATGCCGAGCAGCGTGATGCCCGCGGACAGTGCCGCCAGCGTTCCCCTGCCTGTCGACCGATGGATCATGACCCCTCTTCCCGTTGCAGGCGCGTGGCAGTGCCGCGGCGCCCGCTCGTACGGCCCCGCTGCCCACGACTCCGGACTGAGACGATTCAAATCACCGGCGCACGCTAGCCCCGGCGCCTCGTTCAATCAACAGTTCAACCAGGAATTGATCTGCGGCGACGCGACGCCCCACCCCGATCCGCCTGCCGCCAGGGCCGGTTGAAAGCTTCAATACGGGCCCGCCGCCGACTCCGGTGCCGCCCGCCGCCTTGCCGGGCGTTCGGCACCGGTGGGACGCTGGGCCGGGCGGTACCGGCCGACGACACGGGGGATACGACGTCGTGGTGGACATGCTTCGGTTACGCGTACACGGGCACCGGCCCAAGGCGGCGCGCCCGGTCGTTCCTTCGGTGCTGCGCGCCCTCACCGTCCTGCTGCTGCTCCTGTCGGCGACGGTCGCCGTGGCGCCGCGCGGCGTGGCCGACGGCGGGCAGCCGGCCGGCGGCACGAGACCGCCGGGCGCGGCGGACGGCACCGACCTGTCCAAGGCGGAGGACAACCCGCTGCTCAGCGCGCCGCTGCGGCCGGTGATGGAACTGCGCCTCAAGCTCTACGACGAACTCCCCCAGGGCGACAAGGACAAGGCGTTCGACCCGCTGCGCAACGGCGCCGTCGTCTTCCTCAACCCCCTGATGCTGACCGCCGAGCAGATCCAGAAGCTCGCGATGGAGACCGCCACCTTCAGCGTCACCAGCAAGAACGCCTGGCAGGCGTCGGTCGCGGAGGTCGAGCCGCTGAAGAAGTACCTGGACCCGGCCCTGGTAGCCCAGTTGGCGCAGGCGGGCAGCGGGCACCTCATGGCGCTGTCCGCGCTCAACAGCCCGAAGGGCCCGCACTCCGAGGTGGTGCTCCAACGGCAGCTCGCCAAGCTCGGCATCCCCTGGCAGGCCATCGCCCTGGGCGGTTCCGAGCGCCGCCAGTGCCCCACGTGCTCCCCGCTCTACCACCCGCAGACGCCGCTGGTGTACGGCCGGGCCTACGACCTGAGCGTCGCGGAGACCGCGCAGATGAACAAGGAGATCGACGCGGCCCGCAAGGCGGCGGCCGCCAAGGGGCCCAAGGCGCAGGACCGGGCCGAGAAGCGGGTCCGCGACCAGTACGAGATGTACCGCAGCGAGCGCAACGGCCGCGCCAAGCAGGACCTGGAACTCGACATCGAGGGCGCGCGGAAGGCGATGGAGAAGGAGGCCGAGCCGGCGCCCGAGCCGTTCACCACGCCGTCCTCGCCCTGTGCGGGAGCCGGGGGCAAGGCGGCGGGGAGCGCCGGGTCCCCTGCCGGGTCCGCTGCCAGGTCCCCTGCCGGTACCGCCGCCGTGCCGGCCGCGTACACCGTCCGCGCGGCCGGGCCCTGCGGCGACGAGGACGGCGACCCGTCCGCGGGGTCCGGGTCCGCCGCCGGGTCCGACACCGGTTCCGACGCCACGGGCCTGGGTTCGACCCTCACCTCGCCCGGCCAGGCCGACGGCGGCATCGACTTCTCCACGCTGCGGCTGAGCTACCTCGCCGACCCCGGCGACGGCAGCGGGTTGCAGTACTCCTTCAGCGCCGGCCTGGACCCGCTGGGCGGCGACAACCGCCAGTCCACGGGCGCCGCGGCGGCGACCGAGAGCTCCGACGCGTTCTTCGTCTGGCTGGAGCTGGACCCGTCCGCGTTCTGGGTGAACCTCAACCCCACCGAGCCGGACCGGATCGTGGACGCCAAGCTGGGCCGCACCGACGCCGGGCGGATCATGCTCCAGGCCGACCTGAGGATGAAGAAGAGCATCGGCGCCCTGATCCACCCCGACACCGCGCTGGGCAAGCAGTTCTGGGACGGGATGGCGGGCGACTGCATGTCGTACCGGACCTGGATCGTGCCCGGCACCGCCAAGGTGCACCAGGACGGCGACAAGCTCTACATCCTCGACGCCCCGCTGAACGTCGAGATGGAGACGCAGTACCTCAAGCTGCGCGGCACCTCCGCCGCCGCGTCCTGCCCCAAGCAGGACAAGGCCACGCAGACCCACAACGAGCAGCTCTTCCGCAGCCTGGTCCTGCCGAAGCTGAAGAAGGAGATCAACACCGCACCGGCGTACGCCGACCTGCGCCGCGTCTACCTCGCCCGGGTCGCCGCCGAGTGGTACCGCGAGCTGAGCAGCGAGCGCGAAACCTCCTACGGCAGCCTGGTGGACCGGGGCGACATCTCCCCCTGGACCACGGCGACCGGTTGGAAGCCCACCGACACCTTCCACGACTACGTGGACTCGTACACCAAGGGCGAGTTCCACGTCACGCACAAGACCACCGAGGGCGACACCGTCTACACCCGCACCTACGTCTACGGCGGGGTCGACCTGACGAAGGTGCCCTTCCAGCAGGTCGGCGGCGCCGGCTTCCGGTCGGACTACGCCCAACTGCCCACCAGCGTAGGGAAATCCCTCGACAAGCCCGCGGCGGACGCCGGTTCGCGGACGGTGTGGCTCGGCGCGGCCACCCCCCGGCAGGTCGCGGCGGGCACCACCGCGCAGAGCGGCAGCGGCACGGGGTGGGTGCGGCCGCTAATCCGGGCGCTGCCCGAACTGGTGCTGCTGGTCGTGGTGTTCGGGTACTGGCGGCGGCGCCGGGCGGCCGCGGCCGGGCCGTCCGCCGGGCGCGGCGGGGCACTGCGCGCAGCGGCGGCCCGTACGGTGCGCGGCGGACGGGCGCGGCGAGCGGCGCGGGCCGGCCGGGCAGGCCAGGCGGCTCGGACAGCCCAGACGGCTCAGGCCCCTCAGACCGCTCAGGCCCCTCAAGCGGCGACCCGGCCCACCGCTCCCGGGCGGAGTCGTCCGCCGGACCCGAAGCGGCCGGCGCCCACTCCTGCGGCCGGGCCGCCGCCCTCCCCCACTCTCCGCGCGCCGGCGCCCACCTGGGCCGAATCCCTGCCCGCCGCAGGGGAGTTCACCTCCGCGCACCTCGCCCGCGTCGTCGCCCACCTGGCCCGCCCCGAACTCGGCCGCTTCGCTCCCAACGACGCCATGGTCACCGCCGTCCGCACCGCCCTGGCCGCCGGCCGCGCCCTGGGCGAGGCCGAGGTCAACTTCCTGCGCCACCAACTCACCGAATCCCGGCTGATGGACGGCGGCGCGAGCCCGCAGGACGCCTACGAGCAGGCGCTGCGCACCCACCCGCCCGCCCGGAACTACAGCCCCGAGGTGATCGACAACCACCCCGGACTCTTCAACAACGCCTGGCGGCGCGCCTGGGGGATGGCACCGCGATGATCGTCAGCAGACTGGGCGGGCGGCGCGCCGCGATCCGCCCCGACGAGCCCTCGGCGGCGTACCCCGCGGCGCACACCGCGCGGCGCGAGCGGCCAGGACCCGGCGACGGGCGACGCGGCCGGCCCGCCCGCACCGTGGTGGAGCTGCGCCGCGCGTACGGCGGGGCCACGATGCGCGCGCTGCTCGGCGCCTCCTTCGCGCCGGGCGCCGCCGGGGGCTCCGCCGTGGTCGAGGTGCGGCACGGCACACCGCTGGAACTGAACGCGGCCTGCGGCTGCCGCAGCGAGCTGGGCGGCCCGCTCGCGGCGGGCCTGCCCTCCGACTTCGTGCCCGCCGTCCTCGGCGCGCTCGTCGCCCCGCCCGGCGAACGCCCCCTTCCGCCAGGGCTGTTGCGGGTGGACCGCGCCGCCTTCGACCCGCTCGGGTCCGGTACGGAGGCGTTCGCCCTCGCCGCGGCGCTGCTGCGCCAGGCGCTCGCCGCGCAGGTGCTGGGCGGCGATCCGGTCGCCGTCACCCGGGCCGCGTTGAACCGCTGGTAGCCCCCCGCTCCGGGCGGGGCTCGGGGCCGGGTCCAGCCTCAGGCATGGCGGCCCCAGCTGCCGCGATGGATCACCTCGGCCGGGTCCCGGCGGCGCTGCGCGGTGCGCGGGTTCTGCGCGGGCACGTCGTCGGCGCGGTAGCCGACCGTGATCCCGCCGATCGGGGCGTACTCCTCGGGCACCCCGAACTCCTCGCGGAACGGCTGGAGATGCTCGGGCATGATGCCGAAGAAGCAGGCGCCCAGGCCCTCGTCGACCGCGGTCAGCAGCATCAGCAGTGCGGCCATGCCGGTGTCGATGTACCAGTACGGGGCGGGCCAGCGCGCCTCCGCCCGGTCCTCCCAGCCCTTGTCCGGCTCGGCGTACCGCGCCAGGTAGGCCGCCTTGTGCGCGAGCGGCACCACGACCAGCGGGGCGTCCTGCATGGTCGGGGTCTGCTCCACCCGGGTCGGCACGAACGGCCAGAAGCGGGCCCGGTCGGCCGGGTCGGTCAGGGCGAGGAACGCCCAGCCCTGGGAGAACCCGGCCGACGGGGCGCGCAGCGCGGACGCGAGCACCCGCTCGACCACGTCGGGAGCCAGCGGGCGGTCGGAGTAGTGCCGGATCATCCGCCGCCGTCGAAGCACTTCGGAGAAGTCCATGGCGACAGATCCTGCCACTCCCCCGGCCCCGCGTCAGCGGTCCCTCACGGGTGGTAGATCTGCTCCATCGCGCCGACCTGGTGCCGAGCGTCGAGGCGGTAGAAGAAGTGGGCGTGGTCCAGGTCGTGGGTCACCAGCCAGCGCGGGGTGACCTTGTGCGGCGAGGTGGTGTCCTTGAGGACTTTCACCGACGCGGACGCGGGCACCACGAGCGTGCGCGCGGCGCCGGTCGCGGTGTAGTCGACGTCCTCGTCGTCGTGCTTGTTCACCCGGCACGTCTCCGGGGTGACCCGCACGGTCACCTTGCCGTGGTGGACGGTGGCGGAGCGCAGCTCGAAGAAGTGGTCGTAGCCGGACGGCTCCGCGCACGGCTGCCAGGTGACGGAGGAGGCGGCGGGCTGCGCGGCGGGCGCGCCCGTGGCGGCGTACGACGCCCCCGCGGTGCTGAGCAGCGCGGCGGCCGAGCCGAGGACGACGGCGGCGGACGCGAGACGGCGGTTCATGGCTTCCCCTGGTGATATTCCGGTCATTTGTGTCGACTGACACCGGGGAAGAGCATGATCCACGGCCTCGGGTTTCCCGCGCGCACGGCCTGTGACAGGACGGTGACCGCCGTCACCGGGCCGAGACGGAGCGGAGGCTCAGCGCGTGCACCACCTCGGAGATGCCGAGCACCAGCAGCCAGATACCGGAGACGACCGTGAGCGCGGCGAGCGAGCCGAACGGGGAGACGATCAGGACGATGCCCGCGATGAGGGTGATCGCGCCGAAGAAGATCTGCCACCCCCGGGCCGGCAGACCCTCCGTGGAGATCGCGACCGAGAGCATCATGATCCCGCGCAGCAGCCAGCCGAAGCCGATCCACAGGGCGAGCAGCAGCAGGGACTCGGCGGCGCCGCGGAAGCAGATCAGCCCGAGCAGCACGCACAGCGCGCCCGTGACGAAGTGCAGGGCCCGCATCGCGCCGGGCACGTGCGGCCCGAAGGCGCCGGCGAGCTGGAGCACACCGCTGGCCACCAGGTAGATGCCGAACAGGACGCCCACGACCAGGAGCGTCTCGCCGGGCCAGGCCAGGACGATGACGCCCAGCACGATCGCCGCGATCCCCGCGAAGAGCAGCACCTGCCAGGCGGCCCGGGCGAGCGCCGCCAGCGCCCCGCCGCCCGGCAGCACGCCCCCTGGCATCCCGCCGGGTGCGCCGCCTTCCGCAGGGCGTTCGGTGTGGCCTTCCGCATCGCCGCCGGAGAGATGGGTCATGGCACTCCGCCTTTCGCGCACGGCCCGTGACAAAACAGGCCAAAGCCCTTCTCACGGTCCCACGCCCGCCGCGACTTCGCAGTTCGAGCGCCCGCGCAGTGCCGACGGCCGGGTGCGCAGTGGGGCGCGGCTGGGCCGTGTCCGGCAGATGGCGTCGTCCCGCCCAAGGGCGGAGGCCGACGGGGTGTGGTGCTCCCCCGTGGCCTGCGGCGTGGGAGCCGCCCCGATCGCAAGGCGGGAGGGTGGGGCCCTCCCGGGCGAGGCTCTGGGGACAGAAGGCAGCGGGCCGCGCCGACGACCGACAACGCTGGGGGCGTCTCCCGCCGGAGGCAGGGGAGAGCGTGCGGGCCAGCCCCCGCCGGTCAGGCGGGATGTGGTCAGACCCGGCCTAGCGGTTGCGCGGGCTCCGGCTCTCCTTCTTGACGGTCTTCGCCGCCTTGGACCTGGCGGGCTTCGCCGACTTGGCCGACTTGGCCGACTTGGCCGACTTCGCCGGTTTCGCGGACCTGGCGGGCGGTACGGCGGAGTCGGGGTCCTGGTCGGAGTCCTGCGGCGCCTGCCACTGCGCGCTCTTGGTGAGGAGGCCGTCGACGCGGTCGCGCAGGTCGTCGCGCTCGTAGGCGTCGAGGCCGACCGGGGCCTGGCGCAGTAGCGGCTCCAGCAGGAGCCAACGCTCCTCCACCCGGGCCGGGTTGCCGGAGGCGCGGCGGGCGGCGTCGAGGTCGCGCCGCTCCTTCTCCTCCCTGGCGACCTCGGTCTGGATCAGCCGGAGGAGATCCGCGGCGTCGGCGCGGCCCGCGGCCGTCAGCTCCTCGGCGGTCACGCCGAGGGCGTAGGCGTACCGGGCGACTGCGCGGGCGTAGGGAGTGGCCTTGACCTTCTTCTTGCCCACCCATGCGAACCCGCCGACGACGCTGCGCCAGTACGTCTCGCTCAGCGGCCCGAGCTTGCTCGGGGGGTAGCCGAGCTTCTTGAGGATCGCCGCGCTGAGTGCGGTCTTGTGCGCGACGCTGTGCCCGGATTCGTCCTGCCGCTCCCGCGCCGCGATGAGCAACAGCCCCTCGGGGGGCGGCCGCAGGCCCTCAGTCATACCGCGAGCTTCGCACTACTACGCGCTCCGAGTCCAATTCCACGCATCGTGCGAGCCATGCAACCGTCCCCGGCCTGCGGGTCAGTGCCTTACTGCGCGCTTTTGGCGCGCAGTGCGCGCGTAGTTGCTTGATCGGCCGCCCTACTACGCGCTACTTTGTCCCCCATGACTTCCCGCCGCCGTTCCCGCCCGAGGCGGCTCTACCAGGAGCCCGAGGCGGTCACCTGGGCGCGGGAGAAGTCCGGCCTCACCAAACGCGCGCTCGCCGACCTCGTCGGTATCTCCGAGCAGTTGATGGGCGAGATCGAGTCGGGCTGGCGCAGCGCCACCCCGGTCAACCTCCAGAAGATCGCCACGGCGCTGAACTGCCCGGTCGTCGTCCTGGAACGAAAGCGCCTCTTCGAGGACCCGGACCCCTCCGACGACGCGGCGGTCGGGTAGGAAGGCCGGGCAGCGCAGCCGGGCAGCAAAACCCGCGCAGTGCCGCGCAGTCGCGGGGTGCGTGAGGAGTACGGACGTACGGGCGCAGCCGTACGCGTACAAGCGGGCGTACGGCTGCGCCCGCCGCTGTCAGCCCGTCGTCACCACGCGCGCGGACAGGTGGACCAGCCGGGCCACTCCGAACTGGAGCATCAGGGGCAACGTGTGCTGCGCGGTCACCCCGTGCACCCCGGTGAAGGTGACGGTCGGACCGGTGCCGCCGAACGTCACCGTGGTGCCATCCGGCAGGTAGATCCCCGCGTCCATCAGCGAACCGGGGTCCCCGGTCTTCCCGGTGGTGCGGCCGGCGATGGCACCGCGGCCCGCGTCCGGGGCGCCCACCATGTCGAGGTGCTCGGGTACCCCGCTGTCGTTGCGGACCGCCATCGTCAGGGTGCCGTTGCCCGCGCTGTCGAGGTGCGCGACGGCGTCGCTGATCGTGAGGTCGACGCCGTCCTCGTGCACGACCGCCCGCCCGGGTGTCTCCGCCGCCGTCGGGGACTGCGACGGCGCCGCGTGCGCGGAGCCGGAGTGGGAGCAGCCGGTGGCGAGCGCGACCAGGGCCGCCGCGCCCGCGACCGCCCGGGCGGCGCGCGGAATCCGGGAGGAGCGAAGTGCGGTACGGCGGTCACGGCTCATTCCGGCATCATGTCAAGCCGCCCGAGCCCGGCCGCACCCACCCCCGCCCCCGTCACACCGCCCTGCGGTAGAGCCACACGCCCAGCGGGGCGAACACCGCGACGATGCCCGCGTCCCACGCCAGGGCCTGCCACACGTCCGTGGCGGTCGGCCCGCCGAGCACCAGGGCCCGTACCGCCTCGGCGGTCCGTGAGACCGGCTGGTGCTGCGCGAACGCCTGGAGCCAGCCGGGCATCGTGTTGACGGGCACGAACGCCGCGGAGGCGAAGACCAGCGGCGCCAGCACCGGGAAGGCCGCGGCCTGGGCGGTCTCCGGGTCGCCGACGGCCATGCCGACCACCGCGAAGATCCAGGACATCGCAAAGCCGAACGCGAGGACCAGCAGGATGCCGCAGAGCAGGGCGGGCACCCCGGCATGGATGCGGAACCCGATGGCGAAGCCCACCGCCGTCATCAGCGCCACCACGAAGACGTTCCGCACCAGGTCCGCCATGGTCCGCCCGACCAGCACCGCCGACCGGGCCATCGGCAGCGACCTGAACCGCTCCATCAGCCCGGTCTGCATGTCGGTGGCCAGCCCGATCGCGGTGTTCATCGCGCCGAAGACGGCGGTCTGCACGAAGATCCCGGGGATCAGGAAGTCGACGTACGACACCCCGTGCAGCGCGGGCGCGACGACCCCGCCGAAGACGTAGCGGAACATCAGGACGAAGACCAGCGGCTGGATGGTGGAGAAGACCAGCAGCCGCGGCACCCGGCGCAGCCCGATCAGGTTCCGCCAGGCGACGGCCGCGCCGTCCCCGGCGGTCCGCAGCAGCCGGGACAGCGGCCGGGCCGGTGCCGCCGGTGCCAGCACGCCCCCGGTCACGACGCCTCCCGGGACGCCTCGCCGCCCCCGGACGCGCCGCCCGCGGACCCGCGACCGGACCCGCGCTCGGACCCGTCCCCGGGCCCGTCGTCGCCGGCCGGGCCGCTGCGGTGCCCGGTCAGCTGGAGGAACACGTCGTCGAGGCTGGACTCGCGCACCGCCACGCCCTCGGGCACCAGGCCCTGCTCGTCCAGCGCGCGCAGCACCCCGAGCAGCGGCCGCGAGCCGTCGTGCGAGACCAGCCGCAGCCGGTCGCCCTCGGTGCCGGGCGGCTCGGGCAGCCGCCCCCTGAGCGCGCCGGCCGCCTGCTCCGCCCGGCCGGGGCCGCCCATGTCGAGTTCGATGACGGTGTTGCCCAGCTCCGCCTTGAGCAGCGCGGGGGTCCCGTCGGCGATGGCCCGGCCGTGGTCGATGACCACGACCCGGTCGGCGAGCTGGTCGGCCTCCTCCAGGTACTGCGTGGTGAGCAGCACCGTGGTGCCGTCGGCCACGAGCCGGCGGATCATCTCCCACAGCGCGATCCGGCTCTGCGGGTCGAGCCCGGTGGTCGGCTCGTCGAGGAAGAGCACCGGCGGGTCGGGGACCAGCGCGGCGGCGACGTCCAGCCGGCGGCGCATCCCGCCGGAGTACGTGCGCGCGGGCCGGTCCGCGGCCGCCGTCAGGTCGAACCGCTCCAGCAGTTCGGCCGCGCGCTGCCGGGTCCGGGAGCGCCGTACGTGGGTGAGGCGGCCGATCAGCCGCAGGTTCTCCCGGCCGGTGAGGTTCTTGTCCACTGCCGCGTACTGCCCGGCCAGGCCGATCAGGTTCCGTACGGTGCCGGCCTCGCGGACGACGTCGTGGCCCAGCACCCGGGCGCTGCCGCCGGTGGGGCGCAGGATCGTGGTCAGGATGCGGATCGCGGTGCTCTTGCCCGCGCCGTTGGGGCCCAGCAGGCCGAAGACGGTGCCGGGCCGGACGTCGAAGTCGACCGAGTCCAGCGCCGTCACGGCGCCGAACCGCTTGCTGAGGCCGGAGACGCTGATGGCTGCCTGGTCCACACGACCACCTCGCTCGGCATGGCGGATCTGCCTCGCCCTCCATTCTCGCCCCGGGCGCGCGAGGCCGCAGAAGGGTGGCTGACCAGGGCGAACGGGGCCGGGCGGAGCCCTCCGCCCGGCCCGGGCGGTCACGCGGAAGCGGCGGCCGACGCGGCGGCGTACCGGCGCGAGACGTCCGTCCAGTTGACGAGGTCCCACAGCTTGGTGACGTAGTCGGGCCGCACGTTCCTGTACTGGAGGTAGTACGCGTGCTCCCAGGCGTCGAAGACCAGCAGCGGGGTGGTGCCCTGGCCGACGTTGCCGTGGTGGTCGTAGACCTGCTCGACGATCAGGCGCTTGCCGACCGGCTCCCAGGCGAGCACGCCCCAGCCCGAGCCCTGCACCGACGCGGTGGCGGTGGTCAGCTGCTTCCTGAACGCCTCGAAGCCGCCGAGGTGTTCGTCGATCGCGGTGGCCAACGCGCCGTCGGGGCGGTCGCCGCCGTCGGGGGAGAGGTTCTGCCAGAAGATCGAGTGCAGGACGTGGCCGGAGAGGTTGAACGCGAAGGTCTTCTCCAGCCCGACCAGGCCGGTCGGGGTGATCGCGTCCTTGTCGCGGGCCTCGGCGATCTGCTCCAGCGTGTCGTTGGCGCCCTTGACGTAGGCGGCGTGGTGCTTGGCGTGGTGCAGCTCCAGGATCTCGCCGGTGATCGCCGGCGCGAGCGCGGAGTAGTCGTACGGCAGGTCGGGAAGCGCGTAGGTGCCCATCAGGCACGGCCCCTTTCAGCGGGTGGGAACTGACGGCCGCGACCCACCCTAGACCTTTATTGCGAACTCCTTGCAACAACGACTGATGTGCATCAGCATGAGGGCGGGGCGGAACCGGCCCGACAGCCCCGGAAGTTCCTTCCGCGCTGATCGTCTTTCACCCGGCAACCCGCCGGCGCCGGTTCCGCCCCTTCCCGCCGTCCGCCCCTCTGCTCCGTCCCCTGCTCCGGCGGCTGCTCCGGCGGCTGGTTCGGCGCTTGCGGATCGGTAAGACGGATCGTCAGAAAATAATTGCGGCACGGGTGCACCGTTGGGCCGTGCCCAACGTCTCTCCGGTGAGCGGCACTTCCGCATGCCGCCCCACTGACCTATGGAGCAGTTGTGAGTACCGACACCAGCAGCATCCGCCGGGCCTCGGCGGCGGTGGTCACGGCCGCCGCCCTCGTCGCGGCGGGCGCGCTCGCCGCCCCGGCGGCGCAGGCGGCGGCCCCGCACGCGGCACCCGCCTCCGCGCGGTCCGCCCCGGCCACGGCCGCCAGAGTCACCGCCGCCAGAGCCACGGCTGCCAAGACCGCCGCGGCCACCACCCTCAAGGCGCCGTCGATCGCCGCCAAGGGCGGCTACGTCATGAACAACGGCACCGGCGCCACGCTCTACACCAAGGCCGCCGACACCCGCCGCTCCACCGGCTCGACCACCAAGATCATGACCGCCCGGGTGGTCCTGGCCACCAAGAACCTGAACCTGGACGCCAAGGTGACGGTGCAGAAGGCGTACAGCGACTACATCGTCGCCAAGGGCGCGTCGTCCGCGCACCTGATCGTCGGCGACAAGCTCACCGTCCGGCAGCTGCTCTACGGCCTGATGCTGCCGTCCGGCTGCGACGCCGCCTACGCGCTCGCCGACAAGTTCGGCACCGGCTCCACCCGCGCCGCCCGCGTCAAGTCCTTCATCGGCAAGATGAACTCCACCGCCAAGTCGCTCGGCCTGAAGAACACGCACTTCGACTCGTTCGACGGCATAGGCAACGGCAGCAACTACTCGACGCCGCGCGACCTCACCAAGCTCGCGAGCAACGCGATGAAGAACAGCACCTTCCGCGCGGTCGTGAAGACCAAGTCGACCAAGCAGAAGGTCACCACCAAGTCCGGCGGCTACCGCTACATGTCGTGGACGAACACCAACACCCTGCTGGGCACCTACTCCGGCACCATCGGCGTGAAGACCGGCTCGGGCCCCGAGGCCGGCTACTGCCTGGTCTTCGCCGCCACCCGCGGCAAGAAGACCGTGATCGGCACGGTGCTCGCCTCCACCTCGGTGAACGCACGCACCTCCGACGCCAAGAAGCTCATGGACTACGCCTTCAAGAAGTGACCTGAGCTGACACCCCGTCAGTTCGCGGGGGTGTCCCCCGGCGGGCGGAGCCTGTCGGGGGACGGACCCCGTCGTGTACGTTGGCCGCTGGTGTGCCGGGAAGTCTGGTCGGCGAGGACAGGAGAACTCTCTTCGCTGACAGGAGCTGGTGCCGGTGCTGTCGACGGCCTCGGGAACAGCCGCCGGAACCGCCGACTGGCAGGCGTGGGCCGCCGTCGCGGTCTTCGTCGGGACATACGCCCTGATCGTCACCGAGCGAATACACCGGGTCGCCGCCGCACTCGGCGGCGCCGCGGCGATGCTGCTGATCGGCGCCACCGACGGCGGTTCCGCCTTCTACTCCGAGCGCTCCGGCATCGACTGGAACGTCATCTTCCTGCTGCTGGGCATGATGGTGATCGTCGGCGTCCTCAAGCCGACCGGCCTCTTCGAGTACCTGGCGGTCCGGTCGGTGCAGCAGGCCCGGGCCCGACCGTTCCGGGTGCTGGTGACCCTCACCGTGATCACCGCGACCGTCTCCGCGCTGCTGGACAACGTGACCACGGTGCTGCTGGTCGCGCCCGTCACCCTGCTGGTCTGCGAACGCCTCGCCCTGCCGCCGGCGCCGTACCTGATCACCGAGGTGCTCGCCTCGAACATCGGCGGCATCGCCACCCTCGTCGGCGACCCGCCCAACATCCTCATCGGCAGCCGCGCCGGGCTGACCTTCGACGACTTCCTCCTCACCCTCGCCCCGCTCGCCGCGCTGCTCGTACTGGTGCTGATCGGCCTGGCCCGGGTGATGTTCCGCACCTCCTTCGGCTACGACGCGGAGCGCGCCGCCGAGGTGATGGCGCTCGACCCGCGCGCCTCGATCCGCGACCGGCGCACCCTCGTGCAGGGCCTGGCGGTGCTGGCCGCGGTCGTCGCCGCCTTCGTGCTGCAACCGGTCCTCGGCTACGAGCCCAGCGTCGTCGCCCTGCTGGGCGCGGGGCTGCTGACCGCGGTGGCCTCCGTCCGCACCCAGGACGTACTGGCCGAGGTCGAGTGGCCGACCCTCGCGTTCTTCGCCGGGCTGTTCGTGATGATCGGCGGGCTGGTGGAGACCGGGGTGATCGGGCACGTCTCCAACGCCCTGGCGCACGCGGTCGGCGACCGGGAGCTCGGCGGCTCGATGCTGCTGCTCGGCGGCTCCGGGGTGCTCTCCGGCGTCGTGGACAACATCCCGTACGTGGCGACCATGGCGCCGGTCACCGCCGACCTGGTCCAGCACCTGGGCGGGGACCGGCACCACCCGATGTGGTGGGCGCTGGCGATCGGCGCGGACCTCGGCGGCAACGCCACCGCGATCGGCGCGTCCGCGAACGTGGTGGTGCTCGGCATCGCCGAGCGCGCCGGCCGGCCGATCACCTTCTGGCAGTTCACCCGCCACGGCCTGGTCGTCGCGGCCGCCACGCTGGCGGTGAGCGCGGGGTACCTCTGGCTGCGCTGTTTCGCGCTGCGGTAGACCTGTGCTACCGTCGGATTGTTGCGGTTGTGGTACCCATGAACTCTGTGTGCGCCTGACGGGATGTGACCCTCGGGCGCATTTTGTTTTCCGGCCTCCAGGATGGGGTCATTGCAGCGACACCTGGCCCGTGAAGTGCGGGATCAGGAACTGCACCATCAGAGGAAGTCAGACATGGCAACCGGTACCGTCAAGTGGTTCAATTCGGAAAAGGGCTTCGGCTTCATCGAGCAGGACGGCGGCGGCGCCGACGTCTTCGCCCACTACTCGAACATCGCCACCCAGGGTTTCCGTGAGCTCCACGAGGGCCAGAAGGTCACCTTCGACGTCACGCAGGGCCAGAAGGGCCCGCAGGCGGAGAACATCGTCCCGGCCTGACCGGACGCAGCTCCACCCAGCAGTACCCGAGCAGTACCCGAGCCGGGTCCCGCCGCTTCGCACGCGGGGCCCGGCTTTTCGGGCCCGGGCGGCTTTTCCGCCCGAATGCCCCGGCCGTTCACCCGGCCTTTCCCATCGCCGTTCCACCGCTGTTCCGCAGTTGTTCACCTCCTCACCCGTTCAGCTCCCGGCTCGTTTCGCGGGTCTCCGCCCGGTGTCACTCTTCGCGGAGTCTTTGTTCGGCACGCGCCGCCTTCGAGGAAGGCTCCACGCATGCCCGAAAGAACCCGTCAGACGAATACCGGCGGACCGTCCCGCCCCGCCCGGCGCAGGCCCCGCGGCCCCCAGCAGGGCGCCGGCCGCACCGGCTCCCCCCGCGGCGGCGGCCGCCCGGCCGACACCGGCTCCGAGGAGTCCGCGTACACCTCGGCGTACACCACGCAGACCCCCGCGCCGCCGGCCGCGACCACCTTCGCCGAGCTGGACCTGCCCGCCGCTCTGGCCGAGGAGCTGACCCGGCAGGACGTCACCGAGCCGTTCCCGATCCAGGGCGCCACGCTGCCCAGCTCGCTGGCCGGCCGCGACGTGCTCGGCCGGGGCCGGACCGGCTCCGGCAAGACCCTCGCCTTCGGGCTGGCGCTGCTGGCCCGCACCGCGGGCAAGCGCGCCGAACCGCACCAGCCGCTCGCGCTGGTGCTGGTCCCCACCCGCGAACTGGCCCAGCAGGTCACCGACGCGCTCACCCCCTACGCCCGGGCGCTGCGCCTGCGGCTGGCCACCGTCGTCGGCGGGCTGTCGATCGGCCGCCAGGCCGCCGCGCTGCGCACCGGCGCGGAGGTCGTCGTCGCCACCCCGGGGCGGCTGCGCGACCTGGTCGACCGCGGCGACTGCCGGCTGGACCAGGTCACGATCACCGTCCTCGACGAGGCCGACCAGATGGCCGACATGGGCTTCCTGCCGCAGGTCACCGCGCTGCTGCGGCTGGTGGTGCCGGACAGCCAGCGGATGCTGTTCTCCGCGACCCTCGACCGCAACGTGGACACGCTGGTGCGGCGGTTCCTGTCCGACCCGGTGGTGCACGCCGTCGACCCGTCGGCCGGCGCCGTGGTGACCATGGAGCACCACGTGCTGCACGTCACCAGCGAGGACAAGCGCGCCGCCACGGTGCGGATCGCCGCCCGCGACGGGCGGGTGCTGCTCTTCCTGGACAGCAAGCGCGCCGTGGACCGGCTGGCGAAGACGCTGCTGGCCAACGGGGTGCGGGCGGCAGCGCTGCACGGCGGGAAGTCCCAGCCGCAGCGCACCCGTACCCTCACGCAGTTCAAGAGCGGCGAGGTCACCGCGCTGGTGGCCACCAACGTCGCGGCCCGCGGCATCCACATCGACGACCTGGACCTGGTGGTCAACGTCGATCCGCCCGCCGACCACAAGGACTACCTGCACCGCGGCGGCCGCACCGCCCGCGCGGGCGCGTCCGGCAGCGTGGTGACGCTGGTGCTGTCCGAGCAGCGGCGCGACATGGAACGGCTGATGGCCAAGGCGCGGATCACCCCGCAGACGGCGAAGGTGCACTCCGAGGACGAGGAACTGGCCCGGATCACCGGTGCCCGGGTGCCGTCCGGGGTGCCGGTGACGATTCCGGTGCCGGTGCAGGCGCCGGCCGCGCAGGCTTCCGGCGGGTCCGCCCGGCGCGGGAGCGGGCGGCGCAGGTCGCGCTCGGGCGGCGCGGGCGGTGCCGGTGCCACCGGCGGCGCGGCGGCTGCGCAGGGCGGTACGGGGCGCGGCCGTACGCCCCGGGGCGCGGGTGGTGCCGCCCGCGCCGGGGGTGGTGCGTCGCGCGCCGCCGGGGGCTCCGGCCGGGCGAACGGCGGGGCCGGGCGGGCCGCGGGGGCGCGGACCGGGCAGCCCCGGCGGGGCGGCGCCGCGTAGCTCCGGGGACCGCAGGGGACGGGCCGGGGACCGGCCGCGGGGCCGTTGCGTGGCTTGTCGCGCGGCGGTACCCGGCGCGGGAGAATGCGGGGTCGAGGTTCTCCGGCAGGTACACGTAGAGAGGCGGATGACGTGGCGCAGCAGGTTCGGGGTGTGGTGGCGCGCGGCAAGGGTGCGCCGGTGGCCGTCGAGACGATCGTGGTGCCGGACCCGGGTCCGGGCGAGGCGGTGGTCGCGGTGCAGGCGTGCGGGGTGTGCCACACCGACCTGCACTACCGCGAGGGCGGCATCGGCGAGGACTTCCCCTACCTGCTCGGCCACGAGGCGGCCGGTGTCGTGGAGTCGGTCGGCGAGGGCGTGACCGAGGTCGCGCCCGGGGACTTCGTGGTGCTCAACTGGCGTGCGGTGTGCGGCGACTGCCGGGCCTGCCGGCGCGGCCGGCCCTGGTACTGCTTCGCCACGCACAACGCCCGGCAGAAGATGACGCTGCTGGACGGCACCGAGTTGTCGCCCGCGCTGGGCATCGGCGCGTTCGCCGACAAGACGCTGGTGGCGGCCGGGCAGTGCACCAAGGTCGACCCGGCGGCCTCGCCCGCGGCGGCGGGCCTGCTCGGCTGCGGCGTGATGGCCGGGCTCGGCGCGGCCATCAACACCGGGAACGTGGGCCGGGGCGACTCGGTCGCGGTGATCGGCTGCGGCGGGGTCGGCAACGCGGCGGTGGTCGGCGCCCGGCTCGCGGGCGCCGCGCGGATCATCGCGGTGGACATCGACGACCGCAAGCTCGCCACCGCGCAGCGGCTCGGCGCCACGCACACGGTCAACTCCCGTACCAGCGAGCCGATCGAGGCGATCCGCGAGCTGACCGGCGGGTTCGGCGCGGACGTGGTGATCGAGGCGGTCGGCCGCCCCGAGACGTACACCCAGGCGTTCTACGCCCGCGACCTGGCCGGCACCGTCGTGCTGGTCGGGGTGCCCACGCCCGAGATGCGGCTCGAACTGCCCCTGCTCGACGTGTTCGGCCGCGGCGGCGCCCTGAAGTCGTCCTGGTACGGCGACTGCCTGCCCTCGCGCGACTTCCCGATGCTGATCGACCTCTACCTGCAAGGCCGGCTCGACCTCGACGCGTTCGTCACCGAGACCATCGAACTGACCGATGTGGAGCAGGCGTTCGCCCGTATGCACGAGGGAGACGTGCTGCGGTCGGTGGTCGTTCTCTGAGCGCACCGGGCCGGCCGACCCCGGGAGTCCGGGGCCGGCCGTCCCACGCGGACCGACGCGGCCTCATGCGGCGAGCGCCGGGTGCAGCACCACCTTCGTGAAGCCCTCCACCCGCTGGTCGAACTTCTCGTACGCCATCGGCGCCTGCTCCAGCGGGAGTTCGTGGCTGACCACGAAGCTGGGGCGGGCCCGGCCGGCGGTGATCAGGTCGCGCAGCTGGCGGTTGTACCGCTTGACGTTGCACTGGCCGGTGCCCATCCGCTGCCCCTTCTCGAACATCTTGCCGATCGAGACGAGCAGTTGGCCGTGCCGGGCGTGCTCGTCGGGCCCGCCGGGGTCGGACGGCACGTAGAGGCCGGGGATGCCGAGCCGCCCGGTCGGGCGGACCGTCTCCACCAGCGCGTTGAGCACGGTCGCGGGCTCCTCGTGGCCGCCCTCGTGGCCCTGGGCCTGGTAGCCGACCGCGTCGATGCCCTTGTCGGTGCCCTCGCCGCCGGTGAGGTCCCGGATCTGCTCGGCCGCGTCGCCCTTGGTGAAGTCGATCGGGACCGCCCCGATCTCCTCGGCCTTCGCCAGCCGCTCCGGCACCCGGTCGACGACGAACACCTTGGCGGCGCCGCGCAGCAGCGCGGAGTACGCGGCCATCAGCCCGACCGGCCCGGCGCCGTAGACCGCGACGGACTCGCCGGGGGAGACCTCGGCCAGTTCGCAGCCGTGGTAGCCGGTCGGGAAGATGTCGGCGAGCAGCACGAAGTCCGTCTCGAACTGCTCGCCCGGGGGGAGCTTCAGGCAGTTGAAGTCGGCGAACGGCACCCGCAGGTGCTCGGCCTGACCGCCGGCGTACGGGCCCATGGCCACGTAGCCGTACGCGCCGCCGGCGAACCCCGGGTTCACCGTGAGGCAGAAGCCGGTGTTGCCGGCCAGGCAGTTCTTGCAGAAGCCGCAGGCGACGTTGAACGGCATGACCACGCGGTCCCCGACCCGCAGGGACGTGACACCGTCGCCGGTCTCCTCGACGATGCCCAGGTTCTCGTGGCCGAAGACGATGCCGGCCTCGGCCGCGGTGCGGCCCTCGTACATGTGCAGGTCCGACCCGCAGATCGCGGAGGACGTCACACGGACCACCACGTCGTTGGGGTGCTGGATGCCGGGGGTGTCGACATCGGCGACCGCGACGGAGAAAGGTTCCTGATAGACGACAGCCTTCATTTTCACCACCTCCGTGGTCCTTCCAGCCAACACCCGCCCCGGCCACATCTCAAACGGAGCCCCGCGCCCCCACCGCCACCCGTGCTCCGCACCTGGTGGGGGCCATGGGGGTGTAAAGGGGGAGCCAGGAAGCGGGGGCGGGGCGTCAGGGGGGCGTCAAGGGCGGCGGCGGGCGGGGGTGGGGGAACTAGCGTCGGGGCCATGGGACGTGGGGAGTGCTCCGGGGCGGAGCCACGGCTGCGGGCTCGGGTGCGGGCTCGGCTGCGGGTGCGGATACGGGCTCGGCGGCAGGGCGGGCCCGCGGTGGCGTGCGACCGGGCGTGGGCCGGGCGGCTGTGGAGCGCGTACGGCGCGGCCGCGGCGGTGCTGGCCGTGGCGCTGGTGACCGACGCGTGGAACGGCCGGCTGAGCGTGCCGCGGCTGGCGGTGTGCGGGGCGCTCGCGCTGGTGCTGTTCGCGATCCTGCTGCCGGCCAGGACCACCGCGGGGGACGGCTGGCTGGACGTGCGCGGGCTGCTGCGCCGGCGGCGGGTGCACACCGACCACCTGGTCTCGGCGCGGTTCCTGGGGGAGATCGACCGCCGGGTGGTGCTGCGCGACGCGTTCGGCGGGCGGGCGTCGGTGGAGGTGCGGGTGCTGGTGGCGAACCCGTTCCTGTGGCACGAACTCGACCGCGGTGCCCGCCGCGCGCACGCCGCCGGGCTGCTGCCGGACCGGTGCGCACTGCGCGAGCTGGCGGAGTCGATCGACGCGGCCGGGGCGCGCGAGCTGCTGACGTCCGCGGGCATGCGCTGAGGCAGGGGCGAACGGGCCCGGCCGTCAGAGGGTGCGGATGGGGGCGCCCGCGCGCCACGCCTCGATGTCCTCCACGGCGTCGGCGTAGAAGATCCGGTAGGTGGTGTCGGTGACGTAGCCCATGTGCGGGGAGAGCAGGGTGCGGGGCGCGGTGCGCAGCCAGTGGCCGTCGGGCAGCGGCTCGGTGTCGTAGACGTCGAGGCCGACGCCGGCCGGGCGGCCGGCGGCCAGGGCGCGGCGCAGCGCGTCCTCGTCGATCAGCCCGAAGCGCGAGGTGTTCACGAGGTAGGCGTCGGGGCGCATGGCGCCGAGTTCGGCGGCGCCGACGATCCCGCGGGTGGCGTCGGCGAGCACCATGTGCACGGTGGCGACCTTCGCGGTGGCGAACAGCTCGTCCTTGCCGACCGCCCGGGCGCCGCCGGCCGCCGCCCGCTCCGCGGTGAGGTGCGGGCTCCAGGCCACCACGTCCATGCCGAACGCGGCGCCCACCGCGGCGACCCGCGCGCCGAGCCGCCCCATGCCGACGACGCCCAGCACCTCGCCCGCCAGGTCCGGTGCGACCCGCCGCTGCCAGCCGCCGGCCCGGATCGCGGCGTCGTCGTCGGCGACCTGCCGGACCAGGCCGAGGATCATCGCCCAGGTCAGCTCGGCGGTGCCGGTCGGGTGCGAGCGGGTGCCGCAGACCAGCACGCCGAACTCGGCCGCCGCGGCGAGGTCGATGGCCGCGTTGCGCATGCCGGTGGTGACCAGCAGCCGCAGCCGGGGCAGCCGCCGCAGGACCTCGCGGGGGAAGGCGGTGCGCTCGCGCATCGCCACCACCACGTCGAACGGCTCGAGGGCGGCGACGAGCGCGTCGCGGTCGGCCAGGTGCCGGGGGAAGAAGACCGGCTCGGCCCCGGGCAGCCGCCCGGACCAGTCGGCCAGCGACTCGGCGACCTGCTGGTAGTCGTCCAGTACGGCGACGCGCATCGGCGGTTCTCCTCCTGGTCGGGGGCCCGGCCCCGGCTCGGGGTGCCCGGCTTCTGCTGGTCGGATGTCGGTTCCTGCTGGTCGGGTGCCCGGCTCGGGCGATCCTACGGCCGCGCCGGGCTCACTCCTCGCCCTCCCCGGCGTCGCCGCCTTCGAGGTCGCCCTCGGTGTCCAGGAAGACCTGGCGCAGCTCGGCGAGCACCTCGGGGTCGGGCTCGGCCCACATGCCGCGGGACTCGGCCTCCAGCAGGCGTTCGGCGATGCCGTGCAGCGCCCAGGGGTTGGCGTCCTGGAGGAAGGCCCGGTTGGCGGGGTCGAGGACGTACGCCTCGGTGATCCTGTCGTACATCCAGTCGGCGACGACACCGGTGGTCGCGTCGTACCCGAAGAGGTAGTCGACGGTCGCGGCGAGTTCGAAGGCGCCCTTGTAGCCGTGCCGGCGCATCGCCTCGATCCAGCGCGGGTTGACCACGCGGGCGCGGAAGACCCGGGAGGTCTCCTCGACGAGGGTGCGGGTGCGGACGGTCTCGGGGCGGGTCGAGTCGCCGATGTACGCCTCGGGGGCGGTGCCGCGCAGCGCCCGTACCGCGGCGACCATGCCGCCGTGGTACTGGAAGTAGTCGTCGGAGTCGGCGATGTCGTGCTCGCGGGTGTCGGTGTTCTTCGCGGCGACGGCGATCCGGCGGTAGGCGGTCTCCATCTCGCCGCGCGCCGGGCGGCCGTCGAGCCCGCGGCCGTAGGCGTAGCCGCCCCAGACGGTGTAGACCTCGGCGAGGTCGGCGTCGGTGCGCCAGTCGCGGGAGTCGATCAGCTGGAGCAGCCCGGCGCCGTACGTGCCCGGCCGGGAGCCGAAGATGCGGGTGGTGGCGCGGCGCTCGTCGCCGTGCTCGGCGAGGTCGGCGCGGGTGTGGGCGCGTACGTGGTTGCGGTCGTCGGGCTCGTCGAGGGAGGCGGCCAGCCGCACCGCGTCGTCGAGCAGGGCCACGGTGTGCGGGAACGCGTCGCGGAAGAAGCCGGAGATGCGCAGGGTGACGTCGATCCGGGGGCGGCCCAGCTCGTCCAGCGGCACCGGCTCCAGGCCGGTGACGCGGCGGGAGGCGTCGTCCCAGACCGGTCGGATGCCGAGCAGGGCCAGCGCCTCGGCGATGTCGTCGCCCGCGGTGCGCATCGCGGAGGTGCCCCACAGTGACAGGCCCACCGACGCCGGCCAGTCGCCGTTGTCGGTGCGGTAGCGGGTCAGCAGCGACTCGGCGAGCGCCTGCCCGGTCTCCCAGGCGAGCCGGGAGGGCACCGCCTTGGGGTCGACGGAGTAGAAGTTGCGGCCGGTGGGCAGCACGTTGACCAGGCCGCGCAGCGGCGAGCCGGACGGCCCGGCGGGCACGAAGCCGCCGGCCAGCGCGTGCACGGTGCGGTCGATCTCGTCGGTGGTCGCGGTGAGCCGGGGGACCACCTCGCGGGCGGCGAACTCCAGGACGGCGGCGACCTGTTCGCCGCTGCCGGCGGTGACGGCGGGCACGGCGGCCGGGTCCCAGCCGGCGTCCTCCATCGCCTGGACCAGGGCGCGGGCGCGCTCCTCGATGGCGTCGGCGGCGGTGCGGGTGGCGGCGGACTCGTCCAGGCCCAGCGCCTCGCGCAGCCCGGGCAGGGCCGCGGTGCCGCCCCAGATCTGCCGGGCGCGCAGGATCGCCAGCACCAGGTTGACCCGGTCGGTACCGGCCGGGGCCTGGCCGAGGACGTGCAGGCCGTCGCGGATCTGGGCGTCCTTGATCTCGCAGAGCCAGCCGTCGACGTGCAGCAGGAAGTCGTCGAAGCCCTCGTCGTCGGGGCGGTCGGCCAGGCCCAGGTCGTGGTCGAGGCGGGCGGCCTGGATGAGGGTCCAGATCTGGGCGCGGATCGCCGGGAGCTTCGCCGGGTCCATGGCCGCGATCTGGGCGTGCTCGTCCATCAGCTGCTCGAGGCGGGCGATGTCGCCGTAGGAGTCGGCGCGGGCCATCGGCGGCACGAGGTGGTCGACGAGGGTGGCGTGGGCGCGGCGCTTGGCCTGGGTGCCTTCGCCCGGGTCGTTGACCAGGAACGGGTAGACCAGCGGCAGGTCGCCCAGGACCGCGTCCGGGCCGCAGGCCGCCGACAGGCCGGCGTTCTTGCCGGGCAGCCACTCCAGGTTGCCGTGCTTGCCGAGGTGGATCATCGCGTCGGCGCCGAAGCCGCCGTCCGCGGCGGGGGCGGCGATCCAGTGGTACGCGGCCAGGTAGTGGTGGGAGGGCGGCAGGTCGGGGTCGTGGTAGATCGCGATCGGGTTCTCGCCGAAGCCGCGCGGCGGCTGGATGAGGACCAGCAGGTTCCCGTGGCGGAGGGCGGCGAGCACGATGTCGCCCTCGGGGTTGCGGCTGCGGTCGACGAACAGCTCGCCGGGCGGCGGGCCCCAGTGCTCCTCGACCGCGTCGCGCAGTTCCCGCGGCAGGGTGGCGTACCAGCGGCGGTAGTCGGCGGCGGGGACCCGGACGGGGTTGCGGGCCAACTGCTCCTCGGTGAGCCAGTCCTGGTCGTGGCCGCCGGCGTCGATGAGGGCGCGGATGAGGGCGTCGCCGGGGTGGAGGGGGGAGCCGTCGGAAGGGGTGACGTCGGAGGGACCGCCGTCGGACGGCGCGTCGAGGCCGGGGACGGGGTCGGGCCCGAAGTCGTAGCCCTCCTCGCGCAGGCGGCGCAGCAGGGCCATCGCGCTGGCGGGGGTGTCGAGGCCGACCGCGTTGCCGATGCGGGAGTGCTTGGTGGGGTACGCGGACAGCACCAGGGCCAGGCGCTTGTCGGCGGCGGGTATGTGCCGCAGCCGGGCGTGCCGTACGGCGATGCCGGCCACGCGGGCGGCGCGCTCGGGGTCGGCGACGTAGGCGGGCAGGCCGTCAGCGTCGACCTCCTTGAACGAGAACGGGACGGTGATCAGCCGCCCGTCGAACTCGGGCACCGCGATCTGGGTGGCCGCGTCGAGCGGGGAGACGCCCTCGTCGTTGGCCAGCCACGCGGCGCGCGAGCCGGTCAGGCACAGCGCCTGGAGCACGGGGACGTCCAGGCCGGTGAGCGCGCCCGCGTCCCACGCGTCGTCGTCGCCGCCCGCGGACGCGTCGGCGGGGCGGGTGCCGCCGGCGGCGAGCACGGTGGTGACGATCGCGTCGGCGGCGGACAGTTCGGCGACGAGTCCGGGCTCGGGGGTGCGCAGGGAGGCGACGAAGTACGGCAGCGCCCGGGCCCCGGCCGCCTCGATCGCGTCGCACAGGGCGCCGACGAACGCGGTGTTCCCGCTCATGTGGTGGGCGCGGTAGTAGAGCACGGCGACGGCGGGGGCGTCCGCGGGCGCCGCGGCGGCCGTACGCTCCAGCGGGCCCCAGGAGGGCGCGGGCGCGGGCGGTTCGAAGCCGTGGCCGGTGAGCAGCACCGTGTCGGACAGGAAGCGGGCGAGCTGCTCCAGGTTGGCCGGGCCGCCGTGCGCCAGGTACGCGTGGGCCTCGGCCGCGAGGCCCACCGGCACCGTGGACGCCGCCATCAGCTGGGCGTCCGGCGCCTGTTCGCCGCTGAGCACCACCACGGGCAGGGACGTCGCCAGCAGCGCGTCCAGCCCCTCCTGCCACGCCCGCAGTCCGCCCAGCAGGCGTACGACGACCAGGCCGACGCCCTCCAGCAGCTCCGGCAGCAGCGCCACGTCCACCCGCGTCGGGTTCGCGAACCGGTACGCCACCGGTCCCCCGGCCGCCCGAGCGCTGAGCAGGTCCGTGTCCGACGTGCTCAGCAGCAGCACCCGTTCGGGATGCGGCCCGCCGAGCCCCTGCTCACCGGCGGGCGAAGGCGCTTCGGCCGGGGGCAGTTCCTCGGCACCCCGCACCGGGGCGGTGGTGCTGGAGTCGGCGGAACGGGGCAACTCGGATGATCCGGTCACAACGAAAACCCTTCCTCGGGGTGTCCGCGCCCCGGGTGGTGTCGGACGGCGGGAGTTCCTGGCTCGCTCGACCGCCGGAGGCACCGGTGGCCAAGTTCACAGTGGCGGGACCGCGCCGGATTCGCACCGGGCTTCCTCCCCTGTCGCCGTCTGCGGCAATGGCGAACCGGAAGGTCCGCACGGGGAGCATAGTAAGCGCCGTAGGCATTCGGCAGATGACCCGATTTGTGGCACGGTCGGTATGCTCGCCGCCATGTCCACCGCCCCCGACCAGCCCGTCCAGCCGCCGCGGCCGGCCGCCGACGCATGCCCGGCGGACGTCAACGCGGCGGTAGGGGAAGGCGCCCGGGCCCCGCGCGGCCGGGCGGACGCCTGCCCGGGGGCCCTTCGGCTGCACACCGCCGACGACGGCGCGCTGGCCAGGGTCCGCGTCCCGGGCGGTGTGCTCGGCGCGGCGCAGGCCGAACGGCTGGGCGAGGCGGCCCGGCGGTTCGGCGACGGTGATGTCCATCTCACTTCGCGCGGCAACGTCCAACTGCGCGGCCTGGCCGCGGGCTGCGGGGCGGAGCTGGCCCAACTGCTGGGCGCGGCCGGGCTGCTGCCGTCGGCGGCGCACGAGCGGGTACGGAACGTCGTGGCGTCGCCGCTGTCGGGCCTGGACGGACAGGGGCACCTGGACGTCGGGGGCTGGCTGCGGGAGCTGGACGGGCTGCTGTGCGGGAGCGCGGCGGCCGCGGCGCTGTCCGGGCGGTTCCTCTTCGCGCTGGACGACGGGCGCGGCGACGTCGCGGCCCTGGGACCCGACGTGACGCTGCGCGCGGCGCCGGACGGCACGGCGCTGCTGCGGATCGGCCGCAACGCGGCCCTCCGCCTTCCCGCCGCCGACGCGCCCCGGGCCGCACTGCTCGCCGCGGAGGGCTTCCTCGCCGCGGCCACGCCCGACGGCGGCGGCGAGCCCACCGCGTGGCGGGTGGCCGACCTGCCCGACCGCGGCGCGGCCCTCACCGCGGACCTCGCCGGCCGTCTCACCGCACCGCCCGCCACCACCGCGGCCCCGCCCGCCGCCTCCCCCGCCGGCACCCGGGGGAAAGCCGCACACACCGCCTCCCCCGCCCTCGGCCCCATCCCGCACCCGGCCGCCCCCGGCGGCCCCCTCGCCCTCTCCGTCCTCGCCCCCCTCGGCCGCCTCACCCCCGACCAGTGGCGCGCCCTGTGCGCGCTCGCCGCCCGCACCCCGGCCGCGCAACTGCGGCTCACCCCGTGGCGCGGCGCCGTCGTCCCCGGGGTGCCCGCCGACCGGGCCCGGGCGGAGCTGGCCGCGCTCGCGGCGGCCGGACTGGTGACGGACCCGGGCTCCCCGTGGGTGGGCGTGAGCGCGTGTGCCGGGCGGCCCGGCTGCGCGAAGTCGCTCGCCGACGTCCGCGCGGACGCGGCGGCCCTCGTCCACCCGGCACCCGGGGACGCCGAGCCCTCCCGCCCCACCCCCGGGAGCGGGGAACCCGGGGACACACAGCCCGAGGGCACACAACCCGGGAGCGGGGAACCCGGGGGCGCCACCCCCCGCCCCCTCCCCGTCCACTGGTCCGGCTGCTCCCGCACCTGCGGCCGCCCCCGCACCCCCGACCGCGTCGAAGTCGTCGCCACCTCGAACGGCTACCGTGTGGACCTCTTCCGTACCGGGGCCCCGCTGCGAAGCGCCCACCCCCGGCCCGCCGACCTCGCCGCCACCGTGGCGGCCGCGCGCCGCGGCGCGCCGACCGAATGAGCGAGACCACCGTGCCCCCTGTGCCCCCGGTCCCCCCGGGCTCCGCGTACCCCTACGCGTACGAGAAGGACGGTGCGGCCATCTACCGCCGGTCCTTCGCCACGATCCGCGCCGAGGCGGACCTCGGCGGGCTGCCCGCGGACGTCGCCCAGGTCGCGGTGCGGATGATCCACGCCTGCGGCATGGTCGACCTGGTCGCCGACCTGGCGTACTCGCCCGGCGTGGTCGCGCGGGCCCGCGCGGCGCTGCGGGCCGGGGCGCCGATCCTCTGCGACGCCGCGATGGTCGCCAGCGGGGTGACCCGCAAGCGGCTGCCCGCGGACAACGAGGTGATCTGCACGCTGGGCGACCCGTCGGTGCCCGCGCTCGCCGCGGAACTCGGCACCACCCGCACCGCGGCGGCCCTGGAACTGTGGCGGGACCGGCTGGAGGGCGCGGTCGTGGCGGTCGGCAACGCGCCCACCGCGCTGTTCCGGCTGCTCGAACTCGTCGCCGCGGGCGGCCCGCGGCCGGCCGCGGTCATCGGCGTCCCGGTCGGCTTCGTCGGCGCGGCCGAGTCGAAGCAGGCCCTGGCCGCCGACCCGTCGGCCCTCGAGCACCTGGTGGTGCACGGCAGGCGCGGCGGCAGCGCCATCGCGGCCGCCGCGCTCAACGCGATCGCGAGCGAGGAAGAATGAGCAGCCGTCCGTCAGCGGCCCACGAGACGGCCGCATCCGACAGCGTGGGGCGGCTCTACGGGGTCGGCCTGGGCCCCGGCGACCCGAAGCTGCTGACCGTACGCGCCGTGGAGGTGATCTCGGCGGCCGACGTGGTGGCGTACCACAGCGCGCGGCACGGCCGGTCGATCGCCCGCGGGATCGCGGCGGGGTACCTGCGCGCGGGCCAGATCGAGGAGCAGCTCGTCTACCCGGTCACCACCGAGACCACCGACCACCCCGGCGGCTACCAGGGTGCGATGGAGGAGTTCTACGAGCAGGCCGCGGCGCGGCTGGCGGCGCACCTGGACGCGGGGCGCAGCGTGGCCGTGCTGGCGGAGGGCGACCCGCTCTTCTACGGGTCGTACATGCACATGCACAAGCGGCTGGCCGACCGGTACCCGACGGAGGTGGTGCCCGGGGTGACGTCGATGGCGGGCGCGGCCGCGCGGCTGGGGGCGCCGCTGGTGGAGGGCGAGGAGTCGCTGACGGTGCTGCCCGGCACGCTGCCCGAGGAGGAGCTGGCCGCGCGGCTGGCGGCGGCGGACACCGCGGTGGTGCTGAAGCTGGGCCGTACGTTCCCGGCGGTGCGGCGGGCGCTGGAGCGCTCGGGGCGGCTGGCGGACGCGCGGTACGTCGAGCGGGCCACGATGGCCGGTGAGCGGACCGCGGAACTCGCCGAGGTGGACCCGGAGTCGGTGCCGTACTTCGCGGTGGCGGTGCTGCCGAGCCGGGGCGGCGCGACGGAGCCGCGGACGGCCGTACCCGCGGCGGTGTCCGAGGCGGACGCCGACGGCGGCGGGCGCGGGCAGGTCGTGGTCGTGGGCACCGGTCCGGCCGGGCCGCTGTGGCTGACCCCCGAGACGCGCGGCGCGCTGGCCGCCGCGGACGACCTGGTCGGCTACACCACCTACCTGGACCGGGTGCCGGTGCGGTCCGGCCAGCGGCGGCACGGCAGCGACAACAAGGTGGAGGCCGAGCGCGCCGAGTTCGCCCTCGACCTGGCCCGCAGGGGACGACGGGTGGCCGTGGTCTCCGGCGGCGACCCGGGGGTCTTCGCGATGGCCACCGCCGTGGTGGAGGCGGCCTCGCAACCGCCGTACCAGGACGTGCCGATACGGGTGCTGCCCGGTGTGACCGCGGCGAACGCGGCGGCCGCGCGGGTCGGTGCGCCGCTCGGCCACGACTACGCGACCGTCTCCCTGTCGGACCGGCTCAAACCGTGGGAGGTCATCGCCGAGCGGCTGCGGGCGGCTGCCGCCGCGGACCTGGTGCTGGCGCTGTACAACCCGGGCTCCAGGAGCCGCACCTGGCAGGTGGCCAAGGCGCGCGAACTCCTGCTGGAGCACCGTGCTCCCGACACGCCCGTGGTGGTCGCCCGCGACGTCGGCGGGCCGGGGGAGCGGGTGCGGATCGTCCGCCTCGCCGAACTGGACCCGGACGAGGTCGACATGCGCACCCTGCTGATCGTCGGGTCGTCCCAGACCAGGACCGTGGTGCGCGGGGGTGGCGAGCAGGTCGTCTGGACGCCGCGGACCTACCCCCGGGACTGACGGCGCCCTCCCCCGGGCGCCGGACCACCCGCAGCGCTGAGGGCACCGCGCACCCGCCGCCGTGCCCTCAGCCCACCCGCTCCCGCACCCACCGCGCCGCCCGCTCCACGTCCTGGGCGACCTCCACCCCCGCCACCCCCGGCGGCCGGCGCACCACCACCACCGGCAGCCCCGCCTCCCGTGCCGCCACCAGCTTCGCGGCGGTCGCCGCACCCCCGCTGTCCTTCGTCACCAGCACCCCGATCCGGTGCTCCCGCAGCACCTCCCGCTCCCCCTGGAGCGTGTACGGGCCCCGGTCCAGCAGCACCGTCATCCGCCGCGGCACCTCGCCCTCCGGCGGGTCCACCGACCGCACCAGGAACCACAGGCCGTCCAGCCCGGCGAAGGCCGCGAGGCCGCTGCGGCCGGTCGTCAGGAACACCCGGTCCGACAGGTCCGGCAGCAACTGCGCGGCCTGGGCGAGCGAGTCCGCGAAGCGCCAGTCGTCGCCGGGGACCGGGGTCCAGCCGGGGCGGCGCAGCGCCAGCAGCGGCACTCCCGTGCGGGTGGCCGCCTCCGCGGCGTTGGCGCTGATCCGCTCCGCGAAGGGGTGCGTCGCGTCCACCACGGCGTCCACGTGGTGCTCGCGCAGCCAGCGCGCCATTCCCTCGACGCCGCCGAAGCCGCCGATCCGGACGTTGCCCTCCGGGAGGGTCGGGGCCGCCACGCGCCCGGCGAGCGACGACGTCACGGTGCGCTCGCGCGCGGCCAGGAGCCGGGCGAGTTGCCTCGCCTCGGTCGTACCTCCGAGCACCAGCACATGCACGGGGCCACCCTAATGTTCCACGTGGAACACCCGAGCGACTGCCCCCTGCGGTGCGTGTGCGCCTGCCGGTGCGTCGTGGCTCATCGCGCAGTTCCCCGCGCCCCTGTTCAGCTTGCTCGCCGCTGCCAGCTACCTGTCGCATCCGCCCGGCAACGGGTGAGGGCAGCGGGGAACTGCGCGACGAGCCACCGCCGGGGGGTGGTCCCGCGACCGCAGGGGACGGGGTGGGCGGGGGTCAGGGGCGCCCCCGGAGGGGGGAGTAGAGGTGGCTGTCGGGGAAGGAGGAAGCCCCCAGGGTGCGCCCGACGATGATGACGGCGGTGCGGCGGATGCCCGCCTCCGCGAGCTGGCCGGCGATCGTGGCGAGGGTCCCGCGCAGGACGACCTCGTCCGCCCGGCTCGCGTAGGCGACCACCGCGGCGGGGCAGTCCGCACCGTAGTGCGGCAGGAGTTCGGCGACGACGCGCTCGGCGTACCCGGCCGCGAGGTGGAGCACGAGGAGCGCACCGCTGGCCGCGAGGGTCGGCAGGTCCTCCCCGGGCGGCATGGGCGTGGCCCGCTGCGCCACCCTCGTGAGGATCACGGTCTGCCCGACCGCCGGCACCGTCAACTCCCGCTTGAGCGCGGCCGCCGCGGCGGCGAACGCCGGCACCCCGGGGACCACCTCGTAGGGCACCTCGGCGGCGTCGAGCCGCCGCATCTGCTCGGCGACCGCGCTGAACACCGACGGGTCCCCGGAGTGCAGCCGCGCCACGTCGTGGCCGTCGCGGTGCGCGCGCACCAGCGCCTCGGTGATGGCGTCGAGATCCATCCGCGCGGTGTCCACGAGTTCGGCGCCGGGCGGGCAGTCCGCGAGCAGGTCGCGCGGCACCAGGCTCCCCGCGTACAGGCAGACCCGGCAGGAGGCGAGCAGCCGCGCGCCGCGCACCGTGATGAGGTCGGCGGCGCCGGGCCCGGCGCCGATGAAGTACACGGTCATACGTCTGCCCCTCCTACGGGTCCTGCGGGTGGGGCCGGTTTGACCACGGCCCACTGGGTGACCGGCATCGCCTGCCGCCAGCCGGTGAAGCCGCCGACGGGTGCCGCGTGCGCGACCGAGAGCCGTACGAGCTCCCCGCCGCGGCGGCGGTAGTGCGCGGCGAGCAGCGCCTCGGACTCCAGGGTGACCGTGTTGGCCACGAGGCGGCCCCCCGCGGGAAGCGCGTCCCAGCAGGTGTCGAGCAGCCCGGGCGCGGTGAGCCCGCCGCCGACGAACACAGCGTCGGGCACGGGGAGTCCGGCGAGCGCGGCGGGCGCGGCACCGACGGCGACCCGCAGCGCGGGCACCCCGAGCCGGTCGGCGTTGGCGGTGATCCGGGCGGCGCGGACCGGGTCGCGCTCCACGCTGACGGCCCGGCAGGACGGGTGCGTGCGCATCCACTCGATCGCGATGGAGCCGGAGCCGCCGCCGACGTCCCAGAGCAGTTCGCCGGGCGCGGGCGCCAGCGCGGCGAGGGTGGCGGCGCGCACATGGCGCTTGGTGAGCTGGCCGTCGTGGTCGTACGCCTCGTCCGGCAGCCCGGGTACGGCGCCCAGCCGCGGCGCGGCGGTGTCGCGGCGGCAGTCGACGGCGACCACGTTGAGCGGGTCACCGGGCGGGTGCGGCCAGCCGGCGGCGATGCCGTCGGCGGCCACCTGTTCGCGGGGGCCGCCGAGTTGCTCCAGCACCCGCAGCCGGCTCGGCCCGAAGCCGCGGTCGCGCAGCAGCGCGGCGACCTCGGCGGGGGTCGCGGCGCCGGCGCTGAGCACGAGCAGGCGGCGGCGGTCGTGCAGGGCGGCGGCCAGCGCGGCGACCGGGCGGCCGACGGCCGAGACGACCGCGGTGTCCTCGACCGGCCAGCCGAGCCGGGCGCAGGCGTAGGAGACGGACGAGGGGTGCGGCAGCACCCGCAGCGCGGCGGGGCCCGCGGTCTGCGCCAGCGCCCGGCCGATGCCGTGGAAGAACGGGTCGCCGCTGGCCAGCACCGCGAGCCGGCGGCCGGCGTGCGCGGCAAGCAGGGCGGGCACCGCGGGCCGCAGCGGCGACGGCCACGGCAGCCGCTGCCCGGTGCACTCCGGCGGCAGCAGGTCGAGTTGGCGCGGGCCGCCGATCACCGTGTCCGCGGCGCGCAGCGCGGCCCGGGAGGTCTCGGGCAGCCCGTCCCAGCCGTCGGCGCCGATGCCGACAACGGTCACCGGCGCGGGGTCGGAGCTCACGCGGACACCTCGGAGGGGGGAAGCAGCAGGTCAGCAGGACCCTACCGACCGCGGGCCGGAACCGTCGCGCCGGGTGCGGCGCCGCTGCTCAGGCCGGGCCGACGGCGTAGGTCAGATAGGCGAAGCCGCCGACCTGCTCGGCGGAGGTCAGGGTGAGGCGGTCGGACTCCAGCCGCCGCGGCAGCAGCGGGGCGCCGCCGGTGAGGAGGACCGGTGCGACACCGAGCACCAGCTCGTCGAGCAGCCCTTCGTCGGCGAACCGGCCCACCAGTTCACCGCCGCCCATCAGCCAGATCGTGCGGTCCCCGGCGGCCGCGGCCATCGCGTCGTGGACCGGGCGGACGTCGCCGCGGACGAAGGTGATGTCGGCGCCGGGCACGGCCGGCAGCTCGCGGTGGGTGAAGACCCAGCACGGCGTGCTGCCGTACCACTCGCGCCACTTCTCGGGCTGCCGCAGCAACTGCTCGTGCTCCAGCACCCACTCGTAGGTGGTGGCGCCGAGGGCGAAGGCGCCGACGGTGCCGTAGAACGCCGGGAAGCGGCTGCTGCCCTCGCCGCCCCGGTCGGCCGTGAAGAGCCAGTCGAGCGAGCCTGCCTCGTCCGCGATGCGGCCGTCGATGCTCGTCGCCGTGAAGTACGTCGTCTTGGGCATCGTCCGACCGTAGCGGCAGGCGCCGACAGCGGCCGGGCACGGCGACGGGCCGCCGGCGAGGGGGGAAGGCCGGCGGCCCGTACGGGTGGAGCGGGCCGGTTCGGCTCGGGGGGGCGAGCGTCACCGGCCGGGGGCCGCGGTGCGGCCGGGGGTGCTTCAGTGGTTGGCCACGCCGTTGCCGGACAGGACCGGGATGTTGCTCAGGATGTGGGAGAGCGGCTCGTCGCCCTGCGCCTGGGTGGAGTTCTCGGTGCACTGCTGGTTCTGCGGCGAGGTCAGCACGTTGATGTCCTGGACGGTGATCGGCACGAGGCCGACCAGCGAGCCGACGTTGGCCTTGACCGGCACGCCGAGGCACGGCTTGTTCAGGGTGCCCTGGACCAGGCCGATCTGGGGGCTCTGGGTGCCACCGGTCAGGGTGTTGCCGAACGACTGCTCGGCGCCGTTGCCGTTCACCGTGGTGGTGCCCTCGTCGTTGCCGATCGCCATGGCCTGCGGGGCGGCGGTGGCACCGACAGCGACGACCGACGCGGCGAGAGCAGCACCGGCAAGCATCTTCTTGATCATTGTTGTCCCTTTTTTTGGTGCTTGTCGCACTGTTCTGGAAGGTCTGGAGCGACCTGATCAACCGCTCCAGCGGGTTTTGGTTCCGGCCTTTCACTCCGACGGGGTAACAACCGGGTGGGAAGGGCCGGGCGGGCCGGAGAACCGGCGGGCGGGATCAGCCGAGCGGGAGGCTGCCGAGCGGCAGACCGCCGAGCAGCGTGCCGCCGGGCACGGCGCCGGTGGCACCCGAAAGGGCGGACCCGGCGGGGCCGGTGGCGCCCTGCAAGGAGTCGGTGGCGCCCTGGAGGGTGTTCAGGACGGACTGGACGTGCGTGGCGTCCGCGACCTTCTGCAACGGCTGCTCGTTGAGCGCCTGGTCCACTCCGCCGTTGATGCTCGTGGGCATCGTCGACATGTTGTCGACCGAGACGGGGGCGCTGGCGGTGTCGTCCGCAAAGGCAGGTGCGGCCACCCCGGCCGCCATCACCGAACCGGCCAGTACCGCCGCAACCTTCGAGTACTTCACTTGCCACCCTTTCCTTAGCCGAGAGCCGGCGACCCGACCCTGGGAAGTCGGGGTGCCGTGGAACGCCGTCGGAGCGCCGAAGTCCGGCACGCTGAACAACGACCGCGCCGATCCACAGGAAACGGAAATCAGGCCACCGCCGCGACAATCACCCTTACGTGCGGAACCTCGGCGCATTTCTCGTACTAGCCGCTTTTCCCGGGCGAAAGGGCGGCGCCCCGCCGGAGCGGTCGGCGGGAGCGGTCGGCGGTCGGGCCGGCAGCCTGGGTCGGCAGCCGGCGGTCAGCGGTCAGCGGTCAGCGGTCAGCGGTCTGCGGTCAGCGGTTGCGGGGGGAGGTGCGCGCGGAGCGCGCCGCGGTGTGGGAGCGCCGGTAGAGCAGCGCCCCGCCCAGCAGCAGGGCGGCGCCCGCGGCACCCGCGAAGCCCGCCGTGTGGCCGTTCAGCCCGGTCTCGGCCAGCTGGTGGTGCTGCACCGGGGTGGCCGGCGGGGTCTTCGACGGTGTGGGCGGGTTCTCCGTGCGCGGCGGCGGCACCTGCGCGGGCGGTGTGGTCGGCGCCGGGGACGAGGTGTTGCCGCAGGAGTTGCCGAACGAGGGGTTCAGCAGCCCGGGGGCGTCGACCGTGTTGCCGCACGCGTTGACCGGCACGTCCACCGGGACCTGCACGGAGTTGCCCGACAGCAGGCCGGGCGAACCGGTCGCGGTGCTGTCGGCGCCGGAATCCGCCTGTGCGTACCCCCCGGTCGCGGCAAGGACGCTGCTCGCGGCAGCGACGGTGAGCAGACTCCGGCTCAGGATCTGTCGCATCGACTCTTCTTTCGACTTCGCTTCTCAGGGGCGCGCGGCGCTTCGCGGGCCCCCGCCAGACGCACCGCCCCGGGGCGCGAAGAGATGCGGCGCTCCGGGGCGGTACCTGATCAGGGCGCTGTCGCGGCCTGCCAGGCGGACGTCAGTTGTCGGCGTTGACGCACGTGTTGCCGAACGCGGGGTTCAGCAGCGCGATGATGTTGACGGTGTTGCCGCACAGGTTGACCGGGACGTGCACCGGGACCTGGACGACGTTGCCCGACAGCACGCCCGGCGAGCCGGCCGCGACGGCGCCGGCGCCGGAGCTGGCGAACGCGGGGACAGCGGCACCGGCCGCCATCAGGGTGCCGGCGGCGACCGCTGCGACCTTCGTGTACTTCACGGTGAACTCCTTTTCCGGAAACGGCGTCGTGCACCGCCACGGCCTTCGTGACGGTTCGCCGGGCATTTCCCACACCCGAGCACACCGCTGCCGACCGGATCAACGACCACCCCGGTGCCGAGGAAACTGCCAAACGGCCGCCGAAACACGCGATCCACCCGAATGGCCGGTGGAACTCGTCCGGTTCCCGCGATATCCGCGCCCGCCCGACCGCCGCGCAATGCCGGGCCCGCCGGAATTCCTTCCGGCGCGCGCCGGAAACGGCGACGGCCCCGGTCCGCCCGACGGGGATGTCGGGCGCCGGGGCCGTACGGAGCCGGGCGGACCGGCGGCACCGGTCGGCTGCCTGGCCGGTCGGCGGTCGGCCGGGTCAGTGGTTGGCCGTGCCGTTGCCGGACAGGATCGGCAACTGGTCGAGGAGGTGCGACAGCGGCTCGTCACCCTGGGTCTGGGTGGAGTTCTCGGTGCACTGCTGGTTCTGCGGCGACGTCAGCACGTTGAGGTCCTGGACGCTGATCGGCACGACGCCGACGAGCGAGCCGAGGTTGGCCTTGGCCGGCAGGGCGATGCAGGGCTTGTTGAGCGAGCCCTGGATCAGCGCGAACGACGGGCTCATCACACCGCTGGTGTAGGTGTTGCCGTAGTTCTGCTCGGAGCCGTTGCCGTTGGCGGTGGTGGTGCCGTGGTCGTCACCGATGGCCATCGCGCCGGGGGCGACCGTCGCGGAGACACCCGCGAGCGAGGCCGCGACGGCGGCCGTGGCGAGGATCTTCTTGATCACGATAGGTCCTTCTGGGAAGAGAGGGTGGCCCCGGTACCAGGGCCGGTCTGATCAACCGCGCGACAGCCCGTTGGTAATGAACGTTCACCCGAACGGATAACCAGCGGCCCCTATGACGGACGCATTCCCCCACACGAGTGATTGACGAACCCTGCCTTCGATGCGTCATCGGACCCGCGAAATCCGATGGTCATAAGAAACGGCCAGCTCAGAGCTCCGGGCCGGCGGCGCCGCGCGTCCTGCACGGGTTACCCCGGGTCGTCTGGGAACGTGCAGGGGGAATCCATCGGGATTACCTGACAGGCACCGTATTCGTTGAGTGCACGCGGCCCGTTGATCAAGGTCGGTCGACCACGGCTGGTCGACCGCTCCTCGGTCGCGGTCGGTCCAGCGTTCCGGGCGAACCGCCGGAGCCGGCCGGCCGGGCCGCGGTACCGACCGGACTTCGGACTTCTCCGGGTCCCGGAGAAAGGGAACGGCGCGCGATGCCGCAAGACCATGACGACGAGGTCCCCCCGACGACCGCCGCCGTGCGGACCGCGGTGGCCGGGGGAGCCCGGCACGACGGGGCGGCCGCGCCCGACACGGGCCTCCGCCCCGACGGGGACGCCCGGCCGCACACAGCAGCCCGGCTCGACGGGCTGACGGTGCTGCACGTCGCGCAGCCGGTGGACGGCGGGGTGGCCCGCGTCGTCACCGACCTGGCACGCCATCAGGTGGCGTACGGCGCCCGGGTCGTGGTGGCCTGCCCGCCCGGCGGCGACCTGGGGCCCGCGGCGGCCGCCGTGGGCGCCGAGGTCGCGGCCTGGCCCGCCGGCCGCTCGCCCGGGCCCGCGCTGCCCGCCGAGGTGCGGTCGCTGGCCCGGGTGCTGCGCGCGACCGGCCCCGGCCTGCTGCACCTGCACAGCTCCAAGGCGGGGCTGGCCGGCCGGCTGGCCGCCCGCGGCCGCGTCCCCACCGTCTTCCAGCCGCACGCCTGGTCCTACGACGCGGTGTCCGGCCCGGCCGGCTGGGCGGCGCTGCGCTGGGAGCGCGCCGCCGCCCGCTGGGCGCACCGCGTGCTGTGCGTCAGCGGCGCCGAACGCGACTCCGGCGCCTCGCACGGCGTGCGCGGCCGGTGGGCCGTGGTGCCCAACGGCATCGACACCGAGCACTTCCGGCCGCCGCTGCGCGGTGACCTCGCCCGCGCGGCGCTGCCCGAACTCGCGGGCCTGGCCCCCGGCACGCCCGTGGTGGCCTGCGTCGGGCGGATGTGCCCGCAGAAGGGCCAGGACGTGCTGCTGCGCGCCTGGCCGCTGGTGGCCGCGCGGCTGCCGTCGGCCCGGCTGGTGCTGGTCGGCGACGGGCCGGACCGGCGGCAGCTCATGGCCGCGGCCCCGATGAGCGTGCTGTTCACCGGCGCCACCACGGACCCGCTGCCCTGGTACCAGGCGGCCGACGTCGTGGTGCAGCCGTCCCGTTGGGAGGGGATGGCGCTCGCGCCCCTGGAGGCGATGGCCTGCGCGCGTCCCGTCGTCCTCGCCGACGTCGGCGGCGCCCGGGAGAGCCTGCCGCCCGCCGACACCGAGCGGTGCGTGGTGCCCCCGGGCGCACCGGAGGAGCTGGCAGCCGCGCTGGTGCGGCTGCTCGCCGACCCGGCGACCCGTACCGCAGCGGGACTGCGCGCGCTCGCCCACGTCCGCGACCGGCACGACGTGCGCGGCGCCGCGGCGGCCGTCGGGTCGCTGTACGCCGACCTGGTGCCGCACCTGGCGCGCACGGCCGCCGCCGGGCCCGTCCGCGAGGCCGAGGTGCCCGCCCGGTGAACCGCGTGAACCGCCCCGCGACCCCGGACCGCGCCGCCCCCGAGGGCGCCCCCGCCCCGCCCCCGCCGTGGCCGGTGACGGGCCTGCCCCCGTACGGCGACGCGGCCTACGGCGACGCCTCGTTCGGCGACCCGCCCTACGCCGCCGGGGCCTCGTACGGCGACCCGGCCGACCCGGCGTACGGCGCGCACCCCGGCCGGAGCGCCACCCGTACGGCGGCGGACCCGAGCCGGTGGCAGACCGCCGCGGGCCAAGGGCGCCCCGGGAGCGCCGACCTGAGGGTGGTGATGCCGCAGCCGCAGGCCGCCCGGGCCGCGGGGGCGCGCTCCGCCCGGTCGGCGCGCGCGGCGCGGACCGCTCGGGAGACCGTCCCGGAGCAGCACTCCGCGCCCCGGGCGGACACCGCGGCGCGCGCCCCGGGTGCCGGCCGCGCGCCCTCGCCCGGCCGCGCGCTCGTCGCGGCGGACTGCCTGGCGGCGGCGGCCGGGCTGTGCGCGGTCGGGCCGGCCGGTGCGCCGGTGCTGCCCGTGGTGCTGCTGTGCGTGCTGCTGGCCGCGCACCGAAGAGCCGGCCTCTACCGGCCCGCGCTCGCGCCCGCCGCGCTGGAGGAGGTGCCCGCGGTCGCGCTCGGCACGGTGCTCGCCTGGGGCCTGGCCGCCGCCGCGGGTGCGGCCACCGAGCGGCACAGCGCGCTCGGCTGGCCCGAACTCCTGGACGCCGCCGCGCTCACCGGCTGCACGGCCGTCGCCCTGCGCGCGCTCGCGCACCGCCTGCACCGCGCCCGCGGACGCCGCTCCCCGGCCCCGACCCTGGTCGTCGGCGCCGCCCCCGCCGCCGATCACCTGGCGGCCGCGCTGCGCGAACACCCCGAGTACGGCCTCGCCCCGGTGGCGCTCGCCACGCCCGCGGACGCCGACGGGCCGGGCGAACACGACCTGGTCCGGGCGGCGTTCGCCACCCTCGCCCCCGAACACGCCTTCCCCGACGGGCGTGCCGCGCACCCCGCACGGCATCCGGACCCCTGTACGACGCTGCCGGCCACCCGCCCGGGCGCCCCGGAGGCGGCCGGCACCGCGGCGGCTCCCATGGCGGCCCCGGCCGCCCCGCTGCCGCGGCTGGCGGTGACCGCCGCCGCGGACATCGCGCGGGTCGCGGTGCGCGACGCGGTCCGCCATGTCGTGGTGGTCGGCCCGGCCGGACCGGCCACGGTGGCGGCCGCCGAACTGCTGACGGCACGCGGCTGCCGGATCTGGCAGGTCGAGGCGGACGAGCGGCGGAGCGGCAGCGGTGTCGCCGACCGGATCGGGTCCGCGCACCTGTGGGGCTACTCCTGCCGCCCGTTCACCGCCCGCCCGCACCGGCTGCCGCGCGGCAAGCGGCTGCTGGACGTGGTGCTCGCCGCGCTCGCGCTGGCCGCGGCCGCCCCGGTGCTGGCCGGCTGCGCGCTGGCCGTGCGCCTCTCGGACGGCCCGGGCGTGCTGTTCCGGCAGGAGCGGATCGGCCTGGGCGGGCGGCCGTTCACCCTGCTGAAGTTCCGCACGCTGCGGCCCGCCGACGACAACGAGTCCGCGACGCTGTGGAACATCGCCCACGACGAGCGCACCAGCGCGGTCGGCCGACTGCTGCGCCGCACCTCGCTCGACGAGTTGCCGCAGCTGTGGAACGTGCTGCGCGGCGACATGAGCATGGTCGGGCCGCGCCCCGAGCGCCCCTTCTACGTCGAGAAGTTCGGCGCCGAGCTGCCCGGCTACCGGGACCGGCACCGCATGCCCGCGGGCATCACCGGCCTGGCCCAGGTCAACGGCCTGCGCGGCGACACCTCCATCCCGGACCGGGCCAGGTTCGACAACCACTACATCGAGAGCTGGTCGCTGTGGCAGGACGTCGCGATCATCGTCCGCACCGCGACGTCGTTCTTCCGGTTCGGCGGTAGCTGATGGCCCTGACCCTCCGCACGCCGCCCGGCCGCGCCCGACACCCGAAAGCTCACACCCGTAAACTGACATGCCGTCACCTGACGGAGTACGCCCACCTGCTGCCCGCGCTCGCCACCATCGCGCTGCTGGCCGCACCCGTCGCCCCGGGCGACGTCAGCACGTCCGGCAAGGTCACCCCGGCCGACGCGGCCAGCGCGGTGCTGGTGCTCGCCTGCGCCGTACGGCTGCTGCGTAACCGGCGGCGGCTGCTCAGCCCGGCCGCGGCCGCAGTCCTCGGGGCGCCCCTGGTCGGCTTCGCGGTCGCCACCGTCACCTCGCCCGACCCGGGCGCCTCGGCCACCGGGTTCGTGCGCTACGCCCAGGTGTTCGTGCTCGTGCCGGCCGCGCTCGTCCTGCTGCTGCGCGACCGGCGGGACTTCGCCGTCGTCGCGGGCGCGGTGGTCGCCCTCGCCCTGGTCCAGGGCGGGATCGGGGTCTGGCAGTACGCCACCGGGACCGGCGCCTCCTACCAGGGCGAGGACGTCCGCGCGGTGGGCACCTTCGGGCCCTCGGACATCATGGGGATGGCCACGGTCGTCGCCTACGGGGTCGTCATCGCGGCCGGGTACGCGCTCGCGCCCGGGCGGCGCGCGGTCCGTACCGGGGCCGCGGTGTGCGCGGCCCTGCTGCTGGTGCCGCTCACCGTCTCCTTCAGCCGCGGCACCTGGATCGCCACCGCGCTCGCGCTGGCGGTGACGGCGCTGCTGGCCGGATGGCGGCAGGCCGTACGGGTCCTCGCGGCGCTCGCCGCGTGCGCGGTGCTGCTGGTCGGCGGGGTCGGGGTCGGCTCCCAGATGATCACCCAGCGGCTGGCGAGCATCACCCAGGTCACCGACGCGCCCGACCAGTCCGTCACGGACCGGTACACCCTGTGGTCGGCGGCGCTGTCGATGTGGCGCGAGCACCCCGCCGCCGGCGTCGGCCTCAAGCGCTTCCCCGACGAGCGCGACTCCCACGCCTCCCTCGCCCTCGACTCCGGCAGCGACACCGCGGGCGCCGGGCAGACCTTCACCCGCGAACCCCTGCTCTCCCCGCACAACATGTACCTGCTGGCCCTCTCCGAGCAGGGCCTCATCGGCTGCGGGCTGCTCGCCGGCTCCTGGGCGGCGCTGCTCGCCGCCGGCGGCGCCCGCCTCCACCGCGCCCGCCGCGCCGCCCGCCGCCCGCTCCTGCCGGCGCCGCGAACGGCCGCCGCCCCGGGCGCCGCAGGCCGCCTCCGTGCCCGCGGCGCCGTCGCCCCGGGCCTCGCCGCCGTCGGGCTCCTGCTGTGGCAGGCCGTGGACTTCCTGTACGCCGACATCGGCGGCCCCTCCACCCCGCTCACCGCCGTCCTGCTCGGCCTGACCGCCTGGTGGGCCCTGAACTCCACCGACGAGCCCGCCCGATGACCCGCCGGCCCCCCGGCGCCGGACCGGCCGCCTCCCGGCGCGCGCGGCGGCGCGAGAACGCCGGGGAGCTGCCCCACGACATCTGGACCCACCCGGCCGACGACCCCCGGCTTCCGCTCCGCCCGGCCGTCCGCACCGCCGCCGAACCCGAGCCGCCGGACGTGTGGGCGCCGGCGCCCGAACCGTTCGACATCGCCCCGCCCCGCCCGCGCGTCGGGAGGGCCGCCGCCACCCCGGCGCCCGCCCCCGGCGGCTCCCCCACCGGGCCGGGAGAGCCCTCCTCCCGGATGGCCCACGCGGCCGCGGCCACCGCAGGGCTCAGCGTCGCCGGGTCCGTCCTCGGCCTGGTGCGCGACCAGGGCATCGCCCATCTCTTCGGGGCGGGCGCGGAGTCCGACGCCTTCCTCGTCGCCTGGACCATCCCCGAGGTCGCGGCGACCGTCCTGATCGAGGACGCGATGGCGCTGCTGATGGTGCCCGCCTTCAGTGCGGCGCTCGCCGGGGGCCAGGGCCCGCGCGCCCTGGTCCGCGGCACCCTGCCCCGGCTGCTCGCCGCACTGGCGCTGCTGACCGCGGCGCTGGCCGCGGGCGCCGGGTGGGTCGTCCGCGTCCTCGCCCCCGGCATCGCCGACCCGGCCACCGCGGCCGCCTGCACCCGGCTGACCGCGCTGACCGTCCTCACCTTCGGCGCCGCCGGGTACCTCAGCGCCGCGCTGCGCGCGCACCGGCGCTTCGCGGCGCCCGCCGCGATCTACGTCGCGTACAACACCGGCATCGTGGCAGTGCTGTTCACCCTGCACGGCCACCTCGGGGTGCGGGCGGCCGCCGCCGGTGTCGCGGTCGGCGGCGCGCTGATGGTCGCGGCCCAGCTGCCGTCCTTCCTGAAGGTGCTGCGGTCGGCCGCGCCGACCGGGTGGGACGGCCCGCGGCGCCGCAACCCGCTGGGCCCGGCCCTGCTCGCACCGGTGGTCGTCTTCACCCTCAGCCGCCAGGCGCAGGTGCTGGTCGAGCGGTTCTTCGCCGCCCCGCTGCCCGCCGGCGCCATCTCGCACCTCAACTATGCCGAAAAGGTCGCCCAGTTGCCGATGGCGCTGTCGGTGATGATCGTGACGGTCACCTTCCCGGTGCTCTCGCGCGCGCTGGCCGACGGCGACCGCGAGCAGGCCAGGCGCCGGGTGGAACGGGACCTCGCGCTCGCCTGCCTGGTGGTGCTGCTCGGCACCGCCTACGTCATCGCGTGCGCCCCGCAGATCATCAACGTCCTCTTCCAGCGCGGCGAGTTCACCGCCGCGGACACCGCGGACACCGCGACCGTGATGCGCGTCTACGCGCTCGGGCTGCTCGGCCAGAGCCTGGTCGGGGCGCTGGTCCGGCCGTACTTCTCGGCCGCCGGGCCGACCTGGTACCCGGCCGCCGCCATGGGGCTGGGCCTGCTGGTCACCGCCGCCGCGGACGCCGCCGCCGTCGGGCCGTGGGGCGCGTACGGCATCGCGGCGGGCAACGCGCTCGGCATCACCGTGACCGCCGCGCTGCTGCTGCGCGGCCTGGGCGCGCACACCGTCGCGGTGCGCCTGGCCGCGGTGGCGCCCCGGATCGGGCGGATCACCCTCGCCGCGCTGTGCGCCACCGGGGCCGGGTGGGTAGTGGCTCACCACCTGGGTGACCCGGTGGTGGCCGTCGCCGCCTGCGCGGTGGCGGTGCCCGCCGTCTTCGCCGGCGCCGCGCTCGCCGTCCGGGTGCCCGAAGTCCCGTACCTGCTCGCCACCGTCACGCGGAAGGGCCGCCCATGACCAGACCGACGACCACGCAGCGGACCGCACAACCAGCCGCCGGCACCAGCGCGTCCGACGACAGCCTGGCGCCCTGGACGCTGATGTACCACTCGGTGGGCGACCGCCGGGCCGGCGACCCGTACCGGATCACGGTGACCCCGCAGCGGCTGGCGGGGCAGCTGCGCTGGCTGCGCCGCCGCGGGCTGACCGGCGTCAGCGTCCGGGAACTGCTCGCCGCGCGCGCCCACGGCCGGGCCGGCCGGCTGGTGGGGCTGACCTTCGACGACGGGTACACCGACTTCCTCGACGAGGCGCTGCCGCTGCTGCGCGCGCACGGCCACACCGCCACCCTGTTCGTGCTGCCCGGCCGGCTCGGCGGCACCAACGCCTGGGACCCGGAGGGCCCGCGCAAGCCGCTGCTGACCGCCGAGGGCATCCGCGCCGTGCACGACGCCGGCATCGAGGTCGGCTCGCACGGCCTGCTGCACCGCCGCCTGACCGACCTCGACGACGCGGAGCTGGACGCCGAGGTCAACGAGAGCCGCGGCCTGCTGGCGGACATCCTCGGCGCCGCCCCGGCCGGCTTCTGCTACCCCTACGGCGCGGCCGACGCGCGCACCATGCTCGCCACCCGCCAGGCCGGATACGACTACGCCTGCGGAGTCGAGCCCGGGCCGCTCGCCTGCGTCCACGACCTGCCGCGCACCTACGTCGGCGAGGACGACAACTCCCTGCGGCTGCACGCCAAGCGGCTGGTGCACCGGCGCCGCCGGGCCGGACTCGCCGCTTCGCCCGCCGCGCCCCCAGGAGGCGACACATGAAAGTCCTGCACGTCATCACCGGCCTGAACGTCGGGGGCGCCGAGCAGCAACTGCGGTTGCTGCTGCGGCACCTCGACGCCAGGTGCGAGGTGGCCACGCTCACCGACCCCGGCCCGGTGGCCGACGCGATCCGCGCCGACGGCGTGCGGGTGCACCACCTGCGGATGGCCGGCAACCGCGACCTCGGTGTGCTGCCCCGCCTGACCCGCCTGATGCGGGCCGGCCGCTACGACGTGGTGCACACCCACCTGTACCGGGCCTGCGTCTACGGGCGGATCGCCGCGCGGCTGGCCGGGGTGCGCACCGTGGTGGCCACCGAGCACTCGCTCGGCGCCACCCAGATCGAGGGCCGGCCGCTGGGCCTGGGCACCCGCACCCTGTACCGGGCGACCGAGCGGCTCGGCCACGGCACCCTCGCGGTGTCCGCGACGGTCGCGGAGCGGCTGGTGTACTGGGGCGTGCCGGAGGAGCGGGTGCGCCTGGCGCCCAACGGCATCGAGCCGGACCGGTTCCGCTTCGACCCGCGCTCGCGCGCGGCGACCCGCGACCGGCTGCGCATCCCCGCCGGCGCCTATGTCGTCGGCGGGGTGGGGCGGCAGGTGCCCGGCAAGCGGTTCGACGCGCTGGTGCGGGCGGTCGCCGAGGTGCCGGACGTGCACCTGCTGCTCGCGGGCGACGGCCCCGAACGGGTGCCGCTGCTGCGGCTCGTGCACCAGCTGGGCCTGGTGGAGCGGGTCCATGTCACCGACTCCGGCGGCGCGGACGTGCCCGGGCTGCTGGCCGCGATGGACCTGTTCGTGTCGGTCTCCGCCGAGGAGGCGTTCGGGCTCGCGGTGGTCGAGGCGCTGGCGGCCGGGCTGCCCGCGCTGTACACCGCGTGCCCCGCCGTGGAGGACGTGCCGGCCGAGGACGCGCCCGGCGCCTGCCGGATCGACCTGGGCGAACTGCCCGCCGCGCTGGCCGCGGAGCACCGCGCGGGACCGCGCCGGCTGCCCGCGCCCGCGGCCGTCGACTACTACCACATCGCCCGTACCGCGCAGCTGGTCAAGGCGCTGTACGAGCAGGCGGGCGAGCGGCGGGAGGCCGCGCGGCGCGGCTCCGGCGCGGGCGTGCCGCACCCCGCCCGCGCCGCCGGGGCCCATCCGTACCCGGCGCCGCCCGCGCAGGCGACCCCGCGCCCGGCCGCACCGCCCCTGCCGCCCGTACCGCCCGCGCCGCCCGCCGCGGCGCAGGGCGCGCCGCCGCCGTCCCGTCAGGAGCCGGCCACCGCGCCCGGCGCCGCCGCCGAAGCCACCTCCACCCCGACACCCGCCCAGAAGTGAGACACACCGTGAACCACACGGACGACATCGGCGCCCCGCAGGACCGCGGCCGCCGCACCCCGCTCCGGCGCCGGGCGCTGCCGCGCTGGCTGCCGCTGCCGCTCGGTATCGGCGTCGGCCTGCTCGGCGGCGTCGGGTACGGCCTCGCGGCCACCCCGCAGTACACCGCGACCAGTTACGTGATGGTCGTACCGCAGCAGGGCACCGACGCGCCGACCGCGCTCGGCTTCGCCCAGGCATACGGCCGGATCGTCACCGGCTCCGCGGTGCTGGCCGGGGCGCAGGCGGCCACCCACACCGCGGCCGCCGACCTGAAGAGCCGGGTCCAGGCGGCGACGTCGCCCGACGCCCCGATGATCTCCGTCACCGGCAGCTCCGCCAAGGCGGGCACGGCCGCGGCCATCGCCAACGGCGTGGCCCGCTCGCTGGCCGCCGTCGGCAACCGCGACAGCGGCAGCACCGGTGTCCGGCTGCTGCTGTTCTCCCCCGCGGCCGCGCCCGCCGCGCCGTCCTCCCCGTCGGCGGCGCTGTCCGGCGCGGTGGGCGCCAGCGCGGGCGGGCTGCTCGGCGCGCTCGCCCTGCTGGTCCGGCCCCGGCGCGAGGAGGGCACGGCGCAGCTCCCGGCGCCGGCCGCGCCCGCGCCGTCCCCGTCGCCCGCCGAGCCGCGGCCCGAGCGGACGGCGGTGTGACGGTGGAGGGCCCCGACACCGCGGCGCCGGCCGCCCCCCGGCCACCGCGCCCCAGACCCGCGCCGCCCGGACCGCCCAGCGGTGCGCTGACGGTGCGGATCTGCCGCGACCCGGCCGAGTTCGCCGCCCTCGCCCCCGCGTGGGACCGGCTGCACCGCGGCTGCCCGCGGGCCACCCCGTTCCAGAGCCACGCGTGGCTGCACTCGTGGTGGCTGTCGTACGGGCGGGCGGGCCGGCTGCGGGTCGTGCTGGTCCTGCGCGGCGACGGCGGGACCGACGGCGACGGCAGCACCGGCACCGGCGGCGGTGAACTGGTCGGCGCGGCCGCGCTGATGCGGGTGTACCGCCCGCTGCCCGCGCTGGTGCCGCTCGGCGGGGCCATCACGGACTTCTCCGACGTGCTCCTCGACCCGGCGGCCGACGGCGACGACAGCGGCAGCGACGAACGCGACGACGAAGGCGAAGGCGGGCCGGTCACGGCCGCCCTCGTCCGCGGCCTGCGGCAGGCGGCGGCCGGCTCGGTCGTGGACCTGCGCGAGGTGCCCGCGGGCGCCGCCGCCGAACGGGTGTACGCGCGGTGGAGCGGCCCGAAGCGGCGGCTCGCCGACTCCGACTGCCTGGAGCTGCCCGGCGGCCCGATGGCCGGGCTGATCGCCCGGGTCGGCAGCTCGCGCGGCCAGCGCATCCGCGGCCACCTGCGCAAGATCGACGCCTCGGGCGTCGAGGAGCACGACGTGCCGGCCGCCGAGGTGCCCGCCGCGATCCGTACGCTGCTGCGGCTGCACACCGCCCAGTGGGAAGGCCGGGGCGTCACCCCCGAACACGTCCGGCCCCGGTTCGCCGAACACCTCGGCCGGGCCGGCGCGGCGATGACCCGGTCCGGCGAGGCGCTGCTCACCGAGTTCAGGATCGGCGGCGAGGTGGTCGCCGCGAACTTCACCGTGCTGTCCCCGACCCTGGCCGGCGGCTACCTCTACGGCGCCGACTTCGCCGCCCTGCGGGCCGCGCGGGTGGACCTCAACACCCTCCTGATGCGGCACGGCGCCCGCCTCACCGCCGCCGCCGGGCGGCCGGTGCTGAGCATGCTGCGGGGCGCCGAGCCGCACAAGTCCCACTGGCGCCCGACCCCGGCCCCCAACTCCCGCCTCCTGCTGGGCACCCGCCGCGCCCTGCCGTCGCTGCTGGCCCGCCGGCTGGCGACCGCCGCCCGCACCCGGCTGCGCGGACTGCGCAGGCGCCGCCGGAATTAGACCGCGTCCGCCGGCCGGACGGTCACAGGGCGCTGGTGGGCCCGGGGGAGGGCGTGGCGGCAGCGGACGGCTTCGGGCGCTGCTCGAGCCGTACGCACACCTGCCCGCTCGCGTAGGACTGCTTGAGCACCTCGCTCAGCGGCATCGGCACGCAGCTCTCGGCGGGCGCGGACGTCGGCGAGGTGCCGGGGGACGGTGTGGGCGCGGGTGAGGCGGGCGCCGCGCTGACGGTCTTCCGGTCGTACAGCAGCGCCCGGTACACCTTCGAGGAGGCGGGGTTCTGCGCGCACTGCCACACGCCGTGCGGGCAGTAGTCGGTGATGGTCTGGTAGAGCGGGTGGTGGGTGATGATCCAGGTGAGCATCAGGCTCATGTAGTCGGGGTCGTCGCCGTTGCGGAACAGGCCCCACTCCGGGTAGGAGATCGCCTTCTTGTGCGCGGCGGCGAAGTCCACCTGGGCCTGGAGCCCGTACGGCTCGGTGACCTGCTGCTGGAAGGTCTCGCCGGACGGCTGGTCGTAGGAGTCCATGCCGATGATGTCGACGGTGGAGTCCCCGGGGTAGCACGTGGTCCAGCCGATCGCGTCCTGGCCGCGGTTGGGTGCGAAGTCGAAGCGGAAGTGCTGGCCGGGGACGGCGCGCATGGCGGTGACCACATGGTTCCAGTACGCCTTCCAGCCCTCGGGGTCGGGGCCGCAGCGGTGGGTGTAGGTGGTGCCGTTCATCTCCCAGCCGAGCACCAGCACCGTGTCGGGGACGCCGAGTTGCACCAGCCGCCGGGCGAGCGTGGTGAAGTGCGCGTCGAAGGCGCCGCTCGCGCCCTGCTCGATGAGGTCGCGCACCTGGGCGTCCGGGACATGGCCCTCGTTGTCGGCCTGCATCGGCACATTGAGCACGAAGAGCCGGCCGGGCTGGGCGCGGGTCCAGTCGGCCCACGGCTGCAGCAGGTCGCCGCCGCCCTCGATGCTGTCCCAGTCGTCGCCCGGCAGGTAGGTGTGGCCGACGTTCACCTGGGTGCCGCCGAGCCAGGTCTGGAGCCCGGCCAGGCTCTGGACGCCCTTGGCGCCGGAGTCGGTGAACGCGCCCATCGCCGGCAGCCCGCCGTTCGCCGGTGCCGCGGGGCTCGGCGCGGCCGAGGGGGCGGTGGTCGGTGTGCCGGCGGACGGCCCGGAGCGCGGGGCGGTCTGCGACGGCAGCGGGCCGGCGACCGGGGTGCCGTACGCGGGCCGCCCGAGTAGCCGCCCGGCGGAGTCGTCGCCGAGCCCGGTCGCGGTCGCCCCGGACAGCAGCACCGCGGCCGTGGCCAGTGCGACGCTCCCCCGTGCCCACCAGTGGTGCCGCTCGGCCATGGCCACTCCTCGTTCGACGGAAAAGGCGTGCGGGAAGAGCCGCCTGACCGTCAGTCATAACGTACGAATAAATGGCACTCGTGGATTCGGTACTTCGGAGACGGCCGCGCCGCATACCTTCAGATGGACATACGATCGGGCTTTTCAAGGCGAACTGCCCGCGCCCACAAGGAATCCCCTTCCCCTATCAGACCCGTCGCCGTCCACCGACGACATCACCCGGTCAGGTGAATTTCCGGATCAACGTTGCCGGTCGTCGGCGGTGGTCCCGGGATTCGGGGCCGCGCCGGGCAAGATGAACCGCGGCCGAGAGCCGAGAAAGGAGCCGGGCATGGCATCACGCAGAAGAGTGCTCCGCACCGGACTGATCACCGCGGCGGCCGTCTCGGGCACCGCGGCGGGGCTGCGCCCCATGCTCGCCGCAGGGCAGCCGGCCGCGGCCACCGCGGCGGACGGCGGCACCGACGGGAAGCCGGCGGCGGACGGCGGGCCGGGCTCCGCACCGCAGGACGTGAGCGTGCCGCTCTTCGACGAGGTCTACCGCGGCCGCCGCATCCAGGGCTTCACCTCCGACGACCCCAGCGGGCTGCTGCTCCTGGTCGACGGGCTGCCCCTGGGCGCCATGCGCCGGTTCGACGGCAGCTACGTGAGCATGGCCAACCACTTCCAGCCGTACCCGACGCCGCTGGCCACCGCACGGGGCGCGGTCGACGTCATCGGGAGCGCCGAACTCGCCGACGCCGCCGCCGCGCACCATCACTGACCGACGAGCGTCGAGGGGCCCGCACCTGTGTACACCCGGATCAACCAGCGGAATCTGACCAGCGACCAGCGCGCGCGCTTCGTCCGCGCCGTGCTCCAGCTCAAGCGCAGCGGCGGGTACGACAAGTACGTCAAGCTGCACACCCAGTACTTCAGCGCCGACGGCGAGACCGGGTTGCGGGTGGCGCACATGGCCCCCACGTTCTTCCCCTGGCACCGGCAGTTCCTGCTGGTCTTCGAGCACGAGCTGCGGATGATCGACCCCGAGGTGACCATCCCGTACTGGGACTGGACCGCCGACCGGTCGGAGACGTCCGCGCTGTGGGACGACGACTTCATGGGCGGCAACGGCCGCTCCAGCGACGGCCAGGTGATGACCGGCCCGTTCGCGTACGGGACCGGCAACTGGCCGATCACCTACGGCGTCACGCGGGAGCGGTACCTGACCCGCAACATGGGCCGCCCGGACCGGCCGATCGTGCTGCCGACCGCCGCCGAGCTGAACGACGCGCTGAAGATCGCGACGTACGACACCGCGCCGTGGAACTCCGCGCCCGGCACCCAGGGGCTGCGCAACAAGATGGAGGGGTGGGTCGTCAGCGACACCAAGGGCGGCTACCTGCACAACCGGGTGCACCAGTGGGTCGGCGGCCACATGATCGGCGGGTCCTCGCCGAACGACCCGGTGTTCTGGCTGCACCACGCCTTCATCGACCTGATCTGGGCCCGCTGGCAGCGCCTGCACCCCAAGTCCGGCTACCTCCCGGCGAAGCCCCTGGGTACGAAGGACCCCGAGCACGGCCGCGTCATCAGCCTCACCGAGCCGATGCCCCCGTTCAACGTCCCGCCCTCAAGGGTGCTGGACTACCGCAAGTACTACACGTACGAGGAGAGCTGACGCACGAGTTCGCGGAGGGGGTGGCCGCAGGGCCCCTTCGCGGAGGGCCGGCACGACATGTGCGGCCGCCTCCGGAGCGAACGAGCAGGAAGATCGACCGAAAAAGGGGAGAGCTGACGCACGAGTTCGCGGAGGGGGTGGCCGCAGGGCCCCTTCGCGGACGGCCGGCACGACATGCGAACGGCCCCCGACCGGTGCGTACTCCGGGCGGGGGCCGTGCGGGTGGGGCGGGGCTCAGTACTGGGCGCCGCTGCTGTCCCAGTTGCCGTCGTCGTGCGAGGAGCTGTTCTCGCACTGGTTGCCGAACACCGGGTTGAGCACGCCGACGACGTCGATGGTGTTGCCACACACGTTGACCGGAATGTGCACCGGCACCTGGACGAGGTTGCCGGACACGACACCCGGCGAGCCCACCGCGGCGCCCCCGGCACCGGCGTCGGCCGAAGCCACACCCGCACCAGCGGCCAGCGCGGCACCTGCGGCGGCGGTGAGAGCCGCGGCCTTCGCGATACGCGACATCAAGATCTCCCTGAGACGTCTTACGAGATGAGAATCACCGCAACGCTGCGGCTTTCGACGCATTGGGCAACGGCCGGGACCAGGAATGGTCACGCAGGTTGGACCGAATCGGTGACGGCTTCCCGCGCCCGCTTCCCGCACCCGTATCCCGCACCCGTCCGCCACCGGATACGAACCGGGGTGCCTCCCTTTCCACGAACGGGCGAATCCCGTGCCCCGAGGTCGCCCGCTGAGGTGATATCGGCGCCGGAACGGGTCTGTCGCCCGTTAGGGTCCGGCGCATGAGCCAGACCAACACCGCCCCCGCGTCGCCCCTCCAGAGCCGGCTGGGCACCCTCGTGGTGATCCCGTGGGCCGGCAGCCACGAGGACGGCGAGGACACCCCGTTCCTGCTCGCCTACTCCCTCGGCGACGGGGCGGACGGCCCGGCGGCCGGTCAGGAGGCGGTCCTGGAGGCCGCGCGGCAGATCGGGCTGCCGGTCGGCGGCACCGTCCTGGACGTCGCGCAGGCCCCGAAGGTGGACGTGCGGGTGCTGGTGGAGGGCGGCAAGGCGGTGCTGACCATGCCCTACCTGAAGGTGACCTGCCCGGTGCCGGACCAGTGGACGGCCGCGGCCCGCGCCCGCGGGTCGGTCTACGTGATCCTGGCCAGCCGCCCGTGGCCCGCGGCGGTCCCGGGCGCGACGATCACCGAGGAGTCGCTGCGCGCCTTCGCCGCCGACGAGGAAGTCCTCGGCACCGCGGCCCACTTCACGGTCCCGGTGAGCACCCTCCGCGGCTGAGCCGGACCGCCGCCCCGGCCGGGGCGCGCGAAAGAGGCGCCCCTTACCGAAGGGGCGCCCCTTTTTTTTCCGTGCGGGCGGCGGTCAGCCGTTGACCAGTTCGTTGCCCGCCGTCACCGCGTCGGAGCCGGCCTTGACGGCCTTCTGGACGGCGTCGACCTTCGAGCCGACCCCGGACTGCTGGATCACGCCGGAGGCGACGCTGCCGGCCTGGGCGCCGGTGTCGGAGGCGGTCACCGCGGTGCTCGCCAGGGTGGAGCTGAGGTCGGCGGCCTGCACGGCGGGCGCGGCAGCGGCGAGCACGAAGGAGCCGGCCGCGGCGGTGGTGAGGATGCGGAATACGTTCATGAGCCGTACAACGCCGCAGCCCGCCCCCAGGGCACGCCCACGGCGCCGAGCGTCAGCCCGGGTCCGCGGCGTTCACCCGCGCAGGTGGCGCGCCGCACCCGTCCGGCCGAGCACTCCCGGCCGCCGTGACCGGACGTGCCAAGGTGTTGCCGGTCTGTGACAACTACCGCACGGTGCGGCGAAGTCGGCTTGCCACGCTTCCCTCACAGCGGCCGGCGCCGTCGGCCGCAGCAGCCGTCTCACACGTTCATGGGGGAACCGAGATGTCCGTGCCCACCCGCCGCGGCCGCGGCCGCAGACGCAGCACCTCCGCAGCCGTCGCACTGACCGCGGGCCTCACCGCGGGCGCCGCCCTGCTGCTGTCGGCCTGCGGGCCCGACGACCCGGCCGCCGACGGCACCACCACCACGCCGCCGGCCGGCTCCGGCGGCCCGACCGTCAGCGCCGCCCCGGCCGGCTCCGGCTCGCGGCTCAACGGCACCGCCCAGGGCGGCCTGACCATCAGCGACGGCAGCCGCTACGTCGTCATGAACGGCACCCGCGTCGACTTCGGCACCCTGGTGCGCGACCTCACCTGGTCCCCCGACGGCAGCCGGGCCGCGTTCGTCGACGGCGACGGCGACCTCGCGGTCAGCAACCCCGACGGCTCCGGCCGGCAGGTGGTGGCCAAGAACCCCGGCGGGCAGACCTGGTCGCACCCGACCTGGCAGACCCGCAAGGCGGACGCGTCCTCCGGCATGCCCGGGCTGGACAACCTGATCTTCGCCGTGCGGTCCGGCGGCACCACCAGACTGGAGGCCGTCCCCTCCTCCGGCGGCACCCCGAAGCCGATCAGCCTCAACGAGATGGCGAGCGAGAACCCCGACCCGCTGCCGACCACCGGCAACACCTGGCCGAACGCCGGCAGCGAGGGCGCCGCGGTCTACGCCAACCCCGACAGCGGCAAGGTCTACATCCGCGACGACAACCTGCGGCAGCAGGGCTCGGTCCTCGCCTCCGGCTCGGAGCCGGCGATGACCACGGACGGCAACGAGGACGTGGTCTTCGTCCGTTCCGTGGACGGCCACGACCACCTGTTCCTGGAGGAGTCCACGAACAGCGGCCCGTCCTTCAAGGACCTCACCCCGGACGCCGCCACCGACTACACCGAGCCGGCGTTCTCCCCCGACAACCGGACGATCGCCGCCCGCACCCCGGACGGCATCGTGGAACTGCCCGCCGACGGCTCCGGCAGCCCGGCGAAGGTCTCCGACTACCAGGGCCTGCCCGCCTTCCGGGCGTCGTGAGCCCCCGAAACGGCTAGCTGCGGGCGCCGAGTTCGGCCCGCAGCTCGGCCAGGTGCGTGTCGGCGTTCTGGTGCGGCAGGAACTCCACCACGTCGAGGAAGCGGAAGAGGGTCCGCTGATCGGTGACCGCGAACTCGTACTCCGCGAAGCCGACCACCGCGCCCAGCACCCCGCGCGCCGCGCCCCGTACGACGTGGGCCGTCATGGCGTCGGGGTGCTCGGCGTCGGTGCCGCGGCGCCCGCCCGGGCGGGCCAGGTAGGGGCAGACCATGGAGGCGTACAGCATGCACGCCCGGTGCCCCGGGCCCTCGGTGGTGGGGGCGAGGTTGCGGTACGGGCGGCCGGCCGCCCGCGCGTCCGCGATCGCCTCGGCCTCCGCCGCGCCCACCACCCGCCACACGGTGCCGCGCGGCATGCGGGTGCCGCACACCGAGCACAGCCGCTGCCGGGCGCAGTCCGCGCTGCGCCCGTGGTCGGTCAGCGCGAACTGCGGCCGCTCGTCCTGCCACGGGGTGATCGCGGGCACCGGGTAGCCGCGCTCGTCGCGGGGCCGGGCCTCGACGGACGGAGGCTTGGGGACGGAGTCGAAGCGCACGGGCCATGCCTATCAGGGGCGGTCCGGCGCCCGGAACACCGCGGGCGCCGTGATCCGCGCCCCGATCCGCCCGGCCGGGCCGCGTCCTGACGTCATGTCGGGCGAAGCCGCCGCCACCAGGGCCGGCGCGGCGCGGCGGTGCCGCTGCCTGTGATTCCACCGTCCGCCGCCTCGGCCGCCTCGCCGTCGCGGCCCTCGTGCCAGCGCGCGACGGCCTGTTCGACGTCGAAGGGGCGCAGGTTCAGCGGCGGGCCCGGCGGCGGGCGGCGGATCGCGGCCTCGATCTTCTCGTTCACCGCGGTGAGGATCTGCCGGACCTGCCGCTCGGAGCGGGCCCGCGCCACCGCGGCGGCGGCGTCTTCCGCCTCCTTGCGCAGCGCCAGCGACGGGGGCAGGAAGGACAGCCCCTCGCGCCGCATCTTGCCCTTGACCCACCACATCTCGTCGTAGGGCGCGTTCAGGTTCGGCAGGGGCTTGCCGCGGCCGGGCAGGTCGGCGAAGGCGCCCTGCGCCTCCGCCTCGCGGATCTGCCGGTCCGCCCACGTCTCGAAGGACACACCTGGCGGCTTGCGTTCGGTCATGCGGTCACTCCTCGGTACGCCCCGACCCGGGGGTCGCCGGTCACCAGCGGCTCGCACCTTCGAGGCTAACAACACCGCCCCGCCTCGCGGTAAGGGCCAAGCCGCCAGGAGTTCGGTCCTTACACCGCCCCAACGCTTCCCCCACGCGCCCCAGCCCGCCCCCACGCGCTCCACCCGCGGCGCCCCGCCCGGCGCCCTCAGCGCGGCCCGCGGCCCGGCACCGCCCGCGCCGCCAGCAGTGCCACGTCGTCCTCGGCCTCGGCGGGCGCGAGCCGGTGCACGACCCGCGCCAGCAGCGCGTCCAGCGAACCGAGCCCCGCGCGCGCCGGGGCCTCGGCAGGCGGCAGCCGCAGCCCGGCCAGCCGCTCCAGCGACGCGTCGATGTCCTCACCGCGCCGCTCCACCAGCCCGTCGGTGTACAGCAGCAGGGTGTGCCCGGGCGGCCAGGGCGCGTGCACCGTCTCGTAGCCGCCGCCGAGCTCCGCGCCCAGCGGCGGGCCGGGCGGCACGTCCAGCAGCCGCACCCGCCCGTCGGGCGCGACCAGCGCGGGCGGCAGGTGCCCGGCGCTGGAGAACCACGCGGCGCCGCGCAGCGGGTCGGCGATGCCGAGCAGGCAGGTGGCGGGCCGCTCCACGCCCCCGGCCGTCAGCAGCCGGTCGATCCGGCGCAGCACCCGGTCCGGCGCGTCGCCCTCCCCGGCGCCGACCCGCAGCATGGAGCGGTAGTGGCTCATCTCGACCGCGGCGCCGACGCCGTGGCCCATCACGTCCCCGATCGCCAGCAGCGTCAGCCCGCCGGGCAGCGCCAGCGTGTCGAACCAGTCGCCGCCCACCAGGTCGTCGGCGCCCGCCGGCAGGTAGCGGGTGGCGGTGTCGACCCGCGGGTTCGGGGTACCGGGCGCGGCCAGCAGCGCGCGCTGCAACTCCACCGCGATGCCGTGCTCGCGGGTGTAGCGGCGGGCGTTGTCCAGGCTGATCGCGGCCCGCTCGGCCAGCGCGCCGGCGACGGCCACGTCCTCGTCGTCGAAGACGGGCGACGACCCGGCCCGGACCATCGACACGGTGCCGAGCTGCTGCCCGCGCGCGGCCAGCGGCACGATCAGGCCGGAGTGGATGCCGGTCTCGCGGTAGAAGGTCACGTGCTCGGTGGTGGGCGCGTGCCGGATCATCTCGTCGTCGGAGAGCAGGTTCAGCACGATCGGCCGGCCCGTCTCCAGGCAGCGCGGGATCGCCGAGCCGGGCTGGCAGTCGATGTACTCGCCGGCCTCGCCCAGACCCGCCGCGACCGCGCGCAGCGCCGGGCCGGTGCTCAGCGCGGACCGGCGCAGCCGGACCGTGCCGCCGGGCGGCGGGCGGTGGCCGTCCTGCTCGCCGCTGGAGAGCACCTCCACCATCGAGGCGTCCGCCAGCACCTCGACCAGCAGGTCCGCCAGCTCCTGGCAGGTCTGCTCCATCTCCAGCGTGGAGCCGATCCGCATCGCCGCCGCGTCCAGGACGAGCAGCCGCTTGCTGGTGCGCTCCAGCTCCCGCCGCACCTCCAGGTCGTCGCTCACCTCCAGCAGCACCACGCCCACGCCCAGCACCCGGCCGTCGGCGGCGGTGACGCGGTGGCAGCAGCCCCGCCAGTGCCGCCGGGCGTGGGTGGAGCCGGCCCGGGTCTGCCCGCTGAAGGTCAGCTCGCGCGGGCGGCCGTCGGCCAGCAGCGCGCGGAACAGGGACTCGTCGATGTCGACGCCGGGCACGATGTCCACGATCCGCCGCCCGTAGTGCGCCTCGGCGTCGACGCCGTTCATCCGCGCCAGCGCCGGGTTCACGTACAGGTACCGCAGGTCGGGGCCGAGCAGCGCCACCCCTGCCTGTGTGCCTTCCAGCAGCACCTGCCACACCGCGCTGCCGGGCGCCGGAACCTCGGGCTGCATCGGCGGTCCCTCCTCCGGGTCGTACGTCCAACCCTGCCCGCAGGTCGCCCGATCGGCGATTCGACGCGGGGTGGGGCCGCGGGGTCCGTACGGGGGCGGGCGCGGGTCAGGCGCGGGGCAGCCCGAGCCGCCCTTCGAGCTGGACCAGCAGCTCGCCCAGCAGCGCCGCGACCTGCCGCTGGTCGCCGTCGGCCAGGCCGGACAGCGCGGCGGTCTCGTACCGCAGCTGGTCGGGCATGACCGAGTCGATCAGCTCCCGGCCGCTGCGGGTGAGCCGGACCCGGGCGACCCGGCGGTCCCTGGTGTCGCTGCGGCGGTCCACCCAGCCGCGCTCGCCGAGGACCTTCAGCCGCTTGGTCACGGCGGCGCCGGAGGCGAAGGTCTCCCGGGCCAGCTCGCTGGGGGTCAGCTCGCGGCCGGTCCGCCGCAGGGCGCTGAGCAGGTCGAACTCCGGGCGGGTCAGGCCGGCCCGGCGCATCGGGGCGTCCTCCGCGTGCTGGAGCAGCGCCGCGCAGCGGTTGATCCGGCCGATGACCTCCATCGGGGCGGTGTCCAGGTCGGGCCGCACGGTCTGCCACTGCCGGACCACCGCGGCCACCGTGTCGCCCGCCGGTCCGCCGTTCGCCGCCGCTGTCATGCCCTGCCGCCCCCTCCGCCGTCCGCCTCGGCGCCGCCGTTCCCGAGCCCCTGGGCGCGCACCGTCTCGGCGAGCGTACGGTGTCCGCTGCGCTGGAGGGCCAGCACGTCCTGTTCGGGCAGCGGGGCCTGCCACCACTCGCCGGCCGCGATGTCCCGCAGCTCGCGCAGCTCGACCAGCGCGAAGGTCAGCCGCCGCCGGGCCGCGTCCAGGGCGGCGGGGTCCGGGTGCGGTGCGGCCAGCACGTCCCGCGCGTTCTGCTGGGCGGTGCGGGCGCCGGTCAGCGCCACCGCGAGAATCCGGCTGGGGCGGCGGGTGACGACCGCCATCGCGGCCAGCATCCCGACGACGGCGCCGACCAGGGTGTCGACGACGCGGTCGGTGAGCAGCCCGCCGGGGGCCTGGTGCCGGGAGAACTGCACGATCAGCAGGGCCATCGGCGTCACGCAGATGCTGCCCAGCCAGTAGTTGCGGGGCATGAACGCCTCGGCGGCGAAGTTGAAGGCCAGCGCGACCAGCACCAGGGCGGTCGGACCGGTGTCGGTGAGCGGGGTGACCGCGACGAAGACCAGGACACCGACCAGGTTGCCCACCACCCGCTGGATGCTGCGGCGCCAGGACTGGCTGACGTTGGCCTGGGAGACCGCGGCGGCGGTGACGATCGCCCAGTAGGGCCGCCCGACGCCCAGGCCGAAGGAGACGTATCCGGCCAGCGCGCACCCGGCGAAGGTGCGGGCGGCGACCGGGAGGAGCAGGCCGCCCGGCCGCATCCGGCGCAGCAGCGACGGCCCCGGAAAGGCGTGCTCGACCTCGACGCCGAGCAGGTCGGTGGCGTGGGCGGGGTCGGCCGGGCGCGGCACGGCGCCGGTGCCGCGCAGCCGGTCGGCCCACCCGGCGAGCAGGCCGGGGTCGGCCGCGGTCGGGCTGGCCAGCGCGATCTCGGCGCGGATCAGCAGCCGCTCCAGGGCCCGCCGGTCCTCGGTGCGGCGGTCGCCGCTGAGCAGCAGGTTCTGCCAGCCGATCTGGATGGCGGCGGCCGCCGCGTCCCGGGCCGGCCCGGTCTCCGGGGCGCCGGCCGGGAGCCCGGCGTAGCGGGCGGTGGCCCGCAGGGCGCCGCGGACCGCGCGCCGCTCGGGGCCCTGGGGGCGCAGCAGCCCGGGCGCCATCGTCACCGCGTAGGCCAGGGCCGCCGCGCCCGCGGTGAGGGCGAGGTGGCCCGGCACCTGGCCGATGGTCTGCGGCACGAAGAGCGCCGCCGAGCTGATGAACGTGAAGATCACGTGCGCGGGCGGGCCGATCCTCGTGGCGTCGCAGAGCAGTTTCTGCAAGGCGGCCAGCAGCGCGCCGACGGTGATCAGCGCCATGGTGCTGTCGACGAGCGAGGACGTGACGAGGGCTGCGGCCAGGCCCGCGACCATGCCGAGGATGACGCCGACCATGGTCCTGGCGCGGTTGGCGTACGGCCGGTTGTGCGCGTAGGTGGCGCACAGCGACCCGGCCATCGTGTAGATGGCCAGGTCCAGCCGGTCCAGGCAGAGCAGGATCAGGTTGGGGATCGCCGACGCGACGACCGCGCTGACGGCGGGCTTGAACCAGATGTCGGAGGTCCGGCCCAGCCGCAGCACTCCTGCGGTGGGGAGTCTGCGCGGCCCGGGGGAGGTGGGGGCGGCCTTGCTCATAGGACAAACTTACCAAGTGTTTTACCTGGAAAACAAAATCCGAGGCCCCAGGAGGCGCCCATCCCTGCGTCGAGGCTGCGCCCGGCCGAGCGGGGCCGGTAGGCTTTCCGTGTGATCTTCAAGCGCATCGGAAACGGGCGGCCGTACCCGGACCACGGCCGGGTCAGCACGCGCGAGTGGGCGGACGTCGCCCCGCGTCCCGTGCGGCTGGACCAGTTGGTGACCACCAAGGGGGAGCTCGACCTGGAGACACTGCTGGCGGAGGACTCCACCTTCTACGGCGACCTCTTCGCGCACGTCGTGAAGTGGCAGGGCGACCTCTACCTGGAGGACGGCCTGCACCGGGCGGTGCGCGCGGCGCTGCAACAGCGCCAAGTGCTGCACGCCCGGGTCCTGGAGATGGACTGACAATCCGCTTACGCTGCGCTCATGAGCATGCTGACCCCCTCCGGGATGGGCGGGAAGTACCGGGTCACGGGAAACTCGTATCCGCGGATGCGCCCGCCCAAGCGGCGCGGCCGTTTCGTGGCCGTCCTGATCGCCGCGGTCGTCGTCCTCGGCCTCTTCGGCTGGGGGGCTGTGCAGCTCTTCGACGTCTTCGGCGGCAAGGGCAAGAGCACCACCGCGCACGCCGCGTCGAGCCGTCCGACCTGCACTCCCACGGCCAGCCCGACGCCCGCCAAGCCGCTGACGCTGCCGCAGCCCGCGCACGTCACGATGAACGTCCTCAACGCGACCACGCGCGGCGGGCTGGCGAAGACCACCGCGGACGCGCTCGCCGCACGCGGCTTCAAGGTGGCGAAGTTCGGGAACGCGCCCGACCCCTATGACGCGAAGGTCACCGGCTCCGCGCTCATCGTCTCCGGGCCCGGCGGCGAGGCCGCCGCCCGCGAGGCCGGCACCCAGGTCGTCGGCTCCACCGTGAAGATCGACCCCACCCGCAAGGGCACCACCGTCGACCTGCTGATCGGCGACGCCTTCGCGAAGCTGGCGACGCCCGCGCAGGCGGCCGAGGCCCGGATCACCGCGGCGAACCCCCCGGCCCCCAAGCCGACCTGCACCACCAAGAGCTGAACCACCAAGACCTGCACCCCGAGAGCCGAACCGCCCCCGCCGCTGCGGCGGCTAGCCGACCGTGCCGTAGAGGCGGTCGCCCGCGTCGCCGAGCCCGGGGACGATGAACCCCTGGCCGTTGAGGTGGTCGTCGACCGCGGCGGTCACCACTGTCACGGGCTGCCCGGCGAGTTCGCGCTCCATCACCTCGACGCCCTCGGGGGCGGCCAGCAGGCACAGGGCGGTGACGTCGTCGGCGCCGCGCTCGATCAGCAGCCGTATCGCGGCGACCAGGGTGCCGCCGGTGGCCAGCATCGGGTCGACCACGTACACCTGGCGGCCGGAGAGGTCCTCGGGCATGCGGGTGGCGTACGTGGTGGCCTGGAGGGTGTCCTCGTCGCGGACCATGCCGAGGAAGCCGACCTCGGCGGTGGGCAGCAGCCGGACCATGCCGTCGAGCATGCCCAGCCCGGCCCGCAGGATCGGCACCACCAGGGGCCGCGGGTGGGACAGCCGCACCCCGGTGGTCTGGGCGACGGGGGTGACGATGTCGACCTGTTCGGTGCGCACGTCACGGGTCGCCTCGTAGGCGAGCAGCGTGACGAGTTCGTCGGCGAGCCGGCGGAAGGTGGGCGAGTCGGTGCGCTGGTCGCGCAGCGCGGTCAGCTTGTGCGCGACCAGCGGGTGGTCGACAACGTGGAGACGCATGGGAGGACTGTAACCGGCGGCCCGACGGCCCCGCCGCCCCGCGGCGACCGCGGTGTGCGCAACGTCACCACGGCACGCTCCCGGGTGACCGTGCGGCCGGTCGGCGGTCCGCCAAGATCGCGGTTTTCCGCAGAAGTGACCAAGTCCTGGCACGTCGCAGTGTCGAAGACCTCTCGCAGCGCCGGTGTTTCTGCCACGATGCCGAGTGGGTGGGACCGTCATGAACCCTCATGAACCGCAAGGTGGGCCCACCCGGTCCGGACGGCCTGAGACCTGTGGGAGAGTCACGGTGTACTTCGCCGCACTGCTCGCGCGCACCGAGGACGGTTGGCAAGCGAGCGAACCCGATCTCGACGATGTGGAAACCCTCGCCGACCTGAGCGAACTGGCTCGTACGGTCGGCGACGAGGAGGAGACGGTCCTGGTCTTCATCGAGCAGGAGGACGCCTGGTTCGGCGTCATCCGCGTCGACGGTGAGGAAGACCCCAGGATCTATGTGTCGGACGCGGCCGCCGCCGCCCGCAGCTCGTACGGGGAGATCCTGCTCACCGACGAGGTGCTGGGCCGCGACCCGGGGAACGCGGACGACCTCGACGACCTTGTCGACCTCGATGGCACCGAGGACGGCGACACCGACGACACCGACGAGGACGCCGTGGCCGGCCTCTCGGAGGACCATGTGCCGGTCGGCCCGCTGGGCGAGACCGGCCTGCTGGCCGACCTGGGGATGAGCGCCGCGGACCTGCTCGCGCTGAGCGGGGACGGCGCCCTGACCGGGGAGGCCCTGGGCGAGATCGCCGACGCCCTGGGCGCGGCCGACGTGCTGGAGGCCGTCCGCTGACCGACCCGACCGCCGGTGCCGGCCCCGGCACCGGACCACCCGACGTCCTACGCGACCCGTGGGTGCCCGCGATGCGGATCGCCCTGGCGGAGGCCGAGCACGCCCCGCTCACCGGTGACGTACCGGTGGGCGCGGTCGTGCTGGCCCCCGACGGGTCGGTGCTCTCGCGCGCCCGCAACGAGCGCGAGGCGACCGGTGATCCGACCGCGCACGCCGAGGTGCTCGCCATCCGCCGCGCCGCGGCCGCGCTGGGCGGCTGGCGGCTGACCGGCTGCACCCTGGCGGTGACCCTGGAGCCGTGCACCATGTGCGCGGGCGCCATCGTGCTGTCCCGGCTGGCGCGGGTGGTCTACGGCGCCCCCGACCCGAAGGCGGGCGCGACCGGTTCGCTGTGGGACCTGGTCCGCGACCGCCGCCTCAACCACCGGCCCGAGGTGGTCGCCGAGGTGCTGCCCGCGCCGAGTGCGACCCTCCTCACCCGCTTCTTCCGGCCGAACGATTTCTGACCACGGCCCCCGGTGGGCTAGGATCAGTCTCGGTAGCGTGTCCGAGCGGCCTAAGGAGCACGCCTCGAAAGCGTGTGAGGGGGCAACTCCTCCGTGGGTTCAAATCCCACCGCTACCGCCACAGCTGGACGAACTGACCACCTGCCGACCCCGGCAGGTGGTCAGTTCGCGTTCGGCCCTCGGCGGGAATGCCTCGCAATCATCATCATTTTTTCGGATGATGAGGCAGTCCGGTCGTCTGGTTGCTCCATGCGGCGGATAGAATCCGGCAGTTGCACATGTGTGACCGCTGGGCCGAGTCGCTGCTGGGGAGGCCAAGGAGCATGGCGCAGGCGAGGAAGATCGCCGTCATCGTGCTGGTGATCTTCGTGCTCTACACGATCATCGACCAGCCGGCTCGGGCGGCCGATCTCGTCCAGGTGGGGTTCGTCGGCATATCGAACGCCGCCAAAAGCTTGGGGAAGTTCATGCACGACCTGGCCAACTGACGGCCACGGGCAAGGCGAGGAGTGGTGATGATCCGTCATCTGGTGCTGTTCAAGCTGAACGAGGGCGTCGACCGGGCCGAGGAGCGGGTGGCCGCCGGCGGCCGGGCGTTCGCCGAGCTCGGCCCGCAGATCCCGGAGGTGGCCTCCTGGGAGTGCGGCTGGAACGTCACGGACCGGCCGATCGCCTACGACTTCGCCATCAACTCCACGGTCGCGGACGCCGACGCGCTGGCGCGCTACCTCGAACACCCCGCGCACCAGGCCGCGGTCGCGCAGTGGTCCGCCTTCGCCACCTGGGTCATCGCCGACTACGAGATCTGACCGCACGCCTGTTCACTGCCGGCCCCTCGCCGTCCGCGGCGGGGGGCTTCGCCATGCCCTGCCGGCCGGGTGGCGCGCGCTCGACGTACAACCGTTCGTACAACACGGCAATATGCGGTGCTTGCACAAAGCACACATGAATTGTGATGCTATGACCGCTTTGCCCGACGTTTTCTTGACCGACGCTTTGACGGATGTTCGCCGGATGTTGCAGTCGCAGCAGGCTGGAGTGGACCGATAAGGGGTGTGGTGTGCCGGTGCCGGCCCGTACGGCGTCAACGCCAGCGACGACGTATCCGCGCGGCAGGACGCGGACGCCGAACAGCAACGCGGCCGACGCACGCGCGCTGACCCAGGTGCTCTTCGAGCAGATCGCCCGGCTGGAGCCGGGCACGCCCGAGCACAGCCGGGTGCGCGCCGCGCTGATCGAGGTGAACCTGCCGCTGGTGCGGTACGCCGCGGCGCGCTTCCGCAGCCGCAACGAGCCGATGGAGGACGTGGTCCAGGTCGGCACGATCGGCCTGATCAACGCGATCGACCGGTTCGACCCAGAGCGCGGGGTGCAGTTCCCGACCTTCGCGATGCCCACCGTGGTCGGGGAGATCAAACGTTACTTCCGGGACAACGTGCGCACCGTGCACGTGCCGCGCCGGCTGCACGAGTTGTGGGTCCAGGTCAGCGGCGCCATCGAGGACCTCACGGTGCTGCACGGCCGCTCGCCGACGACCGCGGAGATCGCCGAGCGGCTGCGGCTGTCGGAGGACGAGGTGCTCGCCTGCCTGGAGGCCGGCCGCGCCTACCACGCGACCTCGCTGGAGGCCGCCCAGGAGGGCGACGGCGCCCCCGGGCTGCTGGACCGGCTCGGCTACGAGGACCCCGCGCTCAACGGCGTCGAGCACCGCGACCTGGTCCGGCATCTTCTGGTGCAACTGCCGGAGCGCGAGCGGCGCATCCTGCTGCTGCGCTACTTCGGCAACCTGACACAGTCCCAGATCAGTGCTGAGCTGGGAGTTTCCCAGATGCACGTGTCCCGGCTGCTGTCGCGGAGCTTCGCCCGCCTCAGATCCGCAAATCAGATCGAAGCGTAACCCAACGGGATCAAGCCACCTGCACAGATAAGTCGACATGACGCTACAGCGTGTTGCCGACATGTGACATTCTGCGGATAGCGCGTTTGTGACGGCCGGTCCTCCGGTATTCCAGTGGAGGAACAACCGTCGCTCGCGACGCCCGTCCGCGACCTCAAGGGGGTGGCATGTCCGTACAGTTGGGCAGTCCCAAGGTGCTTCGTACCGACGCAACCGACGCTGACGTAGCGCATGGCGCTGTGCACAGCGATGCCATCGACACCCGTACGCTGTCCCGTTCGCTGTTCCTGCGGCTGGCGGCGCTCCCGGTCGACAGCCCGGACCGCGCCTACGTCCGCGACACGCTCATCGAGCTGAACCTGCCGCTCGTGCGGTACGCCGCGGCCCGCTTCCGCAGCCGCAACGAACCGATGGAGGACATCGTCCAGGTCGGCACGATCGGCCTGATCAAGGCGATCGACCGGTTCGACTGCGAACGCGGCGTCGAGTTCCCGACGTTCGCGATGCCGACCATCGTCGGCGAGGTGAAGCGCTTCTTCCGCGACACCTCGTGGTCGGTGCGGGTGCCGCGTCGGCTCCAGGAGCTGCGGCTGGCGCTGACCAAGGCGAGCGACGAGCTGTCGCAGAAGCTGGACCGCTCCCCGACCGTCGCCGAACTGGCCTCCTGCCTCGGCGTCTCCGAGGAAGACGTGGTCGACGGGCTGGCCGTCGGCAACGCGTACACGGCCAGCTCGCTGGACTCCCCGCCGCCGGAGGACGACGGCGGCGAGGGCACCCTGGCCGACCGGCTGGGCTACGAGGACAGCGCCCTCGAAGGCGTCGAGTACCGCGAGTCGCTGAAGCCGCTGCTGGCCCAACTGCCGCCGCGCGAGCGCCAGATCATCATGCTGCGGTTCTTCGCGAACATGACGCAGTCGCAGATCGGCGAGGAGGTCGGCATCTCCCAGATGCACGTCTCCCGCCTGCTGACCCGTACGCTGGCGCAGCTCCGGATCGGACTGACCTCCGAGGCGTGACCAGCGCCGGAGGCGCAGGAAGGGGGAGTGGTCGCCGCTACTTCATCGCGAGCGCGACCACTCCCACGATCACCACCAGGACCACGACCACACCGATGATCAGGCCCGCGCGGCTGCGGCTCTGCGCGCGCTGCACCTGCACGGGCGGCGGCTGCTCGTCGACGAAGGCGCGGAACATCTGCGTGCTGCCGGCCGGGTCGTAGTTGTTCTCAGGGTTCGGCGAGGAGTTCGACATGCCGCCTGACCCTAGCGTGTCGGCGGAATAACCCGCACCCCCGGTTGTTGCACCTGTCATGGCTCGCATCGGCAACTCCGCACTCGACGTCTTCCCCCTCTCCCTCGGCGGCAATGTCTTCGGCTGGACGGCTGACGAGGCCCAGTCGTTCGCCGTCCTCGACGCCTTCACCGGCCGCGGCGGCAACTTCGTCGACACCGCCGACGTGTACTCGGCCTGGGTGCCGGGCAACGGCGGCGGGGTGTCCGAGAAGATCATCGGCGCCTGGCTGGCCCGCCGCGGCCGCCGGGACGACGTGGTGATCGCCACGAAGGTCGGCAGCCACCCCGACTTCAAGGGACTGCGGGCCGACACCATCAAGAAGGGCGCCGAGGCGTCGCTGCGCCGGCTCGGCGTGGACCACATCGACCTGTACTACACGCACCGCGACGACCCCGAGGTGCCGGTCGAGGAGATCATCACCGCGCTGGACGCCCTGGTGAAGGAGGGCAAGGTCCGCGCGATCGGCGCCTCCAACATCTCCGCCGAGCGGCTCGCCGCCTCCCTGGACTTCTCCGAGCGCGAGGGCCTGGCGCGGTACGAGATCGTGCAGCCCCTGTACAGCCTGGTCGAGCGCGACACGTTCGAGGGCCCGCTCGCCGACCTCGTGGCCGCCCGCGGCCTGTCCACCGCGCCCTACTACGCGCTCGCCTCCGGCTTCCTGACCGGCAAGTACCGCCCGGGCACCGAGGTCGACAGCGCCCGCGCGGGCAAGGCCGGCCAGTATCTGTCCACGCCCACCGGCCCGAAGGTGCTCGCGGCGCTCGACGAGGTGGCCGCCGCCCACGGCGCCGAGGTCACCACGGTCGCGCTGGCGTGGCTGGCCGCGCAGCCGACGGTGGTGGCGCCGATCGCCAGCGCCCGTACGGTCGAGCAGGTGCCCGCGCTGACCGCCGTCGCCGAACTGGAGCTGACCGAGCAGGAGGTGGCGGCCCTCACCGCCGCCGCGTCGTAGCGCGCCGCGGGCGGGCCGGCGGCGCCGCGGTGCGCCGGCGTCCGCCCTGTGAGGTCGCGCACTCCACCCGGCCGTGGCGCCCACGCCCTTGCGCAGTGCAACCATCGGCCATACGGTTGCTTCAGGCAATCACTTGCGCGGGCCGGCACCCCGCCCGCGCGACGTACGACTCCCGGTCGCACGACACGCACCCGCAGCGGAGAGGTCGGGTCGTACGACACGGGCACGGGTCCTGGCGGCGGCCGGAGCAGGGGACGGCCGAGGCCGCCCGCCGGGACCTACACAGCGGCGTAGGGTGCGGGCATGGCTCCCAACATCGCCACCAACACCCGTGTCGGCCTGGACGAACTGCTGGAGTTCATCCGGCCGCGGCACCACGCCATCCTGCTCACCACCCGCGCCGACGGCCGCCCCCAGGGCTCCCCGCTCACCTGCGGGGTGGACGACTCCGGCCGGATCGTCGTCTCGACCTACCCCGAGCGGGCCAAGACCCGCAACGCCAGGCGCGACCCGCGGGTCAGCGTGATCGTGCTCTCCGACTCCTTCAACGACGCGTGGGTGCAGGTCGACGGCCGCGCGGAGGTGCTGGACGTACCGGACTCCGTCGAGCCGCTGGTGGAGTACTTCCGGAACATCTCCGGCGAGCACCCGGACTGGGCGGAGTACCGCGAGGCGATGGTCCGGCAGGGCAAGTCCATCATCCGGATCACCCCGGAGCGCTGGGGCCCGATCGCGACCGGCGGCTTCCCCGCCCGCCTCGCCTGAGCGCACCCCCGCCGCACGCACCGCGGCCCGCGGACCGGACGAACCGGCCGCGGGCCGTGCTGCGTCCGGGCCGCGCGCTCACGCGGCCCGGACGGGGTGTCACTTCGACTTCGGCGCCGTCAGGTCGTAGACGGTGGTGCCGCCCACGGTCTTGGCGGTGTAGTGCGAGGAGACCCAGGAGCTGATGGACGACGCGGCGTTGCTGCCGCCCATCGAGCTGCCGCCGAAGCCGCCGCCACCGATGAAGTAGTGGATACGGCCCTCGGAGACGTACTTCTCGAACTGCGCCAGGGTCGGCGACGGGTCGCTGCCGTTGAAGCCGCCGACGGACATCACCGGCTTCTGGGTGGCCAGCTGGTAGCTCGCCTGGTTCTGCGAGCCGACGGCCGCGGCGACCCAGGTGTAGTGGCTCGCGTCCTTCAGCAGCAGCGCCTTGACCGCGGAGCTGACCTGGGCGCCGTCGAGCAGGCCGCCCATGCCGCCGGCGTTGCCGCCCATGCCGCCTTCGCCCGAGGTGCCGCCGGGGAAGCCGTTCGTGCCCTGGCCCTGGGACTGGCTGTTGCCGTTGCCCTGGCCGGGCAGCTGGCCCTGGGAGTTGCCCTGGGAGTTGCCGTTGCCCTGGCCGGGCAGCTGGCCGAAGCCGCCGCCCGGGAAGCCGCCGGTGCCGTTGGTGCTGCCGTTGCCGTTGGTGCTGCCATTGCCGTTGCCGGGCATGGTGCCGGTCGGCGGGGTGCCGCCACCGCCGCCCGGGAAACCGCCCCTGCCGCCGCCACCGCCACCGCCGCCGGGGAATCCACCCATGCCGCCCTGCACGGACGGCCCGGCGGTCACGATGGACCCCTCGTGCCCGGTGCTCACCGTGTCGAGCGTGTACGCCACCGGTCCGCCCAGGATCGCCGCGATCCCGACCACCGCGGACAGCACCGCGAGCCGGGCGCCGACCCGTGCCGACGCCATGCCCGGCAGCGCGCCGGCCAGCAGCGCCAGCGCGGCCACCGCGCCGGCGACGACGACCGCGACCCGCAGCCACGGGTGCCAGTCGGGGCTGCGGTGCAGCAGCGTGTAGGACCACACGGCCGTGCCGGCGACGGTGAGCGCCATCACCGAGGCGGCCGCGATGTGGGTGCGCCGCTGCCACAGCACCGACGCGCCCATGCCGACCAGCGCCGCGATGTAGGGCGCGAGGGCGATGTTGTAGTACTGGTGGAAGATCCCGGACATGTAGCTGAACGTCACGAACGTCATCAGCAGCGCGCCGCCCCAGAGCAGGAACGCCGCCCGGGTCGCCGAGGTGCGGCGGGCCTTGCGGGTGATCCACACGCCCGCGAGCAGCGCCACGAACGCGGCCGGCAGCAGCCAGGCGATCTGGCCGCCCATCTCCGAGTTGAACAGCCGGCCGATGCCGGTGGCGCCCCACATGCCGCCGCTGTTGCCGCCGCCCGGGCCGCCGCCACCGCCGACGCTGCCGGTCTCGTTGCCGGTGATCCGGCCGAAGCCGTTGTAGCCGAAGGTCAGCGACAGGAAGCTGTTGTCCTGGGAGCCGCCGATGTACGGGCGGGAGGACTTGGGCCACAGCTCCACGATGGTGACCCACCAGCCGCCCGCGACCACCATCGCGACGGCGGAGTAGAGGATCTGGAGCAGGCGGCGGCGCAGCGGGGTCGGCGCGCAGACCGCGTAGACCACGGCGAGCGGCGGCAGGATCAGCCACGCCTGGAGGGTCTTGGTCAGGAACGCGAAGCCGAAGACGACGCCGGCGATCACCAGCCACTTGGTGCGGGCGTCCTCGATGGCGCGCAGTACGCAGTAGACGGCGGTGACCATCAGCAGGGCCAGCAGCGCGTCGGGGTTGTTGAAGCGGAACATCAGCGCCGCGACCGGGGTGATCGCCAGCACCGCGCCCGCGGTCAGGCCCGCGCCGGGGCCGAACCGCCGCCGTACGGACGCGTAGAGCACGCCGACGGTGCCGACGCCCATCAGCGCCTCGGGCACGAGGATCTGCCACGAGCCGAGGCCGAACAGGCGTACCGACAGGGCCATCGGCCACAGCGCGGCCGGCGGCTTGTCGACGGTGATGGAGTTCGCCGCGTCGGAGGAGCCGAAGAAGAACGCCTTCCAACTCTGGCTGCCCGCCTGGGCGGCGGCGGAGTAGAAGGAGTTGGCGTAGCCGGAGGCGCCCAGGTCGTACAGGTAGAGCACGAGCGTGGCGACCAGCAGGCCGAGGAAGGCCGGGCGGACCCAGGCCGGGTCCTCGGGGCGGCCGCGCCAGACGCGGCGCGGCAGGCCCCGGGCGCCGCCCGCCGACTGCGCGGCGTGCGACCCGGGTGCGGCATGGGCGCCGGCGGCCGGTACGTCACCGGCCGGTACGTCGACGGCGGCCGACCGGGCAGCGGACGCCTCGGCGGCGGCCGGCTCGGCGGCGGTTCCGGCGACCGGGCCGGGTGCGGGGCCGGGCGGGCCGGCCACACCGTCCAGCGCGTGTGCGTCGCTCGGGGTGGTCATCGGGCGCTCCTCAGATCGTGGTCGTCGCGGTCGTCGTAGTCGTCGTAGCCGTCATAGCCGACGAGGCCGGCCCGGGCGGTGCCGTCCGGGCCGTCGGCGGCCGCGGCGGGGACGGGGTGGGGGGCGTAGCCGCCGTCGGCGCCTTCCTCGGCGTCGAGGACGGTCCCGGTGCCGCGGCCGTCCTGGTCGGAGCGGTCCGGGAAGAGCCAGGCGCGGAAGAGCAGGAAGCGCAGCACCGTCGCGGCAAGGTTCGCCGCGACCAGGACCGCGAGTTCGGTGCGGTGCGCGGGGTGCGGCGCCGCGGTGTGCAGCGCGGCGAGCGAGCCGCTGGTCAGCGCGAGGCCGATGGCGAACACCACCAGCCCCTGCGCCTGGTGGCGGACCGCCCGGTCCGAGCCGCGCACCCCGAAGGTGAGCCGCCGGTTGGCGGCGGTGTTGGCGAGCGCGGACAGCAGCAGCGCCAGCGCGTTGGCGAACTGGGAGTTCATCCCGTTGCGGAAGAGGAAGTACAGCACCAGGTAGAACGCCGTGCTGAGCACGCCGACCGCGCAGAACCCGACCAGCTGGCGGGCCAGTCCGGGCGGCACGCCCGGCAGTTCGCGGTCGCGCGGGTCCTCCCCGAACGGGCGGCGCAGCCGGTCCAGCGCGAGCCGTCCGGTGGCCAGCGCCCTGCCCACCCGCCACACGCCCCGCAGGTCGGCGGTGGCGGTCCGCACGATGTCCACGCTGCTGTTCGGGTCGTCGACCCAGTCCACCGGGACCTCGTGGATGCGCAGGCCCGCGCGTTCGGCGAGCACCAGCATCTCCGTGTCGAAGAACCAGCCGGCGTCCTCGACCATCGGCAGCAGCCGCTGCGCGACGTCCGCGCGGATCGCCTTGAAGCCGCACTGCGCGTCGGAGAAGTGCGCGGCGAGCGAGCCGCGCAGTATCAGGTTGTACGTGCGGGAGATGAACTCCCGCTTGGCGCCGCGCACCACCCGCGAGGACTGCGCCAGCCGCGAGCCGATCGCCAGGTCGGAGTGGCCGGAGATCAGCGGGGCGACCAGCGGCAGCAGGGCGTTGAGGTCGGTGGACAGGTCCACGTCCATGTACGCGAGCACCGGGGAGTCCGATGCGGTCCACACGGTGCGCAGCGCCAGCCCGCGGCCCTTCTGCTCCAGCCGGAAGGAAACGACCTCGGGCAGCTCCGCGGCCAGGTGCGCCGCGATCGCGGGCGTCCGGTCGGTGCTGGCGTTGTCGGCGATGGTGATCCGGAAGGAGTACGGGAAGGTCTCGGTGAGGTGCGCGTGCAGCCGGCGCACGCCGGGGCCGAGGCCGTCCTCCTCGTTGTAGACGGGGACGACGACGTCGAGTACGGGGGCGACGGGCGCACCGGGCCCCGGTGGGGCGCCGGTGCTCGGGCGGGTCGCGGCGTCGGTGGCATGGACTGCGGCCGTGACCGGCAGGTGCCGACGGGCGGGCAGGTTGCCGAGATTGGTTCGCATGCCATGAGCCTCGGCAACCGGCCTGTCATGGCGATGTGCCGAGACTGAGGGCCACCTATGAGTCTGTTGGTGCAGGTGAGGCTGTTGTGACATGCGTCACCCCGGTGCCGGCCCGGGCCGGCAGCAGGACCGTGAAGACGGTGCGGCCCGGCACGGACGCCACGTCCACGCTGCCGCCGTGCGCGGCGACCACCGAGTGCACGATGGCCAGGCCCAGGCCGGTGCTGCCGGCCCCGCGGGAGCGGGAGGCGTCGCCGCGGGCGAACCGCTCGAAGACGTGCCGGCGCAGCTTCTCGGGAATGCCGGGGCCGTCGTCCTCGATCTGGAGCAGCACGTGCGCCGGGCGGCGCGCGACCGGGTCGGCCGGCCGGCAGCGCACCCGGGCGGTGACGGTCGTGCCGGGCGGGGTGTGGTTGCGGGCGTTGGCGAGCAGGTTGGCGAGCACCTGTTGCAGGCGCGGCGCGTCGCCGTACACGGTGGCCGGCTCGTCGGGCAGCTCCAGCCGCCAGATGTGGTCGCGGCCGGCCGCGCGGGCGTCGCTGACCGCGTCCACCACCAGCGGGGACAGGTCGGTGTCGGTCCGGTCGACCGGGCGGCCCGCGTCGAGCCGGGCCAGCAGCAGCAGGTCCTCCACGAGCGTGGTCATCCGGGCCGCCTCGGACTCGATCCGGCCCAGTGCGTGCTTGGTGTCGGGGCCGACCGGCTCCTGGCCGCGGCGGGTCAGCTCGGCGTAGCCGCGGATGGAGGCGAGCGGGGTGCGCAGCTCGTGGCTGGCGTCGGCGACGAACCGCCGGACCCGGGTCTCGCTCTCCTGCCGGGCGTGCAGCGCGGAGCCGACATGCCCGAGCATCCGGTTGAGGGCGGCGCCGACCTGCCCGAACTCGGTGCGCGGGTCGGTGTCGGAGTCCGGCACCCGGCTCAGCGGGGCCACCTCGCCGCGGTGCAGCGGCAGTTCGGCGACGCGGGTGGCCGTGGCAGCGACCCGGCGCAGCGGTTGCAGGGCGATCCGCATCAGGGCGGCGCCCGCGAGGCCGGCGGCGACGAGCCCGGCGGCGGTGACCGAGACCTCCACCCACAGCAGGGTGGACAGGGTGTCCTCGGTGCCCGCGGTGCTCAGGCCGACCAGGATGGTGCTGCCGTCGGAGGCGGCGGCGGCCGACTCGACGCGGTACTGGCCCAGGCCCGGGACGGTGATGCTGTGCGGCTTGCCGTCGCGCGGCACGTCGGCGAAGGCCGCGGCCTGTTTGGCGGTGAGGTCGTCGGCGACGAGCTGGCCGGTGGAGGGGCTGGTGGCGCTGACGGCGGCCTCGGTGACCGCGCCGGTGGAGCTGACGGTCGCGGCGACCGTCTCGCCGGGCTGGCCGCCGCCGGCGAGGAAGACGAAGGAGATGCTGCGGGGCAGGTCGGCGGCGCCGGTGCCGGTCGGGCCCAGCGTGCTCTGGCTGCCGGGGACGTTCTGGCCGGGCCCGGACTGGTCCGGGCGCGGGCCGTCGGCGCGCGCCGCCGTGTCGTGCACCTTCGCGTCGAGCTGGCCGTACAGGAAGTCGTGCAGCGCGAATATCGTGACCGCGCCGATCACCGCGCAGACGACGGCGACCAGGGCCACGCAGGAGGCGACCAGCCGGCGGCGCAGGGACCAGCGGCGCGGCGCCCAGCGCCTGGCGCGCGGCGGGGTGCGGGGGAGCGGGGGCGCGGGTGTGGCACCGCCCGGGGCACGGCGGTGGCCGGGGCCGGGTCCGGTGCGGGGGTCCGCGCCGGCCGCGCCGGGGCCCGGTCCGGCCGGCGCGGCCGGGCCGTGGGGGTGCGCCGTGGTCGGGGCGGGCCGGGTCACACCGGCTCGCCTGGCTTGATCAGGTAGCCGGCGCCGCGCCGGGTGTGGATCATCGGGGCGCGGCCGGCGTCGATCTTGCGGCGCAGGTAGGAGATGTACAGCTCGACCACATTGGCCTGGCCGCCGAAGTCGTAGGACCAGACCCGGTCCAGGATCTGGGCCTTGCTCAGCACCCGGCGCGGGTTGCGCATGAGGTAGCGCAGCAGCTCGAACTCGGTCGCGGTGAGGTGGATGTTGTCGCCGCCGCGGCTGACCTCGTGGCTGTCCTCGTTCAGGACGAGGTCGCCGACGGCGAGCACGGACTCGTTGCGTACGGCGGCGGCGCCCGAGCGGCGCAGCAGCCCGCGCAGGCGGGCGACGACCTCCTCCAGGCTGAACGGCTTGGTCACGTAGTCGTCGCCGCCCGCCGTGAGGCCGGCGATCCGGTCCTCGACCGCGTCCTTCGCGGTCAGGAACAGCACGGGCACGTCCGGGGTCTGGCGGCGCAGCCGGGCCAGCACCTCCAGCCCGTCCATGTCGGGGAGCATCACGTCGAGCACCACCGCGTCGGGGCGGTTCTCGCGGGCCGAACGCAGCGCGCTCGCGCCGTCGCCTTCAGTACGCACCTGCCAGCCCTCGTAGCGCAGGGCCATGGAGAGCAGGTCGGCCAGGGGCGCCTCGTCGTCGACGACGAGGACCCGGACCGGGGAGCCGTCCGGGCGGGCGAGGTCGCCGGCGGCGGCTGCGCCGGGCGTGGTGTGGGCGGTATGGGTCGCGGAGGCGGCGGCCTGGGTGGAGCGGGTGGCCGCCGAAGAAGTGGAAGGCATACGGACACCCTGTGCACGGGCTATGAGAGCAGCCTTAATCCGTTTCTGTGAAAATTCTGAGAATCGGGCCCGCAACATGAAGCCTGGATCAAGGCGGGAGCCGGGGCCCGCCGCCCCCGCCCCCTGGCGTCCGCGCCACCCGCACCCTTGCGTCCGCCCCACCCGGCGATGGTACGAAGGAGCGAAGTCGGCTGCCGCACAAGCACGCTGACGCCACGTCACGATCGGGGGCAGGTCGCACCATGCAGGGTGGAGTCGGACTGACGGCGTATCTCGTCAACGAGTCGCGGGCCCGGCGGCCCGACCTCGCCGAGGACGGCCTGGCGGCCGCCTGGATTCCCGAGGCGCAGCGCCCGGACGTCAAGGCGCTGTGGCAGGAGTTCTCCGACGCCGTCTACCCGCACGACGACCTGGTGGTCGCGCTGCGCGGCCGCTTCATCGCCGACACCCTCGCCGAGGCGCTGCGCGCCGACCCGGACACCGTGCTGGTGGTGTGCGGCGCGGGCTTCTCCTCCTACCCCTGGCTGCTGGGCTTCCCGGTGGCGATCGAGGTGGACCTGCCGCACATGGCGGAGGCGAAGCGGCTGCGCGCGGCGGAGCTGACCGCCGACGGGACCGTACCGGCGCGTGACGTACGGCACATCGGCGCGGACCTGGCGGTGGCGGCGGACCGCGCCGCGGTGGTCGGGCAGGTGCGGGCGGTCGCGGCCGGGCGGCCGGTCGCCTACGTCGTCGAGGGCGTCGTCTTCTACCTGTCGCCGCAGGACGCCCGCGAAGTCGTCACGCTCGGTGCCCGGTTCGGTACGACCGCGGTGACCGCGGTGAGCTACTGGCCCGCGGCCGCGGCGGGCAGCGTGGTGCTGGCCGACCAGCGCGCGTGGTTCCGCCGCAGGTCCGTCCCGGAGGAGGCCAGCCACCACACGCACGCCGAGCTGGCCGCGCTGCTGGGCGCGCCGCTGGACGACCAGGGCCCGGAGGACCTGCAACGCCGCTACCTTCAGCGGGTGGTGGTGCCCGAGGCCGCCCTCATCCCGGAGTACGTCGCCGTGTCGTGGCACACAGCGGGCGCAGGCGGCCCGCACCGGGAGCACGGTGCGGACGGCTGCCCGTGACCGCCGGGGTGCTCCACCTCCAGTGCCGCGCCTACCCGTTGCACCACCGCACCCCGGCCACCGCCCTCGACCTGTTCGCCGTGCCCGGCCACGGCGAGCTGCAACCGGTGCTCGGCAGCCTGGACTCCCTCGCCTACAACCCGGACACCACCGTCGAGCTGGACCTGACCGGCCTGATCCGCCCGGCCGTCTCGCTGCCCGGCGTGGAGGTCGTCGCCTGCCGCGCCCGCATCCTGACCGCCGGCACCGTACTGGTGGTCTACGCGCTGCGCCACGAGCAGGACCTGCGGCAGCTGGAGCTGCTCGACCTCGACGCCCTGGACGCCCGCGTCAACCGCGTCCTGCGCGAGACCGACGGCCCGATCCTCAGCGCGGTGCTGACCGCCGCGGTCAACAGCGGCCTGGTGCGCAGCATCGCGCTGCGCCCCGACCTGGCGGTGGGCGGCGCGCGCTCGCCGATCGACCGCCGCTCGGCCCGCTACAACGCGCACTACGTCTGCCAGGACCCGCCGTGGCGGCGGGACCCGCGGGTGCCCGAGGTCAGCGCGGGCCCGGACTGCCGCATCCTGCTGCCGTACACCTACGCCTGGGACCACGACCCGGCCGCGCCGCTCGCCGAGCTGCTGACGATGACCGAGCCGACCGACATCGCGGTCGCCCAGCAGTCCCTGCTCGCCGGGGCGCTCATCGCCGGGCGCTGGGTGCTCGGCGACCTCGCGCACGCGCACCCCGCCAGCACCGACGTGCACGCCTTCCGCCGCTTCCTCGACGGGCTGTGGGCCGACTTCCACCACCTGGACAGCTACCGCGTGGAGTCCTCCCAGGCGCACCGCGCGAGCTACCTGGCCGCGCGCCTGACGATGGGCCTGGACGACACGCAGGAGCGCGCGGACAAACTCCTGGGCTACGTGAGCAGTTCGCTGCTGGCCGCCGCCTCGGAGCGGGCCGAGGCCCTGGACACCCGGCTCAACCGGGTCGCCGCCGCGCTCACCGTGGTCAGCGCGGCCTCGTTCGGCCTGGACATCGCGGTGTTCGTGCTGCCGCAGGTGTCGCTGTGGACGAAGATCGGCGTGGTGGCCGGGCTGCTCGGGATGGCGACGTCCGGGCTGGTGGCGGCGATGCTGCCGGGCGCGCTGCGCCGGTCGTTCCTGCGGCGCGGGCCGGCGGCGCTGCCGGAGCCGCCCGAAGTGCTCGGGCCGGTCGTGGCCCCTCAGGCGGCCGGTACGGGCGTGGCCGGTACGGGTACGGCCGGTACGGCGCCCGCGGGGGGAGTGGCGGGAGTGGCCGCGGCGGTGGGCGCCGCAGCGGGCGCGACCGCCCTGCCCGGCGCGGCGGCGGGGCCCGTCGCGGGTCCCGTCGCGGCTGCGGCGGCCGACCCGGGCGACGGCAGTGGCAGCGGTGGCGGCGACCCGGGGAACCCGGGGGTGCCGCCCCAGCGCGGCCGACCCACCGGACCGTAGCCCGCCCGCCGGCAGCTACCGTGGAAGGACGACGGCGCAACGAGAGGACCGCTGCCCCATGAACGCCCCGACCGTACGGCTCGGCACCCGCAGCTCGCCGATGGCGCTCGCGCAGGCCCACCTGGTGGCGGACCTGCTGCGCAAGCAGCAGCCGGACCTGACGGTCGAGTTGGTGCCCGTCACCACCGAGGCGGACCGCTGGCACGGCGACCTGTCGAAGCTCGGCGGGAAGGGCCTGTTCGTCAAGCAGATCGACGTCATGCTCCAGCGCGGCGACGTCGACCTGGCCGTGCACTGCGTCAAGGACATGCCCGGCGACACCCCGCTGCCCGACGGCCTGGCCATCGCCGCCCACCTCCCGCGCGACGACGTCCGCGACGTCCTGCTCTTCCCCGCCGGGTCGCCGCGCGCGGCCCTCGGCGACCTGCCGCACGGCGCCGTCGTGGCGACCTCGGCGGTACGCCGCACGGCGCAGCTGAGGCGGCTGCGCCCGGATCTGGAGATCGTCCGGGTGCGCGGCGCCGTCGGCACCCGGATCGACAAGCTGGACGGCCGCACGCCGGTCGACACCGCGCCGCCGGACGCCATGGTGCTGGCCGCGTCGGGCCTGGCCCGGCTGGAGTTGACCGACCGCGGCCGGCAGGTCTTCACCGTCGACGAGATCCTGCCGGCCGTCGGCTCCGGCGCGCTCGGCCTGGAGTGCCGCGCCGACGACACCGCCACCGCCGGGCTGCTCGCCCGCCTCGACCACGCGCGGACCACGGCCGAGGTCGGCGCCGAGCGCGCGATGCTGCATGCCCTGCGCGGCCACTGCAACAGCCCCATCGCCGGGCACTGCACCACCACCGCCGACGGCCGGCTCACCCTGCGCGGCATGGTGTTCTCCGCCGACGGCGGCACCGTCGTCGACGCGCGCCGCACCGCGGCGGCGGGCGACACCCCGGCCGCTCTCGGCGCCCGTGTGGCCGCCGATCTGCTCGCCGGGGGTGCCCGCGCCGTCATCGAGGCCATCCCGCACTGAGCCGGCGGCGCGGCCGGGTCGCCCCCGCTAGGCGGCGATCACGGTCAGGCGCTGGAAGCCGGTGCCGTAGTCGATCTCCAGCAGGGCGCTGCCGTCGGTCTGCGCGGCGGGCACGGTGATCGACAAGGTGGTGGTCCAGGTGCCGCCGGGCGCCAGGGCGGGCACGTCGTAGTAGGTGTAGGACTCGGTGATGCCCTGCGGTCCGGCGACGGGCCGCATCACCGTGGCGGCGCTGGTGGCGGTCCCGTTGTTCGTGACGGTGACCGGGACGCTCGTGGTGCCGCCGCGGGTGACGACGCAGGTGTTCGGGACGGTCGCGGTCACGGACAGCGGGCCGCTGCTGCCGGTGCCGGTCAACTGGCCCATGGTGTAGGCGAACTGCTCGATCCAGGGGCAGTCCGCGGCCGCCGCGGCACTGGGCTCCCACATGACGGCGCCCGTGGTCAGCGCCTGGACCTGGCTGATCTCACTGGCCAGCAGGGTGCCGCTCATGGAGGCGCCGGTGTCGGTGAACTGGGGGCTGAGGTAGGGGTAGACGGGCTGGCCGGGCGCGAGGGCCTGGTCGTTGGCGACCGAACTCTTCAGCGTGCTGGTCCAGTTCGCGGCGGTCTGGGTGCTGCCGGTGTAGGCGCGGGGCGCGAAGAAGTCGAACAGGCCGTCCTGGTGCAGCTGCTGGGTGAGCGTGTTGTTGGCGGTCTGCCAGTCGTAGCCGTACATGCCCACCGGGGCGCCGGGTTCGGCGTCGTGCGTCCAGGGGATCAGCTCGTTCTTCCACAGGTCGAAGGCGTTGGTGGCGGCCTGGCCGGACAGCGCGGTGACCACGATGTTCTCGTAGTCCAGCACGATCGGGGCGGTGGAGTCTCCGCCGAACTCGCCGACGTACGTCCTGATGTCGTTCTCGAACGTGGCCTGGTCGGGCAGCGCGCCGCCATTGGCGTAGCAGCCGTCGGCGTCGCAGGTGAAGTGGAAGGCGTCGTAGGCGACGGTCGCGCGGACCGCGCCGTACTGCGCCAGGTCCGGCTGGCCCACCGCGCGTTCGTTGGTGTAGACGGTGAATTCCGCGGCGTGCGCGGGGGCGGCGGTGCCGGGCAGCAGGGTGGCGCCGAGGGCGGCGGTGAGTACGAGCGCGCCGGTCAGCAGGGTGCGGAGCGCCCGGGTGGGGGCGGTGTACGCGGGGGGTCGCATGGGCCTGGTCCTCTCGTCGTGGCGTGGTGGTGCCGGGGACCCGGCCGCCGGTGCCGAACTGGCGGGCGGCCGGGGGGCGGTGCCGTGGCCGGCGGGGCGGGCGGCGCCGTCAGCCGAGCCGGACGGTGGTCTGCTGGGTGGCGCCCACCAGGCCGGTGAGGTCGCCGAAGACCAGGCGCAGCGTGCGGCCGGTGGTCGCGGCGGTCAGGGCGTCCGGGCGGGCGGTGACGCGGCGGACCGGGCGGTGCCAGGTGACGGTCAGGGCCGTGGCCTGGCGCGCGGGGTCGGCGACGCAGACGGTCGCGGTGCCGTCCCGGTGCTCGCGGATCAGCACGCACACCGGGGCGCTCGCGGTGATCGGGCCGACGGTCCCGGCGGCGAAGAAGTTGACGGCGGTCAGGCCGAGGGAGGGCACATGGATGCCCTGCTGGTCGCGGCAGTTGGCGAGGATCTGCTGCCGGTCGCGGTCGGCGGCCCGCGCGGCGGTCTGCGCGGCGCGCGCCCCGGGCAGGACCACGTAGGAGCAGTGGGCGTCCACCGGGTCCACGCCGTGGTCGACGTACAGGGTCAGGTAGTCGCGGGTCAGCGGCGTCGCGGACTGGCCGGTGTTGATGTCGTGCCAGGAGCCGGTGCGCGGCTCGCGTACGGCGGTGAGGGTGGCGCGCTCGGGGAAGACGTATCCGGCGACGCCCTCCACGGCGGCCCAGCGCGCGCCGGTGTACGTACGCGTGCCCTGGGTGCCCGGCTGGTGGGCCCCGTCGACGGTCAGCGCGTTGGTGCCGCCGGCGTGCAGGTTGCGGTTGTCCACGACGGTGTCGACCTCGGTGCCGTCAGCGCAGGTGATGCCCGCGTCGAGGCAGACGACCGCGTCGTCCAGGCAGAACCAGGACTTCTTCCCGGTGAGGGTGGAGAACGGGCCCTGGAGGTCCTGGCCGATGGCGGCGTACTCGCCGTCGGTGGCGCCGCCGACCCAGGCGGTGGTGGGGCGGGGCTCGGCGTACGCGCCGCCCTGGCCGTCGGCCAGCGGCAGCAGCGAGGCGGTGGTGCCGGGCAGCCGGTAGGGGTCGACGGTGGGCCAGAATCCGTCGTCGTACTGGGTGTTGTCGCTGTCCAGGTGGAGCTGGGTCATGCCGGAGCCGGTGTGCCAGCCGCGCAGGTTCTCGTTGCCGCCGGTCTCGTAGTGGCCGATGCGGTCCGAGGCCATGCTGATCGAGGCGGCCCAGCCCTTGCGCCGGTGCACGGCCCGGTCCATGGCGGGGAAGAGGCGGTGGCCCACCGGCTCGGCGGCGGCGGGCACCGAGGAGTCGCCGAGGATGCCGTCCAGCAGCGCGATGGAGGCGACCGAGCCGGAGGTCAGCGGGGTCGGGGTGCGCTGCAGCCAGCCCTTGACCGTGCTGTTGAGCCGGGCCCGCAGCTGCGGGTCGGCGGCGGGGGCGAGCGTGGCAAGGGTGCGCGCGAGGGACAGGCCGTCGGCGGCGCCGGACTCCGTGGCCCGCGAGACCGCCCGGCCGCGCACCGCGTCCAGCATCAGGCCGTTGTAAACGACCGGGGCGAAGGCGTCGGTGGCGGCGAAGAAGACGTTGTCCACCTGCGGGTCGCTGATCTGCCAGGAGGTGCCGGCGAGCGCGCTCATCAGCTTGGCCACGTCGCCGAGCCAGATGGCGCCGTAGGTGCCGGTGTAGGCGATGTAGGTGTGCTGGAGGAACGACCCGTCCGCGTAGAGGCCGTCGCCGGTGGTGACGAAGGGAAGGGTGGGCGAGATGGCGGCGACCCCGGTGGTGATCTTCGACGCGTCCGCGCCGAGCGCCCCGCGGATGATCAGCACCCGGCACAGGTCGAGCCGGTTCGCGCCGGTGGACACCGACGTGCCACTGGCCTGCACGATCACCGTCGGGTCGGGCACGAAGTGGTCGATCGCCGCGCAGTAGGCGGCGATCCGGGCGTCGCCCAGGGCGGGGTACAGGAGGTTGGCGGTGTCCTGGAGCGCCTGGGGCGCGCCGATCTGCCAGTCCCACCAGTTGCCGTAGCCGTACCGCGGCAGGTCGGTGGTGTACGCCCGGGCGACGACGAAGTCCATGCCGTCCAGGACCTGTTGGCGGAGTGTGGCGTCGCCGGAGCGGGCGGTGCCCGGGGTGGCGTACGCGAGGGCGAGCGTCTGGAGCCGGGTCAGGCTCGCCGTCACGTTCGCGGAGTCGGCGCCCAGCGGCAGGTCGGTGAAGAGCCGTGTCCTGGCGGCGGTGGTGTCCAGCGCGGCCGCGACGGTCGCCGCCTGGGAGTCGAGCGCGGCCAGCGCCGCGGTGTACACGGCGTCGGACGGGTCGATCGCGCCGCCGCTGACGAGCGCGGCCCACTGGGCGCGCACCGTGGCGTACGGGTCCGCGTCCGCCGCCGTGCCGGCGTACGCCGGGGTGCCGGCGGCGCCGGTGCCGGCGAGCGCGAGGCCGAACGCCGACGCGCCTGCTGTCAGCAGCAGGCCTCGGCGGGAGACGGTGCCGTACGGGGGACGGGAAGCCATGGGCCACCTCCGGGAGCGCGGGAATGCGACCGGTTGTAGCACCGGACCGCAGCGCCCGACAATGCTTTGCGCTCGGATTCAATCGTTCACAAGCAAACGAAAGAAATCGTGCCGATGCGAGCTTGGTGCCACTAGACTGCCGCTACGCCAGGCGAAACCGCCGTCGGAGGGAGCTGCCAGATGCACGCCGAGGAACGACACCAGGCGATCCTGCGCCGGGTGCGCGAGCACGGCTCGATGCGGGTCACGGACGTGGCCGGCGATCTCGGGGTGTCGCCCGTCACCATCCGCAAGGACGTGGAGGTGCTGGCGGAACGGGGCCTGCTGGCCCGGGTGCACGGCGGCGCGATGCTCCCCGAGACCGTGGCGGAGACCGCCCCGGACACCGCGGCGCCCTCCCCCGCGCCCGGGCTGCCCCTGGTGCTGGGCATGATCGTGCCGTCCGCCAGCTACTACTACCCGGACGTGATCAAGGGGGCGCGCGAGGCGGCAGCCGCGCAGGGCGCCCGCCTGGTGCTGCGAGTCTCCGACTACGACCCCGGCGAGGAGCACGCGCAGGCCCGGCAGATGATCGACGGCGGCATCGACGGGCTGCTGATCGCGCCCTCCGGCGAGGTGGGCCGGCCCGGGGCGCCGCACTGGCACGAGGAGCTGCCGGTGCCGACGATCCTGCTGGAGCGCCGCCCCGACGAGAACGCGCCGGCCGTGGAGCACGTCGTCACCGACCACGTCTACGGGGCGCGGCTGGCGGTCCGGCACCTGGTGGACATCGGCCGGCAGCGGATCGCGCTGCTCATGCGGGGCAACACCCCGACGGCGCCGTGGATCGAGGAGGGGTACCGCGCGGGCCTGCGCGCCGCGGGCCTGGCGGCGCCGGAGGACGGCGGTTTCATCGACCTGGGCGGCGAGGGATACGAGGCGGTCAGCTACGACCAGCCGATGACCACGTTCCTGGACGCGGCGGCGGCCGGGCGGATCGACGCGGTCATCGTGCACCCGGAGAACGACGCGCTGGCGCTGCTCCAGCGGCTGCGCGGCCGCGGCCTGGCGGTGCCGCGGGACATCGCCGTGGTCTCCTACGACGACGAGGTCGCCGCCCTCGCCGACGTCCCGCTGACCGCGGTCGCCCCCTCCAAGCACGAAGTCGGCGTCACCGCCGTGGAGTTGCTCGTGCTGCGGGTGCGCAGCCCGCACCGCCCGCGGCGCCGGATGTTCATCCTGCCGGAGCTGCACATCCGGGAGTCGAGCAGCGTTTAGCTTCGCTTGAGTTGCGTTTTCTGTCGATACCCATTGACAACGATCGAACGTAACCGAATGATGGCCGTCATTGTGCTTCGCCTCAGCTTCGAAGGAGCAGCGCCATGACGGCACCTACTCGTAAGACCGCTGTCGCACTCGCGGCGGCGGTCGCCTCCCTCGCCCTGTGCGCCACCGCCTGCGGCGGCTCCTCGGGCACGTCGGACAGCGCCTCCGCCGGCAAGCCGGTGCAGCTCACCTACTGGACCTGGACGAAGAACGCGCAGCAGGTCGTCGACGCGTTCAACAAGACGCACCAGGACGTCCACGTCAAGTACGTGCTGGAGGCCGGCGGCGCCCCCGGCTACGCGAAGGTGATGGCCGCGGTCAAGGCGGGCAACGGCCCGGACGTCTTCAACGTCGAGTACAGCGAGCTGCCGCAGTTCGTCAGCCAGGGCTACGTCCAGGACATCAGCTCCTACGTCGGCAGCAGCGTCACCTCGCAGTTCACGCCCGGCGCGGTCAGCCTGACGAAGCTCGGCGGGAAGAACTGGGCGGTGCCGATCGACATCGAGCCCGAGATGCTCTACTACCGCAAGGACCTCTTCGCCAAGTACCACCTGACCGTCCCCACCACCTGGGCGCAGTTCCGGTCCACCGCGCAGGCCCTGAAGAAGGCCGACCCCAAGGCGGTGCTGACGAACTTCAACACCGACGACCCCACCGTGGCCGCCCTGGCCGCACAGGCCGGCGCCCGCTGGTTCGGCACCTCCGGCGACACCTGGAAGGTCGACTTCGACGACGCGGGCACCCGGAAGGTCGCCGCGTACTGGCAGGGCCTCATCGACGACCACCTGGTCAGCGCGCTGCCGTCGGTCAGCCCGACGGTCCAGGCGAACCAGGCCGGCGGCGTGCAGGTCGCGCTGATCGACCCGCCCTACCAGGCCGCCTACAACCCCTCCACGCTGCCCAAGCAGTCCGGGGGCTGGGCCGTCGCCCCGCTGCCGACCTGGGACGGCAACGCCGCCACCGGCGCGCTGGGCGGGTCCACCTCCGCGGTCAGCAAGAACAGCAAGCACGCCGCCGCGGCAGCTCAGTTCGCCACCTGGATCGCCACCGACGCCGCCGCCGTCAAGGCCCGCGTCGCGGGCGGCGCCTCCAGCGCGCTGCCGGCCGTCCCGAAGCTGGTCGACGTCGCCCAGCAGGCGTTCGACAGCTCCTACTACGGCGACCAGGACCTGTACGCGGCGTTCAAGGCCGCGGCCGCCTCCCTCAAGACCGACTGGGTGTGGGGGCCGACCATGGTCAGCACCACCAGCCACCTGACCGACGGCCTGAACAAGGTCGCCGACGGCGGCACCGTCGCCGCAGCCCTGAAGTCCGCCCAGAGCAAGACCGCGGCCGACATGAAGGCCGCCGGCCTGACCGTCTCCTCGGCGAACTGAGGACCGCGGACCATGGCCGTCCCCGAACCGGCCGCCAGACCGTGGCCCGCCCGCCGGGCGCCCACGTCCCGCGACCGCAAACGCGCCGCAGCCGCCGTGCTGCTCACCCCCTTCTTCGTCCTGTTCGCCGCCGCGATGCTCGCCCCGATCGGCTACGCGATCTGGCTCAGCCTCTTCCGGACGCACCGCTCCGGCCTCGGCTTCGGCGGCACCAGCACCGTCTTCTCCGGCCTGGCCAACTACACCTCCGTACTGGGCGACCCGGCCTTCCGCAGCGGCTTCGTCCATGTGGCGCTGTACGCGGTGCTGTTCGTCCCGGTGATGCTCGCCAGTGCCCTCGCGGTCGCGATGCTGCTGGACTCCGCGCTGGCCCGCGCCAAGCGGTTCTTCCAGCTCACGCTCTTCCTGCCGCACGTGGTGCCCGGCGTCATCGCCGCCCTGGTCTGGGCGTACCTGTACACGCCCAACATCAGCCCGGTGGTGCGGGTGCTCCAGTCGGTGGGCGTCCCGTTCAACCTGAGCAGCGTCACCACCGACCTGCCCGGCATGGCCAACATCGGCCTGTGGGAGGTGCTCGGCTACAACGTCGTCATCTTCTACGCCGCGCTCCAGGCCATCCCCGGCGAGGTCCTGGAAGCCGCCGTCGTCGACGGCGCGTCCGAGGCCAGGGTCGCCTGGAGCGTGAAACTCCCCATGATCCGCACCTCACTGGGCCTGGTCGGGCTCTTCACCGGCGTCGGGGTGCTCCAGCTCTTCAACGAGCCCTGGATGATGAGCCAGAACGGCGCCGCGGCCATCACCAGCAAGTGGGTGCCGAACATGTACACCTACACCGAGGCGTTCCAGAACGCCGACTACGGCCGGGCCGCGGCCGGTTCGCTGCTCATCGCCCTGGTCAGCGGCCTGCTGTCCTTCGCGGTCACCCGCATCTCGAACCCGTGGAGCCGCGCGTGACCACCGTCGCCGACCCCCGTACCGAGCCGGGCGCCCGACCCGCCGGCCACCGCCCCGCCGCACCCCGCCGGCGCCGCCCCTGGAGCACCTCCAAGATCGCGGTCAACACCGCCCTGGTCCTGGCCGCCGCCTACACCCTCTTCCCGGCCGCCTGGATGCTGCTGGCCGCGGCCAAGACCGGCGCCGGGCTGATGGCGGGCGTCTTCAGCCTCCAGGACCTGGACCTGAGCGGGAACCTGTCCCGGCTGGTCCACCAGGACCACGGCATCTACCTGCGCTGGTGCCTGAACTCCCTGCTGTACGCGGGCGGCGGGGCGGTGCTGTGCGCACTGGTCTCGGTGGCCGCCGGCTATGCCTTCGACAAGTACGCGTTCCGCGGCAAGGAGAAGCTGTTCGCCCTGGTGCTCGTCGGCGTCCTGGTGCCCACCAGCGCCACGGCCATCCCGCTCTACCTGCTCGCCTCCAAGGTCCACCTGGTCAACACCGTCTGGGCGGTGCTGATCCCCTCGGTCGTCAACCCCTTCCTGGTCTACCTCGGCCGGGTCTTCAGCGCGGGCTACGTGCCGGACGAGGTGCTGGAGGCGGCCCGCATCGACGGGGCGGGCGAGCTGCGCATCTTCTTCTCCATCGCCCTGCCGATGCTGAGGTCGGGCTTCACCACGATGACGCTCTTCCAGTTCTCCGCGATCTGGAACGGCTTCTTCCTCGCCCTGATGATGCTCTCCAACCTCAAGCTCTACCCGGTCACGCTCGGCATCTACATCTGGTCGATGCAGGCGGCGACCGACCCGTACATGAAGCCGCTGGCGATCTGCGGGGCGGTCATCGCCGTGGTGCCGGTGGTGCTGCTCTTCCTGTGCCTCCAGCGCTACTGGCGGTCCGGTCTGACCGCGGGCGCGGTCAAGTAGCGCTCGGCGCAGCGCGGTTGGCGCGCGGCGCCCCGACCTCATGCCTTCTTCTGCTTCTTCCGCTTCTCCTTCCTTCTTCCGCCTTCTTCTGCCCCGATCTGCCGAGGAGTTCCTGTATGCCCGTCCCCCGGGTGCCGTCCACACCCGCCGCGAGCGGCCGACCACGAGTGGTACTGGCGATGGACCCGCAGTTCGCCGACGGCTTCTTCGACGACCGCGCGCGGGCCCGGTTCGCCGAGATCGCCGTGTGGGACCCAGCGCTGATCGTGCACGACCTGGACGACCGGCGGGCCGCGGCGGAACTGCGCGACGCCGAGGTGATGTTCGCCAGCTGGGGGGCGCCGGTGCTGGACGAGGAGCTGCTGGCCGCCGCCCCCGCGCTCAAGGCGGTGGTCTACGCCGCCGGTTCGGTGAAGGGCCTGGTCACCGAGGCGTGCTGGCGCCGGGGCCTGACCGTCTCCAGCGGGGCGTGGGCCAACGCGCTGCCGGTCGCGGAGTACACCGTCGCCGCGATCCTCCTCGCCAACAAGCAGATCCCGCAGATCCGCGAGGAGTTCCGCAGGGTGCGCGGCACCCGCCACGCGTGGCGCCACAGCTACCCGGACATCGGCAACTACCGCCGGACCGTCGGCATCGTGGGCGCCTCGCTCATCGGCCGCCGCGTGATCGAGCTGCTGCGGCCGCACGACCTCGCCGTCGTCGTCCACGACCCCTACCTCGACCCGCAGGCGGCAGGGGAGTTGGGGGTGCGGACGGCGGCGCTGGACGAACTGTGCGCGGTCAGCGACGTGGTGAGCCTGCACGCCCCCCAACTGCCCGCCACCGAGGGCATGATCGGTGCCCGGCAGCTCGCCCTGATGCGGGACGGGGCCACCCTCGTCAACACCGCGCGCGGCGCCCTGGTCGACACCGCGGCCCTCGTCCCCGAGGTCACCCTCGGCCGCCTGAACGCCGTCCTCGACGTCACCGACCCCGACCCGCTGCCGGCCGGCTCCCCGCTGTACGACCTGCCGAACGTGACGCTCACCCCGCACGTGGCCGGGTCGATGGGCAACGAGCACTACCGGCTGGCGCACTCGGCGCTGGACGAGCTGGCCCGGTACGCCGCCGGGCGGCCCTTCCGGCACGAGGTCCGGCCGGACCGGCTCGACCGGATCGCGTGAGGGCGCCCCCGCGCACCCGCGCACCCGGCCCCCGTACGCACACCAAGCACCCGCACCCCGCACCCCGCACCCCGTACCGGCACCCGCACCCGCACTCCGCACTCCGCACTTGAAAGGCGCACCCCGATGACGGCGACCCCCACCCGGGCCCAACTCGCCTGGCAGCAGATGGGATTCGGCCTCTTTCTGCACTTCGGCGTCAACACCTTCAACGGCTGCGAGTGGAGCGACGGCACCCTCGACCCGCGGTCCTTCGCCCCCACCCAGCTCGACGCGCGGCAGTGGGCGGACACCGCGGTCGCCGCCGGGGCGCGGTACGTCGTCCTCACCGCGAAGCACCACGACGGCTTCTGCCTGTGGCCGACGGACACCACCGCCTACTCGGTGCGCTCCTCACCCTGGCGGGGCGGGCGCGGCGACGTCGTCGGCGAACTGGCCGCGGCGTGCCGGGAAGCCGGCATCGGGCTCGGGCTGTACCTGTCGCCCTGGGACCGCAACGCCCCCTGCTACGGCGACCCGGCCGCCTACGACGCCTTCTACGCCCGCCAGCTCACCGAACTGTGCACGCGCTACGGCCCGTTGACCGAGTTGTGGTTCGACGGCGCCGGGTCGGAGCACCGTACCTACGACTGGGACTCCGTGATGGAGGTGGTCGACGCCCACCAACCGGACGCCATGGTCTTCAACATGGGCCGCCCCACCATCCGCTGGGCCGGCAACGAGGACGGACTCGCCCAGGACCCCTGCCGCTACGTCACCGACCGCACCGGCATCAGCGTCTACGCCGACCGCGCCGAGGAGCTGGGCGCCGCCCGCTACCTGCCGCCCGAGTGCGACGTTCCGCTGCGCGCCAACTGGTTCTGGCAGCCGGACGACCTGGCCACCCTCAAGAGCCGCGAGCACCTGGCGGCGATCTGGTACCGCTCCGTGGGGCTCGGCGCCGGGCTGCTGCTCAACGTCCCGCCCGACCGCCGCGGCCTCCTCGACGACGCGGACCGCACCCGGCTGTTGGAGTTCACCGGCGATCTCGCCCGCCGCTTCGCCGCCCCGCTGCCCGCCGAGCTGACCGCCCGCGCCGATGGCACCGTCCTCGCGCGTTTTCCGGCACCGGTCACCGCCGACCACCTCGAACTGCGGGAGGAGCTGACCGGCGGGCAGCACATCGAGCACCACGAGATCCTCGCGGCGGACCGGGTCGTCGCCTCGGGCCGGACGGTCGGTGTCCGGCGGGTGCACGCCTTCCCGGCGGTCCGCACCGACGAGCTGCGCATCCGCCTGGCCGGCGGCCCGGCCGCCGCCCTCACCTCGGTCACCGCCTTCGCCACCGGCCACGAGGAGATCCCGCCCCTGTAGCCCCCGCCGCGCCGGCCCGCGTCCGGCGCTTCCCGCGCTTCCGCGCCCCGGCATCCGGCATCCGGCATCCGGCTCAGGGAAGCAGGACGATCTTGCCGTGGGTGTGGCCCTCCTCCAGCTGCCGGAACGCCTCCCGCACCTGGTCGAGCGGGTAGGTCCGGGCGATCGGCACCTCCAGTTCCCCGCGGGCGGCGAGCCGGGCGAGTTCGCCGAGGACGACCGCGGACGCGGCCGCGCCCTCGCCGTAGGTCCGCGCACCGATCTCCGTCGCGGCCCGCCAGTCCCGGATGGTGTTGATCCGCTCCGGCCGCACCCCCAACTCCACGGCGAGCGCCACGTATCCGTTCCCGTACGTGTCGATGAACGCGTCGACCCGGCCGCCGGCGGCGGCCTGCCGCACCCGCTCGGCCACCCCGTCCCCGTACGGGACCGGCACCACGCCCTGCGCCCGCAGCCACGCGTGGTGCCGTCCGCTCGCCAGACCGATCACCGCGGCTCCGCGCCGCCGCGCCAACTGGACGGCCAGCGACCCGACGCCGCCGGCCGCGCCGGACACCACCACGGTGTCCCCCGGTCCGGGGTCCACCGCGAACACGGTGGCGTACGCGGTCGTGCCGGCCACGTACAGCGACCCGGCCACCTCCCAGCCCAGCCCGTCGGGGACGGCCACCACGTTCACGTCGTCCACCACGACGAACTGCGCGTGGCTCGCCCGGCGATGGGTGAAGCCCAGCACCGCGTCCCCCACCCGGAAGCCCCGCGCGCTCGACCCGGCCGCCACCACCACACCCGCCAGGTCGCTGCCCTGCCCCGACGGGAACACCGCCGGCCACCGGTCGTGCAGCGCGCCCTGCCTGATATGGGCCTCGCCCGGCTGGATACCGGCCGCCCGCACCTCCACGAGCAGTTGTGCCGCACCGGGCTCCGGCCGCGGCACCTCCTCCACCCGCAGTACGTCGATCCCGCCGTACTCGTGGAACCGCACTGCCCGCATCACGTGACCGCCCTTCCGCCCGGGTGCGCACCGGCGAACTCCCGCCGCGCACACGTCTCCAACGACGGGCGGGGCCGATCCCTTCCGTCCGGCGGCGCCGCGGTGCCCCCGGCTCTGCCGTCGGCCAGAGTTCACCGACAGTTCGGCGGAGGAGCGTTGCCCCTGTCGCCCCTGCAACTGCCCCCAAGGCTGCCCTCTTTGCCGTGGTGGCGAGCCGCGCGCGAACCTAACGTGTGTCGGTGGAGAGCTCCACCGACACCGAGGACGGCGATGGCCATGCGCAAGGCCCGGGACGAACACCATGCGGCGAGGTCCGCGCCACCGTCCCGGCCGTCGGCCTCCGCACCGCGGCCGGGCCTGGCCGCGCTCCAGCGCAGCGCGGGCAACGCGGCCGTGGTGCAGGCGCTGCGGGACACCGGCCGCCTCCAGGAGGAGACCGAGCAGCCGGACGCCGGCACGCAGATCAAGGACGTGACCTCCCGGGGCGGCGCACCGCTGGACCCGGTCAGGCGCGCGAAGGCCGAGTCCGTGTTCAAGGAGGACTTCTCCGACGTGCGGCTGCACACAGATACGGTGGCGCAGCGCTCCGCGGTGAACGTCGGCGCGCACGCCTACACCGTGGGCAACAACATCGTCGCCGGCTCCGGCAGCATCGACGACCGCACCCTGTTCCACGAGCTGACCCACGTCTCCCAGCAGCGCAGGGGCCCGGTCGCGGGCACCGACCGCGGCGACGGCGTGCGGGTGTCGGACCCCGGCGACCCCTTCGAGCGGGCGGCGAGCGCCAACGAGCGGCTGGCCGACACCGCGGCCCCCGTGCAGCACCACGCGGGTGACGGCCACGACCACGGGCCCGGCGAGGCGCACGCCCACGGCGACGCGCACGGCGCTCCGGTGCAGCGCAGCGCGGCGCTGCCGGCCACCGTGCAGCGCGTGGCGTCGCCGGGCGAGGGCCCGGCGGAGGACGCGGAGCAGCCGCGCCACCGGGTGCTGGTGGTCTGCGACGAGAGCGGGCTCGGCCTCGGCGGCGTGCCCGTCTTCAACATGGAGCTGGTCAAGGGCCTGCACCACGACAACGACGTCACCATGCTCACCGTCAACGCCCGCGAGGACTACGACCACGCGAAGGCGACCAGCCAGCACGACGGCGTCCGCATCGTCAACGCCTCGGTCCCGGGGGTGAAGGAGGGCCGCGACCGCCTCGACAAGGTCGCCGGCGGCTCGCCCGACCAGTACGGGCTGCCGACGTCCGCGAAGGCCTTCGACATCGTCATCGGCCACTCCCGCTTCTCCGGTCCCGCCGCCCAGAAGATCCGCGACTCCTGGTACCCGGGCGCACGCGTGGTGCACTTCCTGCACACCAGCCCCGTACGGCTGGACAAGATCAAGAAGGAGCCGAAGAAGGGCGCCGAGAAGGCCATCAAGGAGCGCAAGGCCATGCAGCAGGCCGACCTCGTGGCCGGCGTGGGCACGCTGCTCGCCAAGGAGGCCGAACGGCTCTCGGAGGGCGTGCTGCGGGTCCCCGCGCTGCACGACTTCGTGCCGGGCACCGAGGTCGGCACGCCGGTCGCCTCGCCCGTGGCCCAGCAGGCCGACGGCCAGGTGCACCTGCCGCGGACCCTCAAGGTGCTGCTGCCCGGGCGGGCCTCGGACGAGATCAAGGGCGTCGAGGCGGCCGTCCAGGCGATCGGCATCCTGCGCCGCCCGCAGAACCAGGGCGGCCGCGGGCTCGACGTCCACATGACGATCCGCGGCACTCCGGACCCGCACGAGGACCCGGAGAAGTACGCCAAGTGGAAGGCGATCGTCGACGCCCACGGCGAGGGCGGGGTCACCATGCTCCCCTTCAGCAAGAACCCGGCGGACCTGGAGCACGACCGGGAGACCACCCACGCGGTGATCATGCCGTCGCTGCACGAGGGCTTCGGGCTGGTCGCCACCGAGGGCGCCGGCCGCGCCCTGCCGGTCCTGGTCAACGGGGAGAGCGGCGCGGCCCAGTTCCTGTCGCAGGTGACCAGCGGTTCCTTCACGGGCGTGGTCGACGCCCCCTTCGAGGTCGACTCCGCCGGCGGCAAGGAGGTCGCGGGCGGCGCCGACGCGCGGGCGCAGGCGTGGGCGGCGGCCATCGAGGGCCTGCGGAGCAACCTGCCGGGCGCGCGGGCCGAGGCCGAGGAGCTGTACGAGCTGCTCAAGGGCTACTCCTGGCGGCACGCCGCCCAGGCGCTGGTGACGGCGACCATGCGGACCGCGCCGCCCCTGAAGGACAAGTCCCGCCGCGAGGCCGAGCCCCACCGCGGCGCGGTCACCCGCCAGGGCCTGGGCGGCGCCGTGGAGGAGGTCGAGGGCAAGCGCGACAACTGGGCCCCGCACGCCTACTGGGACGGCTCCTCCCCCGAACCGGCCGGCGCCTGGGCCGAGGAGGAGCAGCTCGCCCACATGAAGAAGCTGGCCGTGGCGATGAAGTCCGGGCCCAGGCGGAGCAACACCGTGGAGATCCGCTCCCGGGGCCGCCACACCGGCATCGACGGCAAGGAGCGCCCCCGCCCCAAGGACAAGAAGGCCTGGTACTGACCCCGCCCGCCCCGCGGCCGCAGCCCCACCGCCCCCGGCGCCCCCCGCGCCCGGCGAACACCCCTGCGGCCGCGCGGCGTTGCCCCGCGCCGCCACCCGCTGCCCGCCACCAACGCCGAAGGCCCCGTGGATCTCTCCACGGGGCCTTCGACCTGCTGTGCACTCGGCAGGATTCGAACCTGCAACCTTCTGATCCGTAGTCAGATGCTCTATCCGTTGAGCTACGAGTGCGGGGCTTCCCGGTTTTTGCGGCCGGTCGGCGTTGCGGGAACAACATTACATGAGGGGGCGCGGGAGGTGAAATCGATAAGGGGGAGGGTCGCTGAGCTGCGGAAACGGGGCCGGGGCCGGCAGCGGGGGCCCGGGGCCCGGGGAAAAAGAAGGAGCCCCGGCCGTGGGGACGGCGGGGCTCCTGCGAGGTGGCGGAGGCGGAGGGATTTGAACCCTCGATGGGCGGTAAGACCCAAACCGCATTAGCAGTGCGGCGCCATAGACCGGACTAGGCGACGCCTCCTGATCACGTTCCCGCGTGAGCGGGCGCGTGGGGAAATGATGGCACAGCCGGGAGGGCTGCGACCAATCCGAGACTACGGTACAAGGACGCGGAAGGGCAGGGCAAAGGGGTTGGCCGGGTCGGCGGGCCCCGGACGCGCCCACGAAGGAGTGGTTGACCGGGGGGAAGGGCGGCCCGGCGGTAGGAACGCGGGCATGCACTCTTCACCGCCCGCCCCCCTGGCCCACACCACCCGCCGGACCCCCACCCGAGCCGCCCGCGCCACCCGCCTCGCCCGCTCGGCCGCCACCGCGCTGACCGCGACCGCCGCCCTCGCCACGGTCCTCGCGGGCGCCGCGTACGGCGCCGACCCGGCAACGCCCGCGCCGGACGGCCCGCACCACTCGTCCCCGGTCATCCGCACCACCCCGGAGCCGACCCGGCTGACCGTGGCGTACGACGACGGCGCGGGCCACCGCCGCACGTACCGGCTGCGCTGCGACGAGGCCGCGCAGACGCCGGGCGCCGCCCAGGACAGCGGAACCGGCGGCGACGACGGCACGGCCACCGACGGCAGCGGAACCGGCGGCGACGACGGCACGGCCACCGACGGCAGCGGAACCGGCGGCGCCTGCTCCCACCTCGCCGACATCGGCGGCCCCGTCACCGCGGTCCGCGCCGGCGAGATGTGCTCGATGATCTACGGCGGCCCCCAGACCGCCCGCGTGACCGGCATCTGGCAGGGCCGCCCGGTCCGGGAGGCCTACCGCAGGACCAACGGCTGCGAGGTCGGCCGCTGGAACCGCATGGTCCCCGCGCTGCCCAACCCGGTGGCCGACGCGGCACGCCACGGCGCCGCCCCCGTACGCGGCTGAGCGGCGCGGGGCCGGACCCGCTCGCGCCATCCGCGCCCCGGCACCCCCGTTTTCGTGACGCACACCACACCTTCACCGCGCCCCCGCCAACCCCCCACCCCGTAACGGCACATGACCGTCCCACCCCACAGGAGCAACCCCGACCCGTACACTCGGTCTAGTGACATGGCCCGGTGGGCGGCGGCAAGATGGGCCACCCGTGACGTCAGCCGACGGCCCCGTACGGCTCAGGTGAGTTCGTCCGGGCGCCGCGCCCGACCCTGCGCGCCACGCCGGGTACTGCGCCACGCGTAACAGCACATGCGGTAACAGGGAGGACGCGTCTCGTGAGCAGCAGGCCATCCAGAGGCGCTGCTCGCCTCGCATCGATCCTGGACGCACTTCCGGACGCGCTCCTGCTGGTCAACGCCAACGGCACCGTGGTCAACGCCAACGCGATAGCGCTGGAGACCTTCGAGGCGCCCGGCACCGCCCTGGTCGGCCGCGGACTGCTGGACCTGCTCCCGTCGTTCGACCCGAAGCGCATCCCCGGGTCCATGCGCAGCCCGCAGGAGGCGGCCGCCGACGACACCCGGACGAAGCCGACCCGGATGCAGGCGCACCGCACCGACGGCTCCCCGTTCCCGGCCCAGGTGACGAGCGCCAACCTGGACGACAGCCGCACCCCGTACGCCGACTTCGGCAACGGCATGCCGCACTACACCGGCGACGAGTTGCTGATGCTGGTGGTCCGCGACCTGTCCGGCACCGTGGACACCGAGGCCGAACTCGCCCGCCAGCAGCGGCAGACCGAGATGATCCTGCGGGCCGCGGCCGAGGGCGTGGTCGGCGTGGACACCGAGGGCAAGGTGGTGCTGGTCAACCCGTCGGCCGCGCAGATCCTCGGCCACCGGGCGACCGACCTCGGCGGCAAGGAGCTGCACCCGCTGGTGCACCACTCCCGCGCCGACGGCTCGCCGCTGCCCTACGAGGAGACCCCGCTCGCCGACACGCTCCGCTCCGGCCGCAAGCACCGGGTCCGCGGCCAGGTGCTGTGGCGCAAGGACGGCCGCGCGGTGCCGGTGGACCTGACCACCGCGCCGGTCCGCGACGGCGACCAACTCGTGGGCGCCGTCATGACGTTCACCGACCGCACCCCGTACGACGCGCTGGCCGCCCGCACCCGGCAGCTGCGGGCGCTGCTCGACACCTCGCTGCGCGCACCGCTCGCCGAGCTGCGCGCCGAGCTGACCGGCCTCGCCGCCGACCCGGCCGGGCAGTTGTGGCCGGAGGCCAACCAGACGCTGCACCACCTCTCCGCCGGCTACGCCCGGATCACCACCCTGATCGACAACGTCCTGGACTTCCAGCGGCTGGACCGCGGCGAGGACAAGCTGCACCGCGCGGCCGTCGGCATGGACGAGGTGGTGACCGCGGCGGTCGACGGCGCGGTCGAGCTGATCGGGCCGGGCCGGGCCCAGTTCGCGGTGCACGCGGCGCCGATCGAGGTGTCGGTGGACGCCGCGCGGATGGCCCAGGCGCTGGCCCACCTCGTCGCCGACGTGGCGGGCGTGGACTCCGCGGGCAACACCGTGGCGTACGCCGGGGACTCCACCATCGTGGTCGCGGTCGCGCAGCGCGGCGACGTCGTACGCATCGACGTACGCGGGCCGAGCGCGGGCGGCGACCCGGTGCACCTGCCGCTGGCCCGCGGCATCGTGGAGCGCCACGGCGGGGTCCTCCAGACGCACGAGGTGCCCGGCCAGGGCAGCGCGTACGTCCTCGAGGTGCCGCTCGGGCTCGACCCGGAGGCGGCGCGGGCCGCCCGGGAGGCACGGGAGGCGGCCGAGGGCGCGGACGGCCCGGCGCCCGGCGACGGTACGAAGGGCGGTACGGCGGCCAGCCGCGGCAAGGGCGCCGGTGCGCACTCCGGCGGGAACGGCGACGCGCAGGCAGCCGCTGCGCGCGGTACGGCCCCGGGTACGCCGTCCGGTCCGTCCGGTCCCTCCAACGGCGGGCGCGCCGCGCGCCGTTCGCACGCGGCGCCCGGCGGCGCGGCGGAGCAGCAGCGGCCGGGCGAGGACACGGGCACCGTGGTGGCGCCGTGGGCGCTGCCGCCGGGCGGAAGCCAGGACGCGGGCCGGGGACAGGCCGCGGGGCAGGGCGTGGAGCACGGCGTGGAGCAGGGCGCGGCGCAGCCGTCCGGCCAGGTCGAGGCGCCGACCGGGCGCCGCCGGGCGCTGCGGCGGCCGATCGGCCGCCCGGAGCACCCGCAGGCGCAGGGCGGGCCGCACGCGCTGCCGCCGGCCCCGTCCGGTCCGCAGTCCGGCCCGCAGGGGGGGTCCGGGGTGCCCCAGCTCCCCCAAGCCCCGCAAGTCCCGCACGCTTCGCAGCCCCAGCCCCAGCCCCAGCCCCAGCCGCAGGGCCCGGGCGGACCGGGCACCCCCGGCAACGGCACCGCCGAGGACGGCACCCGGCCGACCGGCCGCCGGGCCCGCCGCGGCCGCCCCGCCGTGGAGGAGGAGCAGCCCCCGGCCGACGGCGGCGAGCTGCGCAGCCTCCCGGCCCCGCGCATCCCCAACGCCCTGCCCGCCGCCGGCACCGACAGCAGCGGCGCCACCGGCAGCGACGGCGCCCGGCACTCGGGCGCCCCGCAGGACCCGGCGAACTCCCCGCACCCGCAAGGCGGTCAGCCCGCCCCCGGCACCGGCCGCAGGGGCCGCCGCGCCCTCGAAGCGGTGCCGCCGGCACCCCAGGCGCCCCAGCCCCCGCAGGCGCCGCCGCCCGCGCGGCCCGCCCCGCAGCCCCCCGTCCCCGGCATGCCCTACCAGCCCGACCCGCCCGCGCAGAGCTGGCCGCAGCCGGCCCCCGGCGCACCCGGCGCCGACCCGCGCGCCGCGGCCGCCCCGGAGCCGGGCGGACCCGCGCAGCAGCCCCCGGCCGGCACCTGGCCCGACCCCGCCCGCCCGGCGAACCCGCCCGCGCCCACCTCCTGGCCGCAGGCCGGCGGCCAAGGCACCCCGCGCGCCCTCCAGGACCCGCGCGGCTCCCACGACGACGTGCCCGCCCCCCGCAACGGAGGACAGCAGGACCCGTCCCACCAGACCCACGGCCGGGCCATAAGCGTCCGCACCCTCGGCCAGGGCGTGCCCTTCGGCACCGGCGGCGACCCGAACGAGCAGACGCCCACCCAGGCCGTCCAGGCACAGCACCCGCAGGGGCTGCCCGCGCAGGTCGCCGCGGGCGGCTCCGGGCGCCGCCGCCGGCTCGCCCCGCCGCAGCCCGCCAACCCGCAGAACCCGCAGGCGCCGCAGCCGCCCGGCCCGGAGCAGCAGTCCGGCCCGGGCGGCGAGCACCAGGCCCGCCAGCACCCGCAGGCCGACCCCGACAGCGGCCAGCTCCCGGTCCGCCGGCCCGGCGACCCCCGCGGCCGCGGCCTGGCCGGCGGGGACACCGCGCTGCTGCGGCCCGTACCGCCGCTGGAGGAGCAGCAGCCGGGCCGGTCGTACGCGATCGGGGCGCCCGCGGCGGGCGCGGCCGAGGGCCCGGAGCCGCTGGACGGGCCGAACGGCGCGGTGGACGTCACCGACGTGGCCGCGGGCGAGGCCGACGACCGCCACGACGAGCCGCTGGACGAGCCGCGCCGCCTGCTGGTGTGGCCCGAGCCCGACGTCTCGACCCGGCAGGCGCTTACCGACCGCGGCTACCGCCCGGTGATCGTACGGTCCCGCGAGGAGGTGGACGCGCAGGTCGCCGAGCCGCCCGCGGCCCTGTTCGTGGACCCGCTGACCGGGCCGATCACCCGGACCGCGCTCCAGGCGCTGCGGCAGGCCGCGGCGGCCGCCGAGGTGCCGGTCCTGGTCACCGCGGGGCTGGGCCAGGCGACCCGCGAGGCCGCGTACGGCGCCGACCCGGCGGTGCTACTGAAGGCGCTCGCGCCGCGCGACAGCGAGCAGCACCCGCCGCGGGTCCTGCTGGTGGAGGGGCACGAGCCGATCGCGATGGCGTTCGCGGCGACCCTGGAGCGGCGCGGCATGCAGGTCACGCACGCGGACTCGGAGGCCGACGCGATGACCAAGGCCGCCCAGATCCACCCCAACCTGGTGGTGATGGACCTGATGCTGATCCGGCGCCGCCGCCAGGGCATCGTGGACTGGCTCCGCGGCCACGCCCGGCTCGACAGCACCCCGCTGGTCGTCTATACCTCCGCGGACATCGACCCGGAGGAGCTGCCCCGGCTGGCCTCCGGCGAGACCGTCCTCTTCCTCGCCGAGCGCTCCACCAGCGCCGACGTCCAGTCCCGCATCGTGGACCTGCTCGGCAAGATCGGCACCTGACCGCGGGCCCCGCGGCCCCGGCGGAACCGCGGGCCAGGGGCTCGGGTCAGAAGCTTCCGGTCAGAAGCTTCCGGTCAGAGGCGGGTGACGTCCAGCTCGCCTTCCGCGTAGGACTTGCGGATGACCTTCTTGTCGAACTTGCCGACGCTGGTCTTCGGCACCGCCGGCACGACCGCCCACCGTTCGGGCACCTGCCAGTGGGCGACCCGTTCGGCGAGGAAGGCGCGCAGCTCGGGGTAGCCGGCGGTGGCGCCCTCGCGCAGGACGACGGTGGCGAGCGGGCGTTCGCCCCAGCGCTCGTCGGGTACCGCGACCACGGCCGCCTCGGCGACGTCCGGGTGCGCCATGAGGTGGTTCTCCAGGTCGACCGAGGAGATCCACTCACCGCCGGACTTGATGACGTCCTTCGCGCGGTCGGTGAGGGTGAGGTAGCCGTCCTCGGAGATCACCCCGACGTCGCCGGTGCGCAGCCAGCCGTCCGGGCTGAACTTGTCCTCCGGCCGCAGCGGTTCGGCGCCCGCGCCCCCGTAGTACGCGGCGGCGATCCACGGCCCGCGCACCTCCAGCTCGCCGGCGGACCGGCCGTCCCAGGGCATCTGCGAGCCGTCCGGGCCGATCAGCCGGGCCTCGACGGAGGCGGGGAAGCGGCCCTGCGTGACGCGGTACCCCCACTCCTCCTCACCGGTCGCACCGGCCGGCGGGTGGGCGATGGTGCCGAGCGGGGAGGTCTCGGTCATGCCCCACGCGTGCACCAGGCGCACCCCCAGCTGCTCGTCGAACGCCTTCATCAGCGCCGGCGGGCAGGCCGAGCCGCCGATGGTGACCTGCCTGAGCGAGCTGACGTCGCGGGGCCGTTCGGTCAGCTCGCCGAGCAGACCCTGCCAGATCGTCGGCACGGCGGCCGCGTGCGTGGGCCGCTCGCGCTCGATCATCTCGGCGAGCGGGGCCGGCTGGAGGAAGCGGTCCGGCATCAGCAGGTTGATCCCGGCCATGAAGGCGGCGTGCGGGACGCCCCACGCGTTCACGTGGAACATGGGCACGACCGGCAGTGACGTGTCCCGGTTGGTCAGGCCCATCGACTCGGCGGAGACGACCTGGAGGGAGTGCAGGTAGACCGAGCGGTGCGAGAACACCACGCCCTTGGGGTCGCCGGTGGTCCCGGAGGTGTAGCACATGGCCGCGGCCTCCCGCTCGTCCAGCTCCGGCCAGTCGTAGCCGGTCGGGCGGTCGGCGATCAGCTGCTCGTACGCGTGCACGGCGGGCCGGGCGCCCGCCAGGAGCGACAGGTCACCGTCCCCGACGACGACCAGGTGCTCGACGGACTCCATCCGCGGCAGCAGCGGGGCGAGCAGCGGCAGCAGGGTGCCGTCCACGAGGACGACCCGGTCGGCGGCGTGGTTGACGATCCAGGTCAGCTGGTCGGCGGGCAGCCGCAGGTTGAGGGTGTGCAGCACCGCGCCCATCGCGGGGATCGCGAGGTACGCCTCCATGTGCTCGCCGTTGTTCCACATGAGGGTCGCGACCCGGTCACCGCGCTCCACACCGAACTCGTCGCGCAGCGCGCACGCGAGCTGCACCGCGCGGGTGCCGGTCTCCCGGAAGGTCCGGCGCCGGGGCTCGTCCCCGGTCCAGGTGGTGATCGTGGACCGGCCGTGCACCCGCGTGCCGTGCACGAGGATGCGGGTGACGGTCAGCGGAACGTCCTGCATGGTGCTCAGCACGCGGGCCTCCGGGCGGCTCCGAGGGGTTTGCCCGCGATTCTGCTTCCATACCGCGGGGTATGTCACTACCCCCGGCCGGACCGGGCGCCCCCTACTCCGCCGCGCCGATCCCCTGCGGGACGGCCGCCCCCGGCTCCACCCGCGGGGGGTGGGGAGAACCCCCCTCCTACGACCTGAGGGTGATCCCGTGTCGGCACCTCCGGCCGATCCGCCGCCCGGGTCGCGGCTCCTACCTTGGAGCCATGACCACGCCAGTCTGCACCAGCGCCCGCCCGGCCGGCGCCAGTACGGCCAGCACCCGCCCGGCGAGCGCCGGCCCGGCCAGCGCCAGCACGTCGCAGTTCACGGCCTACGTCCGCAGCAAGGGCCCCACGCTGCTGCGCACCGCCCGCTCCCTGACCCCGAACCCGGCCGACGCGGAGGACTTGCTGCAGACGGCCCTGACCAAGACCTACCTCGCCTGGGACCGGATCGACGACCACCGCGCGCTCGACGGCTACGTGCGCCGCACCCTGGTCAACACCCGCACCTCGCAGTGGCGCAAGCGCCGGGTGGACGAGTTCAGCACCGACGAGCTGCCGGAGCCGGCCGCCGCCGGGCCCGACCTCGTCGAGCAGCAGGTCCAGCGCGACGCGCTGCTGCGGGCGATAGCCCGGCTCCCGCCGCGGCAGCGCGCCATGGTGGTGCTGCGCTACTACGAGGACATGAGCGAGGTGCAGACCGCGGAGGCGCTCGGGGTGTCCGTCGGCACCGTGAAGAGCGCGGTCTCCCGCGCCCTCGGCAAGCTCCGCGACGACCCCGAGCTGGAGCTGAGCGTCGCCTGACGGGTTCCGCGCGGGCGTCCTGCCGTCTCCCGCGGGTCCTCCCGGCTCGTCCGGGGCTCTTCCCTACCCTGACCGGCCCCTCTTCCCGGCCCGTCCGGGCTCAGCCGACCACGGCGACCGGGGCGTCCACCAGGTCGCGGTCGATGCTGAGCGTCTTCCCGCCGTGCGACTCGGTGACGGCGCCGTGGTACTGGTGGATACGCGCGTGCGGGGTCCAGGCGGACGGCGCGAGCGACGGCTCGGCGGTCAGCGTAGGGCTCACGCCCCAGCGGGCGTACCAGAGCACCTGCGGCAGGTCGGCCACCCCCGCCAGCCGCGACCTCTCCATGTGCGTGATGCCCGAGTCGGCGCTGCTGTAGAAGCCGGTGACGTAACCGGCCGCCGCCACTCCCCGGTCCCAGGCCCGGATGTACGCCAGGGTCGCCGCCGCGCACGACGTGTTCCCGATGTCGTACGCCTCCATGTCGAGGTAGAGCGCGCTGCCCGGGTCCAGCCCGAACACGCCGGCCTGCCGCACCGCGTCCTCGGCCTCGCTCGCGCCCTGGGTGGCGGGCTGGGCGCTGTCGATTCGGAACGGGTTCTTGTTGGAGCCCGCCACGCACGGGCTCTGCGAACCGACGTAGATCGGCAGCAGGCTCCACCCCGCCTTCGTGGTCTGCCGCACCCAGTCCGGGGTCAGATGCGTCTGCGACGTGCAGGCGCGGGCCCGGCCGCCGAAGTAGATGCCCGCGGCGCGGTAGTCGGAGTGGGCGATCCACGCGTTCATGGTGGCCAGGTCCGGAGCCTGGCAGGTGTCGAACGCCTGCCCGCTGAAGGTGCGGCCGGCGTGGGACGGGGCCAGGCCGGGGGAGGCCGCGTCCGCGGGTACGGCCGGAAGCAGCAGCCCGGTCAGCGCGAGCGCACCGGCGAGGAAATAACGGATAAACCCACTGGTTTCGGTCATTCAGTGAGTCAACGATGCTCCCGCCGCCGGGCCGCGCAGACACGCCGTGCACGGCCGAAAGCCGCGTACGGTGTTCGCGCGGGGTGGCGGCGGGTCCTTCCCGAGTCCTTTCCCGAGTCCTTTCCCGAGTCCTTCCGGGGGCGGGTGGCGACCGGGCGTACGGCCTCGGCGCGCCATCCGTCCACAGGCTGTGGACAAGCCGCCGGGTGTCGCGATCGGCTCCTCCCGGTCCACCCCCTCACGTGCCGGACCCTCCCCTCCTCTGCCGGGCCGGGCACTCCCGGGGCGCTCCGGCGGGCCGTTCAGCGGGCGATCCCCCTCTGACCGCCCGACGCCCGTCCCGCACGGTGCCGCTCCGCCTTCCGCACAGTTCCCTCCCCGGGCCCTCCCCGGGCCCTCCCCAGAGCCCGGGATGCGCGGCAGCTCTCGCGGACCGCCGCGCATCCCGTGTGACCAGGCCCTTCTCAGCGGGCCGGCGCGCCCGCGGCGTCCGGCCCGCGGCTCACCACAGCGGAGAGAAGTGGACGGCCACCGTGTTCTGGTGGATGGAGGTGAAGGCCGAACCGGCCACGCTGGCGGTGTTGTTCTGGTTCGACGCACCGGCCCCGGTGGCGGCCTGCTGGGTCGTGGTCACGTTGCCGAGGTTCCCGAGCACGTTGCCACCGGAGTTGCTCACCACCGTCGCGTTCGAGTGGCCACCCGCAATGGAACCGTCGTCGGCCGCGGCGACGCCGGCGAACAGCACACCCGCGAGGGGCAGTGCCGCAACGGCGGCCAGGACACGGACGGTACGGATGCTTGCCATGGTGTTCCCTCCCAGGGGGACAGACTTTCTGAGGTGCGGAAGAGCGGCCGGCCGACCGCTCCGCCGGGGTTGCTCGGCGTCGCCATGAGCAGATGTGCCCACCCGCGCGCCCCCGATGCGCCACCATGAACCGTTTCCCTCGCACGCGTGACGATCTGTCGATAAACCCGCCTTCCGCCCTTTTTTACGGCACTTGAGGCATGCGCCCGGCTCTGACCGCGGCCCGGGTCAGGGCCCGCCCGGGGCCCTCATCGGCTTTCATCAGCCCTCATCAGCCCTCGCCGGTCCTCGTCAGGCCCGATCGGATCTCGCCGGCCCCCGCCGGCCCTGGTCAGTCCTCGTCGAACCACGGCCGGTCCGCCGCCCAGTGCCGCACCCACCCCGCGAACCCGGCGGCCCCTCCGGTGTGCCCGAACTCCGCGCCGAACGGCACCGCGCCCTCGCCCGTGATCAGCCAGACCTGCCCCCGGTGCGGCCCCGACAACACCAGGTGCCAGTACATGCCGCAGCCGTCCGTGCCCAGCACGACGGAGCCGTCGCCGAAGACCCGGTCGAGCAGCGGCTCGATCTGCGCCGCCGGTCTCGGGTCGTCCTCCCACACCCACCCCTCGGTCAGCGGGAACGGCCGCGCCAGCTCCCGCTTGCGCCCGCCGTTCTGCCCCGCGTCGGCGCCGAGCGGCGCCAGCCCGTACTCCGGCGGCCCCAGCGCCGAGCCGTCGGCCACCTCGGCCACGAACGTCCGGTACGGCTCCGGCAGCAGCACCCCGTGCTCCGCCTCGAACCGCCGCACGCCCGCCCAGCCGAGCGCACTGCTGCCGCCGCCCGCGTCCCCGTTCCCGCCGGCCCCGTCCCCGTCGGCCCCGCTCCCGCTCCCGTTCCCGCAGTCCACCCCGAACGCCGCACGCAGCGCGTCCAGCTCACCCGCCGATACCCTCTCCGCGTCCATACCCCATCCCTAGCACCCGCCTATGACAGCGCGACCGCCCCGGATGCCCTACTTGATCAGCTTGCCGTTCGCGTCCAGCCCGTGGTCCTGCCAGTAGACGTCCCACTTGTCGCCCACCCGCTTCGGCTCCTGCCCCTTCGGATACCGCACCGTCCCCGGCGGCGGCTCCTCCCCCTTCGCGACGCACTGCGCCCCGCCGCCCGGCCCCACCGCGGCGACCACGTATTCGTCGCTCTGGCACTCGTGGTCCCGCAGGTCCACCCCGCACGCCGTCGCCGTCGCCATCACCGCGCCCGCGAGCACCAGCCCGTACGCCGCCGCCCGTCCGGCCTGCTTCCTCATTGCCATCCACTCCCCGCCGCTGGCGTTGTCCGGTCCCCTCCACCCTCACCGAACGCCCGCCACCCCTCATCGGGCCTCCTACTCAACCCGCCCTGAGCTCATCCGGTGAGTACCTGGGTGCGAGGACGCGGGTGCGAGGACACGGGTGTGCCATGGCGGGCCGACCGGCCGGGCGGTGCGTGGCCGGGCGACCCGCCGTGGGCGATCCTGACAGAACGTCAACTCGTTCGGGTAGCCGGGTCGTTGGTGCTTGCGGCGCCGGTCTCCACATGTCCGGCGAAGCGGCGTACGTAGGCGGGGTCGGCGTCGGAGGTGACCGTGACGTCGTACCAGTGGTTCGCGGCGGCGACTCCCCAGCCCGGAACGGTGCGCGAGCCGCCCGCCGCCACGGTGTAGGTGTAGTGGTCGCCGGGGGCGTACGCGTCGGTGGCGGTGAAGGTGACCGCCGAACTCCCGGGGTTGGTGAACACCAGGGTCACCTGGCCGGCCGAGGCGTCGTTGCGCGCGGCCACCTCGGGCCCGACCGAGCCCGCCGTACCGGCCATCCGGCGCAGGAAGCCGTTCGGCCCGTACACGGAGAAGTCGTACCGCGAGGAGGCGGCGGGCATCGCCCAGGTGTCGGTGAGCGTCCTGCCCGCCTCGACCGTGTACGGCCAGGGCCCGTCCGAGCGCACCGCCGAGGTGACGAGGAAGGCGGCGCCCGCGGCACCGGAGTTGGCGAAGGTGAACTGCATCCGCCCGTCGACCGGCCTGGTCCCGACGGCCAGGTCGTACGGCAGCGCGCGGGCGTTGCGCAGCCCGGACTCCTGCGGGGGCAGGGCGCCGGCGGACGGCGGAGTCGGCACGTAGTCGCCGGGGTTGTCGTGGTTCGGCGGGGCGTATCCGCCGGTGCCCGGCAGTGTGGGCGCCGAGGCGTCGCTGCGGGTGAAGTCGAAGGCGGCGGTGAGGTCGCCGCAGACCGCGCGCCGCCACGGTGAGACGTTCGGGTTGTGCACGCCGAACCGCTTCTCGACGAACTGCACGATCGAGGTGTGGTCGAAGGTCTGCGAGCAGACCCAACCACCGGTGCTCCAGGGTGAGATGACGATCATCGGCACCCGGGGGCCGAGCCCGTACGGCCCGGCCGCGTATCCGGAGACACCGCCGGTGTACAGGTCCTGCGTGACGTCGGCGGTGGACAGCCCGCGCGCGGCGGAGGCGGGCGGGAACGGCGGCACCACGTGGTCGAAGAAGCCGTCGTTCTCGTCGTAGGTGAGGAAGACGGCGGTACGGCTCCACACGTCCGGGTCGGCGGTGAGCGCGTCCAGCACCTGGGAGACGTACCAAGCACCGTAGTTCGCGGGCCAGTTGGGGTGCTCGCAGAACGCCTCGGGCGAGGCGATCCAGGAGACCTGCGGCAGCTTCCCGTTCAGCACGTCGGACTTGAGCTGGTCGAAGAAGCCGTCGCCGTGGGCGGCGTCGGTGCCGGTGCGGGCCTTGTCGTACAGCGGGTCGCCGGGCTGGGCGGAGCGGTACTGGTCGAAGTAGAGCAGCGAGTTGTCGCCGTAGTTGCCGATGAACGCGTCGCTGGTCCAGCCCCAACTGCCCGCCGCGTCAAGGCCGGTGCCGATGTCCTGGTAGACCTTCCACGTGACGCCGGCCTTCTCCAGGATCTCGGGGAAGGTGGTCCAGCCGTAGCCCGCCTCCTCGTTGCCGAGCACGGGGCCGCCGCCCTTGCCGTCGTTCCCCGCGTAACCGGTGTACATGTAGTAGCGGTTGGGGTCGGTCGAGCTGAGCATCGAGCAGTGGTAGGCGTCGCAGATGGTGAACGCGTCCGCGAGCGCGTAGTGGAAGGGGATGTCGTTCCGCGTCAGGTACGCCATCGTCGTGGTGCTCTTCGCGGGCACCCAGGCGTCGTAGTTGCCGCCGTTCCACGCCGTGTGGGTGCCGGACCAGCTGTGGTCGAGGTCCTGGATGAACTTCAGGCCCAGGTTGTCCGCGGTGGGCCGGAACGGCAGCGTCTCGCGCCCGGCGCCGTCCGCCTGGTGGAAGACCGTCTTCCCGCTCGGCAGCACCGCGGGGCGCGGGTCGCCGAAGCCCCGCACCCCTCGCAACGTGCCGAAGTAGTGGTCGAACGAACGGTTCTCCTGCATCAGCACGACGACGTGCTCGACGTCCTGCAAGGTGCCGCTGCCGGCCACCGCCGGTAACGCGGCGGCCTTCGCGATGCCACCGGTGAGCACGGACGCGGCGGCGGTACCGCCGGCGAGTTGGAGGAACCTGCGGCGGTCGATGTCGGGCACGAACTCTTCTCCTGACGGTCCGGTGGGGTCGGCCCCAGGCGGCGAGCACGCCGAACTTGCGCGAACGTGCACGCTGAGGAGGTCTTCGCGACATGCCCGCGCAGGCATGCCGCGGCAATGATGGGGACGGCCCCAGCCCGGTGTCAATGCCGCCTGACGGCTGTCACCGCCGCCTGACGGCCCGCACCACGTGCACCAGCGCCATGCAGAAGAAGACGAAGCAGACGAACGACATCACGGCGATCACGTTCTGTGTGTCACCCGTGTCGGTCTCGGCGGCGCCCCACGCGAGCAGCCCCGAGAGTACGGCCCACGTGGCCGCCCACCCCGCCGGCCACTTCAGCTTTCCCCCACCGGACCCCCCGCGGCCCCCGGCGCGACCCCCGACGCCGCTTCCGACGCCGTTTCCGACCCGCACAGCCCCGTGCGCATCCGCAGATCCCATGGCGAAACCTCCCGACCCGGCTCCGAGCGAGCCCGTACCGTCGTTCCACCCTCACCATTGTCCCGCGCGTGGCGCGTATCCGCATGAGCGGGCACGTACGCGGGGCGCCGAAGGAATCGCCCCGGCCCGCGCGCCTATTCCGGGACCTGGCCGTCCACGGTGCGCACGGCGTCCACCAGATAATCCCGGTTGACGTCGATCAGGCGGTCAAGCGCTTCCCTGGCGGCGACGAGGCCGTCAATCGTGGCGGAAAGGCGAGTCCGCTCCTGATTCATTGCGGTCAGGGCATTCCTGGCCCTTTTCACGTTGGGCTCCGTCATGCAGGGAACCATCCCGGCGATGGTTCTGCTGGACATTCCTGCGGCCAGGAACACCTGAATCAGCGCCACCCGTTGGACATGTTCGTCGTCGTAGTACCGCTGGCCACTGGGCGACCTCGCGCTGACCAGCAAGCCCTGCTCTTCGTAGTAGCGCAGCGATCGACGGCTTGCCCCGGTCCGGGCGGACAGTTCACCGATCCGCATCTCAACACCTCGTGTGCATTGGGTCACAGCGACTTGCCCTTGACATCAATGTGAGCGTCTAGGTTAACCCCATGACCGGCCGGCGCCTCGCCCCAGGGCATGAGGCCGCCGACCTCCCGCCTCCCGTTTCCCGCCTCCCCGAGCAGGAAGAGAAGAAGTCCGTGATCAAGTTCGTCTTCATGATCAACCGTATCGACGGGATGACCTTCGAGGAATTCGTCGACCACCACCGAAACCGCCACGCCCCGCTGTTCATCTCGATCCCCGAGGCACACCAGTACGTCAAGAAGTACACCGTCTCCCACCCCGTACCCGCCGAAGGCTACCCGCACCCCGCCTACGACGGCATCACCGAAATCTGGTTCGACAACTGGGCCGACCACAACGCATTCTTCGCGTCCGCGAATTACAAGGAACTGGTGAACCCGGACGAGAGCACGTTCATCGACATGGCCTCGGTCACAGCAATGGTCACCGAAGAAAAATCGATACTCTAACCCCCACCCAACCCGCCGCCACCAAAAGCCCGATGGGGCACCCCGGCATCCGGGGCACCCCATCGAACCTGCTGAAGCGTTAGCGCTGCGGAGGCTGTGGGATTTGAACCCACGGTGACATCGCTGCCACGACGGTTTTCAAGACCGTTCCCTTCGGCCGCTCGGGCAAGCCTCCCCGGGTGCCGGTGGGGCACCCGGGGACAGCGTATCGGGTTGTCCGGGCGGGGCGGGAAGGGGCGGGCGGGGGGAGGGAGGGCCGTCAGCTGTTGCTGTCGCCGGTGCGCTGGCCGAGCGTCAGGGTGGTGGTGTGCGAGGAACCGTCACGGGTGTACGTGAGGGTGACCTGGTCGCCCGGCTCGTGCTGCCAGATCTCACCGATCAGCGTCTCGCCGCTGTCGATGAGCGTGCCGTCGAACTTGGTGATCACGTCGCCGGGCTTGAGTCCCGCCTTCGCACCGGGCCCGTTGGCGGTGATCGCGGAGCTGGAGTCCGTGGAGATCTGGGCGCCGTCGCCGTCGTACTGGGTGTTGAGGGTGACCCCGATGACCGGGTAGACCGGCTGGCCGGTCTTGATCAGCTGGGTGGCGACGCGCTTCGCCTGGTTGATCGGGATGGCGAAGCCGAGGCCGACGCTGCCGCCCTGGCTGCCGGCCGTCGAGCTGCCGCCGGGCTGGATCGCGGAGTTGATGCCGATCACGGCGCCGTCGGCGTTGAGCAGGGGGCCGCCGGAGTTGCCGGGGTTGATGGAGGCGTCGGTCTGGATGGCGCTCATGTAGGAGGCGCTGCTGCCCTCGCCGTCGCTGGAGGCGACCGGGCGGTGGACGGCGGAGACGATACCGGTGGTGACGGTGCCGGCCAGGCCGTAGGGCGCGCCGACCGCGATGGTGGCGTCGCCGACCGCGGCGTTGTCGGAGTTGCCGAGCGGCAGCGGGGTGAGCTTGACGCTGCCGGGGTTCTTCAGCTTGATGACGGCCACGTCGTATCCCTGGGCGCGGCCGACGATCGAGGCGTCGTACGTCTTGCCGTTGGAGAAGGTGACCGTGAGCTTGCCGCTGTCGGCGGCCGGGGCGACCACGTGGTTGTTGGTGAGGATGTGGCCCTGCTTGTCGAAGACGAAGCCGGTGCCGGTGTCGGATTCCTGGCTGTTCTGCGCCTTGATGGTCACCACGCTGGGCAGCGTCTTGCTGGCGATGCCGGCCACCGAGGTGGGGGCGCGGTTGAGCGCCTTGCTGCTGCTGGCGGCGCTGATCGTGGTGGAGCCGGAGTCGTCGTTGTTCTTGGCGGCGTAGTAGCCGATCCCGCCGCCGACGCCGCCGGCCACCAGGGCGGCGACCAGCACCGCGGCGACCATCCCGCCGATGCGCCGCTTGCCGCGCCCCTCGCCGGACGGCGAGCCGGGGGGCATCGGGGTGCCCCACACCGGACCGCCGGGCGAGCCGGGGGTGCCGGAACCGGGCTGCGGCGTGGCGTACGAGGGTGTGGACGGCACCGCGTACGGGTCGTGCGCGGCCGAGCCCTCCTGGGAACCCTGGTGCTCAGGCCCCTGCGGACCCCCCTGCTGGCCGGGCTGACCGGGCTGACCGGGTTCGCCGCCCTGCGCCGTGCCGTACGCCGCCGCGGGAGCACCGTACGCAGGCGTCGGAGCGGCCGCCGGAGCCGCCGGCTGCGCGTACTGCGGCGGCGCGGGCGGCGCGGGCTGGACCGGGTGGGCCGGCTGGACGGGCTGAGCCGGCGGCACCGGCTGAGGCGCCTCGTACGACGGCGCCTTCGCCGCCTCGTACGGTGACGGAGCCCCCTGCCCGGCCAGCGCGCTCGGCGGCGGGCCGTACGGCGACGGCGGACCGACCGGCGGTGGCGCCTGCGGCGGCACGGCGTCGGTGCGCTGCTCGCCCGGATGGGCCGGCGCAGCGGCGGCAGGAGAGGGCGCCGGAGCCGCGGCGGGCCCCTCGGCACCCGCGTCCGGCGCCTGCGGCGGCACCTGGTCGGCGGGGGCCGGAGCGGCGGGCGGCGCGGCGGGGGCCGGCGGAACGTGCGCAGCCGGGGCACCGTCGGACGTGCCCGCCGACTCCGCAGCCGGTACGGACGACCCGGCTTCGTTCTCGGTGCTCACAGCGTTTCTCCTCAGGGTCATGACGAACGACAAAAGACATGGGGACCGATCACGTCGTGCACCCAGCATTTCCTATGACGTGTCGGACCGCCGTAAGAGGTACCTGTGCACGCGCACGCATGCCGCCGGTCGGCCGTACGGGACCCGCCGCGCACCCGGCCCTCCGCACCCCCTGCGGCGCAGGCGGCCGTGGCACAGCTCCTGGCCGCCGGGCGCACGGTGGCACCATGGCCGGGTGACGTTTGCGCGCGTGGCCCCGGAGCCGTACCCGGAGGGACGGCCGGTCCAGGTCGTCGCCCACCGGGGCGCCTCCGAGGACGTACCAGAACATACGCTCGCCGCGTACCGGAAGGCTATCGAGGACGGTGCGGACGCGCTCGAGTGCGACGTCCGGCTGACCGCGGACGGCGAGCTGGTGTGCGTGCACGACTGGCGGGTGAACCGCACGTCCAACGGCAGCGGCGCGGTGTCGTCCATGGAGCTGGCGGACCTCGCGGCACTCGACTTCGGCTCCTGGAAGGGCCAGAACGCCGACCCCGAGGCGCCGGAGCGCTTCACCCAGGACCGGTTCGGCGGCGACGGCCCGGAAAACCCGCACGCCCCGCACAACACGGATGACCCGAACGACCCGGGCGAGCGCAGCCGGGTGCTGACCCTCCGGCGGCTGCTGGAACTCGTCGCCGACACCGACCGCAGGGTCGAGCTGGCCATCGAGACGAAGCACCCGACCCGCTGGGCCGGACAGGTGGAGGAACGGCTGCTGGAACTGCTCGGCCGGTTCGGCCTGGACCGCCCGGCGGCCGGGACGCCCTCCCAGGTGCGGGTGATGAGCTTCTCCGCCCGCTCCCTGCGCCGCGTCCACCTCGCCTCGCCCGCACTGCCGACGGTCTACCTGATGCAGTACGTCTCCCCGCGGCACCGCGACGGACGGCTGCCGGCGGGCGTGGGCACGGCCGGCCCGAGCATGCGGATCGTCCGCGCCAACCCGGGGTACGTGGCGCGGCTGCACCGTGCCGGGCACCAGGTGCACGTGTGGACCGTGGACAGCCCTGAGGACGTCGAGCTGTGCGCGCGGCTGGGCGTCGACGCGATCATCACCAACCGCCCGCGCCGGGTGCTGTCCCAGCTCGGCCGCTGAACGGGAGGCGGCCGCGTACGGCGGCGCCGCCTTCCGCGCCCTCGCCGCTGCCACCGTCACCGCTGTCACCGCCGCAGCCATCGCCACCGTCGTCACCGCCCTCCGCCTTCCGCCTCCGCCGCGTTGCCGACGGGCTCCGCCGCCGTCGCACGCGAGGCGCGCGCCTCACGGGCCGAATCGTTACGCCATGCGCCGGATCGTGCCGTACCCAGGGCGTGTCCCATATCAGCCGTCAGTGTGCCGTAAAAGATCGCGCTTGGCCTGTTTCCGCTCGAGTGCCAAGGGGCATCCACCCTGTGGCGTGGGGTGAAACAAGGAGGTCTCGGGGGTGTCGTTGATGGTGGCGCAAGAGGTGCCGACGTCCACGGCCGTGGCCCTGCCCCATGGCCCGGCGGGTGTCGCGGAGGCGAGGCGCAGGCTGCGTACGGACCTGTACGCACGCGGAGTGCCCGAACCGGTCGTGGACGACGCGGTCCTGATCCTCTCGGAACTCATCAGCAACTCCTGTCGGCACGCCCGCCCGCTGGGTGACGACGTGCTCGACGGGCTCGGCGCGAGCCGCGCGGGCAGCGGCACAGGTAGCGGTACGGGCGACACCATGCGGACACCGGAGGACCGGGCGGGCGTGCAGACGCCCGCCCGCCATCCGGGCCGCCCGCAGCGACCGGAGCGCGACCCGCGGCCGCAGGGCCGCATACTCGCGGCCTGGTCGGTGGACGACGGCGGAATGCTCGTCCTGGAGGTCACCGACGGCGGCGGCCCGACCCGGCCGCGCCCGTCGAGCCCCTCGCTGACCGCCCACGGCGGCCGGGGTCTCGGCATCGTCGGCAGCCTCGCCCTGCGCTGGGGCGTGCGCGACGCACCGGGCGAGGTGACGGTCTGGGCGCAGCTTCCGGTGCGCGGCCGGCACGCCCGCCGGGACACTCCCATGGGCACCGGCATCGGCCTGCCCCTCGGGGTCCCCCTCGGCCTCCCGCTCGACCTCGCCGAGTCCCTGGACGACCTGGGCTAGGACGCTCGGCGCCGCACGAGCGGCCACCCTGCCCGTCGGCGCCGGGGTCGGCTCGTACGGCGGCCCGTCCGTCGTACCGCGGCGCCGAGGTCGTACGGCCGCGCCCCGGCACTCCTGACCCGTACGAACCAGGACGCGCGCGCGGCGCGAGGGTCGTTGCGGCGAGGACCGGGCCCGCCGACCGCTAGGCTCGCTGGCCGGAAGAACGCCGTACCGGGAGAGACCGGGAGACATCCAGCATGGCCAAGAAGCGCGCGACCGCCACCAAGTCCAGCAGCCGACAGGCGGCGGCAGGCGATGCCGTACCTGTCGTCGGCGCGCGCGAACCGTGCCCGTGCGGCTCGGGGCGGCGGTACAAGGCGTGCCACGGCCGGGAAGCGGCGCACGCCGTCACCGAGTTGGTGCGCCGCCCGTTCGAGGGGCTGCCGGGGGAGTGCGACTGGGTGGCGCTGCGCGAACTGGTGCCCGCCGCCACGGTTCCGCTCACCCTGAAGGCCGAACTGCCCGAGGGCGTGCCGTCGGTGACCTTGGGCACGGTGCTGCCGATGGCCTGGCCGGCGCTGCGCCGCGACACCGGCGCCGTGCTGCTCGGCTTGCAGAACGACGCGTCGAGCGGCGACATCAGCCGCGACCTCGCGGACACCCTGGCGCGGGCGCTGACGGCGGAGCCGGGCAACCCGGTGGAGAGCCGGCGCCCCGCCCCGGACGCGCCCCGGTTGCAGGACCTGCTCGACCTGTCCGTGCCGTTCGAGCCGCAGGTGCACAGCGGCTTCGAGTTCTGGCTGGAGGACGCGAGCGCGGCCGGCGGCGAGGTGGCCGCGTCTTTGGAGCGGGCCAACCAGGCGGCGATCCCCACCGTCCGGCTGACCGGCGTGGACGCCGCGTACTGGTGCGAGACGCCGGAGAAGAACCATCTGCGCTGGGTGATGCCGCAGCCGGAGGACGACCTGCTCGACGCGTTGGCGCGGCTACACGCCGCCGGTGCCTCGGGGCTCGGCGAGGGCACCCGGCTGGTCGGCTCCTTCCGGGCGCACGGCCTGATGGTGCCGGTGTGGGACCTGCCGGTCGGCATGTCCGCGGAGGAGGTGGAGAAGCCCGCCGCGGCGTTCGGGGAGCGGCTGGCGGAGACGCTGGGCCGTACCGGTCCGCTGACCGCGGAGGAGCGCAGGGCGCGCAGCGGCTTCACCAACCGCCAGATCACGCTGAGTTGACGCGGACGCACCCCCCGAAAGGTACCGACCAAGCGGTCGGTCAGTGATTCCGATCACAACTCCCCTGGAAACACCGGGTCATGGCCCGGCTCCCCCGAACGGGGAATTTGCTAACCGCCGAAGTCTTGTTACCGTTTGAACAGCCCGGTCGCTGGTGCATCCCCCGTCGCCAGCGGCCGGGCCTTTCCATGCCCCGGCCCGTGCCGCACCGACGTAATCCGTCGCGCCGCCGCCTTCCGGGTACTGATCTCGTCGTCCGGCCCGGTTCAGTCGTCGCCCGCGGAGCTGTCCGGGGAGGGGCTGGCGTGGGCGGTGTTGTGGCCGACGTCCCCGCGGTGCTCGACGTCGTGGCCGGAACCGGCGGTGGCCACCGCGAGGGCCAGTACGGCGGCGAGCGCGGCCGCACTCGCGAGGGCGACCCGGCGCAGGCCGTCGGCTCCCGACTGGTCGTGGCTAGCACCCCGGGCGCGCCCCCGCCGGCCCGAAGCGTTTGACGGCTGCTGCGACTTCAAAGGGCTCACCTGCGCTCGATGTCCGGGGTCCGGGTGAACATAACGCCCACCGTCCGCCGGTGGTTCCGGCGACACCCGGCCCCTACCCCGCCAAAGGCCGTCCAGCACCCTGTCGGCGGCCTGTTCCCGTCCCCGGGAGGCCGTTTTGGCGGTACGGGCCGCCCGCCCGCCGACCACGGACCGGGTGCCGTTCGGTCGGGACCGGTCCGTTCATCAGACCGGGTGCCGTTCATCAGACCCGTGCCGTTCATCGGGCCCGGGACCGCTCAGTAGCGCAGCCGGTCCCCGTCGGGCGCGGTGCGGCCGGCCCGGACCAGCGCGTCGACGAGTTCGTCGATCTGCGGCAGCCACGGGGTGCGCTCGGCGGTCCGCATCGCCCGGACCGCGTCGGCCACCCGGCCGGCCCGCACCGCCGCCCTCGGCACGATCGGCACGACCGGCTGGCGCACCCACCGCAGCGGGCCCGGCAGCCCGCCGGCCGGCGGCAGCGCCACGTACCCGCCGTCGCCGTGGTAGCGCAGCGAGGTCGGCACCCATTCCTGGCGGTCGAGCAGTTCGCCCAACTCGGCGAGCGAGTAGGGCGCGACGAGGAAGACGTAGCGGGTCGGGGTGGCCACGACCGGGCCGAGCCGGCAGCCGAGCTGCCCCATCGCCTCCAGGGCGCGCGCGCCCGCGGTCGCGGGCAGGCTCGCCGCCGAGACCCGGTCGCCGGTGGCGAGCACCACGGGGGCGTCCGGCCGCCGGGTCCACCACCAGCGGACCATGCGCGGGTCGCGGGTCGCGGCGAGCAGCCCGGGATCGACCGGATGGACGCCGGGCACCACGCAGTTGGGGCGCCCGCAGGCGCAGCCGGAGTTGTGCGGGTCCTGTCTGTCGAGCCCGACGCCGGGTACCACGCGCCACTGCCACCGTTCGGCGTAGGTCAGCGCCGCGTCGACGTACGCGGTCCGCTCCCTTCGCCGAAGAGAGATCTTGCGTCGCCTTCCGAGGATCTCGCGCATCAGCGCTCGTTCCTTTCCGTTAACGCCCAGGGATCTGCCCACTGCACAACGTAACTGTCGAGCACACCGCATACGAGGCAGCGCACCGCACTGCCAGCCGAGCGTGGAACGTGGCGGAGGGTGGCGCGTCATCGGCGCTCTTGGCTCGCGCTGAACTCACCGCGCCCTGGTCGCGGGCCATGTCGCATGGTCCGTACCGGACGCCGCACCCTTTGCCACTCGGGGTTGGGTCGGCCGTCAACTGTATACGTGCTACGACGCTTGAGCCGGACTTCGGGTTCCTACCCAGCACCCGCGAAATGACGCGCTGTTGGCTGGGGCCAGTCGATCGTGCGCATACACCGGGGGCGGCTGTTTTCGGCCAACATCCGGAAAACAGAGCCGTCCGGGGCACGCTTCCGACACCACTCCGTGTACCGGGACAATCCTGGACATGCCCGCGATCGTGCGTGTAGAAGTGGGGTCTTGACAGCAGCGCAGCACACCATGGGGGTTTGCGATGCTATTCATGCAGACGCGCCGCGCATTGCGGACGAAAAGCGACGATTGTTCCACCGGCCGGCACCCGGCCGAAAGCCTTCGGCCATGAGCACCGCACGCGTCGGAAAAGTGGCCGGAAGCGAGCCGTCCGCTCCCGTCCGGGCGGACACTGGCGCCCCTGTCCCCGCACCGGCCGCCGCGGCGGCGACCGTCGCGGCCACCGCGGCCGTGATCTCCGGGCCGGGCGCTGCCGCCACCGGGGCCGGCCCCTTCCCACAGGACGCGCCGCTTCCGGTGCCGCACGCGCAGGGCGCCGCGACACGCGCGGCCCCGCCCCGCGGCACCCTTGACCACTCCCTCGCCGTCCAGGACCGGCTGGCCGCCTGGGTGTGCGACCTGTCCCTGCTGCACGGCCTGACCGAGCAACTGGCGCGGACCGCGGCGCTCGACGACGCGCTGCACGAGGTACTGCGGGCGGGCGCCACCCTCGTGGGCGCCCGGCGCGGCCTGGTCACCCTCGACCCCGCGGACGGGCTGGGCCCGGCGACGGCCGTCGGGCTGGGCCTGGGCCGCAGCGACCTCGGCACCCTGGAGACGGTCCCGCTCGCCGCCGCGCGTGCCGAAACGCTGCTGCCCGACCTGCTGCACGGCCCGGGCCCGTCCACACGGCACCGCGAGGTCGCCGCGCAACTGGGCCTGGCCGCCAGCTACGCGGTGCCGCTCGTCGCGGAGGGCGCCGCCGAGGACGCCGGGCAGCCCCCGGCCGGACCGGGCCCGTCGTACGAGCACACGTACGAACCTGCGTACGGCGCCGACTCCGGCACCGGTCCCTACGATGCGGCACCCTACGATCCGGCCCCGTACGGCCCCGCTGCCGACCACGGCCCCGCTTCCGGCGACCCCGCCGACCGGTCCGACAGCCGGACCGGCAGTCGCCCCGCCGGCCACCTCGGCACCGCCGTCTGGTTCTACGACGACCCCACCGCCCCCACCGACCGCCAGCGCCGCCTGGCCGGCCTCTACCTGCGGTTCGCCGTCGAGCACATCGCGCGCTGCCTGGCGCTTCACCGGGCCCGCGCCGCCGCCCGTGCGCTGTCCGAGGAACTGCTGCCCACCCGGCTGCCACGCGTGCCCGGCCTGCGGATGGCCGTACGCCACACCTCGGGCCCGCGCGGCGGCGGCGACTGGTTCGACGCGCTGACGCTGCCCGAGGAGGCACTCGGACTCACCGTCGGCGGGGTCACCGGTGCCGGACCGGGCGCGGTCGCCGCGATGGGACGGCTGCGGGCGGCCCTGCGGGCGTACGCCGTGATGGAAGGTGAGGACCCGGTCGCCGTCCTCTCCGACCTGGAACTGCTGATGCGGCTGACCGAGCCGGCCCGCAGCGCCACCGCGCTGTTCGCGTACGCCACCGCGCTGCCGGGCGGCGGCCGCAAACTGACCATGGCGGGCGCCGGGCACTGCCCGCCGCTGATCGTCGGCGAACGCCGCTGCGAGTACGTCGAGACCTCGCTGTCCGCGCCGCTGAACATGCTCACCTGCTGGGAGGCGCCCAGCGCGGAGCTGGTCCTCCGGCCGGGCGAGAGCCTGCTGCTCTACACCGACGGCCTGCTGCACCGCACCGGGGGGCCCGCGGACCGGGCGCTGTCCCGGCTGCACTCGGCGGCGCAGTTCGCCCCCAGGAGTGTGCGGGCCGACCCGGAGGCGCTGGCCGACCATGTGCTGCGCGTGCTCCTCCCGGACGGGCGGGACCGGGCGGAGCACATGGAGGACCTGGTGCTGCTGGCCGTCCGCTTCGACGACTGACGGCCGCGGGCCCGCGGGCCCCGGGCCCACGGGTCCACCGGCCCACGAGTCCACGGGTCTCCGGGTCCGATGGGTCCTTCCGCCGTCCATTCTCCCCCTGCCGCACCCCGGCGCCGCCGGTTTTCCACAGGCCGGACCGCGGGGCGGTCCCGGTTGTCCACAGGCCCCCGGACCTGTCAGGGGCGGCGCCCATACGATGGACGAAAGGGACCATTGCGAGGAGGCAGGACGTGGCGAAGGCCGAGGACAGGCAGGACACGGCGGGGGGCCGGGGCGAGGAAGCCGAAGCGGCGGCGCGGTCCGCGGCGGGCGAGGCGGCGGGCGCTGCCGCCGACGCGTCCGGTGACGCGTCCGGTGACGAGGTCGCCGAGGGGCAGGAGAGCGCGATCAAGACGCGCAAGAACGGGCTGTACCCCGGTGTCTCCGACGAACTGGCCGCGTCCATGAAGAGCGGCTGGGCCGACACCGAGCGGCGCGGCCTGGAGCCGATAGCCCAGGCTCCTTATGCGGCCGCGCGCCGCGCCGCACTGTCCGCGCGCTTCCCGGGCGAGCGGATCGTGGTCCCCGCGGGCAATCTGCGCACCCGCGCCAATGACACGGACTACCCCTTCCGCGCCTCCACGGAGTACGTGCACCTGACCGGGGACCAGACCCAGGACGCCGTCCTCGTCCTCGAACCGCTGGAGGAGGGCGGCCACACCGCCACCGCCTACCTGCTGCCGCGCTCCGACCGGGAGAACGGCGAGTTCTGGCTGGACGGCCAGGGCGAGCTGTGGGTCGGGCGGCGCAACAGCCTGTCCGAGGGCGAGCAGCTCCTCGGCCTGCCCTGCGAGGACGTCCGCACGATCGCCGACGTGCTGCGCGAGGCGACGGGCCCGGTGCGCGTCGTGCGGGGTTACGACGCCGGGGTCGAGGCCGCCCTCACCGACAAGGTCACCGCCGAGCGGGACACCGAGCTGAAGACGTTCCTGTCGGAACTCCGCCTGGTCAAGGACGAGTTCGAGATCGGCGAGCTGCAGAAGGCGTGCGACTCCACCGCCCGCGGCTTCGAGGACGTGGTGAAGGTCCTCGACCGCGCCCAGGCCACCAGCGAGCGGTACATCGAGGGCACCTTCTTCCTGCGCGCCCGCGTCGAGGGGAACGACGTCGGCTACGGCTCGATCTGCGCCGCGGGTCCGCACGCCACCACGCTGCACTGGGTGCGGAACGACGGCCCGGTCCGCGCCGGCGAACTGCTGCTGCTGGACGCGGGCGTGGAGACCCACACCCTCTACACCGCCGACGTCACCCGCACCCTGCCGATCGACGGCCGCTTCACCCCCCTGCAGAAGAAGATCTACGACGCGGTGTACGACGCACAGGAGGCCGGTATCGCGGCGGTCAAGCCCGGCGCCGCCTACCGCGACTTCCATGACGCGGCGCAGCGCGTGCTCGCCGAGCGGCTGGTCGAGTGGGGCCTGCTGGAGGGCCCGGTGGAGCGGGTACTCGAACTCGCCCTCCAGCGGCGCTGGACGCTGCACGGCACCGGCCACATGCTCGGCCTCGACGTGCACGACTGCGCCCAGGCCCGCACCGAGACCTATGTGGACGCCGTACTGGAGCCGGGCATGGTGCTCACCGTGGAGCCGGGGCTGTACTTCCAGGCGGACGACCTGACGGTGCCGGCGGAGTACCGCGGCATAGGGGTGCGGATCGAGGACGACATCCTCGTCACCGAAAGCGGCAACCGGAACCTGTCGGCGGGGCTGCCGCGCCGCTCGGACGAGGTCGAGGAGTGGATGGCGGGGCTGTCCGGCTGAGCGCCCGCGGCGCGGGCCGGACCGGTGGGGCGGCGCCCTGTCCTCGGCAGGGGCGTCCGGTCCGCTCGCGCGGAGCCGGCGTCAGGATGCTTCGAGCAGGGCGTCCTGACGCCACTTGAGCACCTTGTCGAAGGCCACGACCGTGCCGTGCCCCGGCCGGTCGTGGTACTGCACGTGGTCGACGAGGGTCTCGATCAGGAACAGCCCGCGGCCGTGCTCGGCGTACTGGCCGCGCAGCGTCAGCGGCCGGGCCGGTCTGCGGCCCCGTTCGCGCGGCAGGCCCGGCCCCGAGTCGGCCACCTCGATCCGGCAGCAGTCGCCGTCGATCTCGGCGGTGACGACGTAACCCGTGGCCGAGCCGGCGTGCTCCACGGCGTTCGCACACGCCTCGGTCAGCGCCACCGACAGGTCGAAGGAGATGTCGGGGTCGACCCCCGCCGAATCCATGGTCCCCAGCAGCAGCTTCCTGGCCAGCGGGACGCTCGCGGCCTCCCGCCGCAGATGGAGTGACCACCAGATGCTCATGCTCCAGCCTCCTGGCCCCCGGCTCGACATACGGTTACGTATTGCCGCGAAGGCCCTGGAGTAAGCGCGATGTTGGCGTGATGCCGCTCATTCGGCGGATGCGTTTGCCACCCGCCGGGGTGTAGATGCCGCACCGCGGGTGTGAGGGGAGCAAGGGCGCCGTACGCGGGCGGAAGCGGCAGTGAGATGATGACGGCTGTCATGGCTGCGCCTTCCTCCGCCTCCTGCCTGCCTGCGCCCACCGTGCGCGCGGGTGCCGGGATGCGACTGCTGCGGACCGCGGTGTTCACCGCGGTCTGCGTGCTGCTCGCGGCGGCCGGGCACGCCATGGCGTCGGGCCGTACGGTGCCGGCCGCCTCGCTGGCGCTGGGCTGGCTCGCGGTCTTCGCGGTCGTCGCGCCGCTCGCCGGCCGGGAGCGCGGACTGCCCGGCATCACCGCGCTGCTCGCGCTCGGCCAACTCGCCCTGCACCTGGTGTTCAGCACCGGCCAGATGTGCGCCTCGGCCACCGGTTCCGTGCGGGGCGCCGCCACCGGCAGCAGCCTGGTCGCCGTCGCCGCCCGGCTGGTGTGCAACAGCGGCGGCAGCGGCACGGCGCTCACCCCGGGGGCCGCGCGGCAGGTCGTCCTGCGGGCCGGCCTCGACCCGGCCGGGCTCGGTGGCGCCGCGCCCGCCGGGGACACGCTGATGCCCGGCATGTCCGCCGGTTCGTCCGGCACGGGTGCCGTCCACGGCGCCCACATGTCGCTGCCCGCGATGCTGCTGTCGATGTGCTCGCTGCCCATGCTGCTCGGCCACCTGCTGGCCGCCGTGGTCGCCGGGCTGCTGCTGCGCCGCGGCGAGGCCGCGCTGTGGCGGCTGGTCCGGCTGTCGGTGCGCAGCGCCACGGAACTCGCCTCGCTGCCGCCGTCCGCGCTGCGCCGGGCCTGCGCGCTGCTGGCGGCGCTCGCCGCGGCCGTGCCCTGCGCCCGCCGACCGATACGAGGCGCCGCGTGGCCGGTGGCGGCCCGGCACCGTACCGTCTGGCTGCGGCACTGCCTGGCCAGGCGCGGTCCCCCGGCGGTCGCACTGGCGGCCTGACGCGGCGTCGGCTCCTCACGGGGAGCGCCGACGGAAGCGCGGGTCGCCTGCCGCCCTCCCACGAGTGCCTTCCTCCCCCGAGGTCCCCGCACCGCACGCCCTTGAGGACGCGCGGCCGCGGAGCCCGGGCACGGGTACGCGCACGGACTCGGGGCGGCTGCCCGCGTCATCCCGCGCACCTGTGTGCGCGGCCCACCGTCAGCGCACCACTTCCACGTGGAGATACCCCTGCCATGAGCAGTTCCCGTATGCGCGGCCGTGCCGCGACCGTCGCCGCGCTCGCCGGCTCGGCCGTCCTGCTGGCCGCCGTACCCGCCTTCGCCCATGTCACCGTGCAGCCGAGCACGGCCGCCAAGGGCAGTTACAGCACCGTCTCGTTCAAGGTGCCGTGCGAGGAGGACAACGCCTCCACCGTCAAGCTGGAGGTGAACCTCCCCACCGACCACCCGATCGCCTCGGTGTCGATCCAGCCGGTGCCCGGGTGGACCGCGAAGGTCACCACGACCAAGCTCACCACCCCGCTGAAGACCGACGACGGCACGGTCACCTCGGCCGTCACCAAGATCACCTGGACCGGGGGGAAGATCGAGCCCGGGCAGTTCCAGCAGTTCCCGGTCTCCCTCGGGCCGCTGCCGGAGGACACCGGCACGCTGACGTTCAAGGCGCTCCAGACCTACAGCGACGGCAACGTGGTGCGGTGGATCGAGATCCCGCAGGCCGGGCAGCCCGAGCCGCAGAACCCGGCGCCCTCCCTCCAGCTCACCGAAGCGGACAGCGGCTCCGGCGCGACGCCCACCGCCACCGGCAGCGCCGCGTCGGCCCCGCAGTCCGGCACCGCCGCGGCGAGCACCACCGCGGCGGCCGGTGACAGCGACGGCACCGCCCGCGCGCTGGGCATCGCCGGGATCGTGGTCGGCGTGATCGGCGTCGGCTTCGGCGTGTACGGCGGGCGGCGGCGTACGGCCCCGGCCGGCACCGGCGGCAGCGGCGGCTCGGGCTCGTCCGCGGGCGCCGGTGACGGCTCCGGTGACGGCTCCTCGCCCTCGGCCTGACCGGTCCCCTGCCGGGCGGCCGCGGTGCGCGCACCGTACGACCGCGGCCGCCCGGCCCCTTCGAGCACTCGCGAACAGGAACCACATCTCTCATGCGCACCACCGTCAAACTCGGCGCCGTCGCCGTGACCGCCTCGGCCGCCCTCCTGCTCACCGCGTGCGGGGGCTCCTCCTCCGGCAGCGACTCCAACGCCGCGGCCGTCGTGTCGACCGCCGCCTCCCAGGGACCCGGCGTCGCCCTGGACACGCCGTTCGCCAAGCCCGCGCTGGTCCTCACCGACAACCACGGCAAGCAGTTCGACCTGGTCAAGCAGACCGCCGGGCACCCGGTGCTGCTCTACTTCGGCTACACCCACTGCCCCGACGTGTGCCCCACCACGATGAGCGACATCGCACTGGCCAAGTCCAAGCTGTCCAAGGCCGACCAGGCGAAGCTCCAGGTGGTCTTCATCAGCTCCGACCCCACCCGCGACACCCCGGCCCGGCTGAACTCCTGGCTCGGCGCGATCGACAAGAGCTTCATCGGGCTGACCGGCAAGTTCAGCACCATCCAGGCCGCCGCCCGCACGCTCGGCGTCGGCATCGACCCGCCGGTCAAGGAGAAGGACGGCAGCATCACCGTCACCCACGGCGCCGAGGTGCTGGCCTTCTGGCCGAAGGACAACAAGGCCCACGTGCTGTACATGTCCGGCACCAGCGCGGACCAGTACGCGCGCGCCCTGCCGAAGATCATCAGGAGTGAGCGGTCGTGACCGCGACCAGGTCCGCGGGGCGGCGCACCCGGGTCGGCGCGGCCGCGCTGGTGGTGCTCGCCGCGGTGGCCACCGGCGGCAGCATGGCGCTGACCGGCTGCTCGTCCTCGGCAGGCTCGGCGGCGGGCTCGACGTCGGCCTCGTCCGGCGCGTCGGGCGCCGACGGCGCGAACGCCAAGGCCGGCAGTCCCGCCGCGCTCGCGGTCAGCGGCGGCTACATACCGCAGCCGCTGCTGACGGACATGGCCGCGGCGTACTTCACCGTCACCAACACCGGCGGGACCGCGGCCCAGCTCACGTCGGTGACCAGCGGCCTGGCCGCGCACGCCACCTTGCACACCACCTCGAACGACACCATGCAGCAGGTGATGTCGCTGACCGTGCCGGCCGGCGGCAAGCTCACGCTGAGCACCGGCGGCGACCACGTGATGCTGGAGGACCTCACCCACAAGCCCGCGGTAGGCGACAAGGTGACGCTCACCCTGCACTTCGCACACGCCACGCCCGCCGCGGTGACCGTCACCGTGCCGGTGCGCCCGACGACGTACCAACCGGAGGGCTGACCCGCCGATGGACACACGGTCGTACGCAGGACCGCCCGGCGCCCGGCGGTCGTGGCCGCGGCGCGCGGCGGCGCTGCTCGTCGGGCTCGGGGCGCTGGTCGGGCTGCTGCTCGGCACCGCCGTGCCCGCCTCGGCGCACGCGGCACTGATCGGGACCGACCCCGCCGACGGGTCGGTGGTCAAGACCGCGCCGCAGCGGGTGGTGCTCACCTTCTCCGAGGGCGTGCTGCTGTCCGACGACTCGCTGCGGGTGCTCGACCCGCACGGCACCGATGTCGCCGCCGGTACCCCGGGGCACGCGCAGGGCAAGAACTCGGGGGCGACCTCGACCGTCGCCCTCAAGTCGGGCCTGGGCGACGGCACCTACACCGTCGCCTGGCGGGCGATCTCCCAGGACAGCCACCCCGTCTCCGGCGCCTTCACCTTCTCGATCGGCGCGCCCTCCCGGACCGACGTCGACCTGTCGGGCGTCGCGGCGCGCGGCGGCGGTGCGGCCGGCACGCTCTACGGTGTCGGCCGCTACGTCGCCTACGCCGGTTTCGCGCTGCTCGTCGGCGCCTCGGTGTTCCTGTCGGTGTGCTGGCCGCGCGGTGCGCTGCTGCGGCCGCTCCAGCGGATCGCGGCGACCGGCTGGGTGGCGATGGCCGCCTCCACGATCGCCTTGCTGCTGCTGCGCGGGCCCTACGTCAACGGCAAGGGGCTCGGGCAGGCGCTCGACCTCGGGGTGATGCGGGACCAGCTCCAGACCAGGCCGGGGGCCGCGCTGCTGTCCCGACTGCTGCTGCTCGCGGCGGCCGCGGTGTTCCTCGCGGTGCTGTTCGGCTCCTACGCCCGGCGGGAGGACCCGGAGGAACGGGCGGACCTCGCCTGGGGGCTGGGCATCGGCGGCACGGTGATCGCCGTCGGCATCGCGGCGACCTGGGCGATGGCCGAGCACGCCTCGGTGGGCATCCAGCACCAGGTCGCGATGCCGGTCGACGTGGTGCACCTGCTGTCCATGGCGGTCTGGCTGGGCGGGCTGATCACGCTGCTGACCGCGCTGTGGGCGCCCTCTCTCGCGGGCCGCCCGATCGAGCCGTACGCGGTGCGCCGCTTCTCGCTGCTCGGGCTCATCGCGGTCACCCTGCTCGTCGGCACCGGTGTCTACCAGGCGTGGCGCCAGATGGGCAGCTGGCGGGCCTTCACCGACACCTCCTACGGGCGGCTGCTGCTGATCAAGATCGGGCTGGTCTGCGCGCTGGTGGCCGTCGCCTGGTTCTCCCGCCGCTGGACCGCGCGGCTCGGCCGGACCCCGGCCACCGCCACGGCCGCAGTCGCGACCACGGCCACGGCCACGGCCACAGCCACGGCCGCTGCCGCTGCCGCGACGGCGGCGCCCGCCTCGGTCCCGGCGGCGGCCGCCGACCGTACGAAACCGGCGGTCGCGGCCTCCGGCAGCGGCGGTGCGGGTGGCGCGGACAGCGCCCGGGCCCAGCAACTGCGGCGCCAGCAGGCCGCCCGCAGCGCGGCGCGGGCCCGCAAGGTGCTGGCCGCGGACCCCTTCCGGGGGGCGCTGCGCCGTTCGGTGCTGGCCGAGGCGGCGGTCGCGGTGGTACTGCTCGGTGTGACCACGGTCCTGTCCGGCTCGCAGCCGGGGCGGGCCGCGGAGGAGCAGAAGGCCCTGGCCCCGGCGCCGTCCGCGTCCTCCGGCACGGGCACCACCTCCTCGGGCCAGGCGCCGATCGCGGTCACCGTCCCCTACGACACCGGCGGCCCGAAGGGGAAGGGCACCGCGGCGGTCACGGTGACGCCGGGACGCGCCGCCACCCCGAACCAGGTGCGGCTCGTCCTCAAGAACACCGCCGGGACCCCGGTCGACGTGCCCGAGGTGCGGTTGGCCTTCACGCTGCCCGCGCAGAACCTCGGTCCCATCCCGATCACGCTCAAGCACACCGGCACCGGCCGCTGGACGGCGAGCGCGGCCCAACTGCCGCTCCCGGGCACCTGGCAGATGTCGGTCACGGTCCGCACTTCGGACATCGACGAGGTGACGGAGACGAAGAAGGTGAAGGTCACTTCGTGAGTGCCACGGACAGGACGGCGGGACGCTCCGCCGGGAAAACCTCCGGTCAGGTCTCAGGCGCGGGCGGGGCCGGCCCCGAAGCCGCCGAAGCGGCGGCCCGGCCCGGGGTCAGCCGCCGACGGCTGCTGGGCACCGCCGGCGCGGCGGGAGCTGCCGGGCTGGTGGTCGGCGGCGGCGCGGGCGCCGCGGTGGCGACCGGCACCCGTGACGAGCCGACCGCCCTGACGACCGTCGGCTCCGCGCACGTCCCGTTCGAGGGTGTGCACCAGGCCGGGATCGCCGACCCCGCGCAAGCGTGCGGCCACCTGGTCGCCTTCGACCTCAAGGCGGGCGCGGACCGCAAGGCGGCAGCCGCCCTGCTGCGCCGCTGGTCGAACGCGGCACGGGACATGACCGCGGCCGACCGCCCCACCACGCCGGCGGCGTACGACGACCAGGTGGCCGACGACGCGGGCCCCTCCTCCCTGACCGTCACCTTCGGTTTCGGACGCAGCTTCTTCACGCGGACCGGGCTGACGTCCAAGCTGCCGACCGCCCTGGCGCCGCTGCCGGACTTCCCCGCGGACCGGCTCGACCCCAAGCTCAGCAACGGCGACCTGTGGGTGCAGATCGGCGCCGACGACGCGCTGGTCGCCTTCCACGCCCTGCGCGTGCTCCAGAAGGCCGCCGCCGGGACCGCGACCGTGCGCTGGCAGATGAACGGCTTCAACCGCACCCCCGGCGCCACCGACCGGCCCCGCACCGCGCGCAACCTCATGGGGCAGATCGACGGCACGAACAACCCCAAGCCGACCGACGCGGACTTCGACAAGCGGATCTTCGTACCGGCGACCGGCTCTCCCGACTGGATGGCGGGCGGCTCGTACGCGGTCGTCCGCCGGATCAGGATGCTGCTGGACACCTGGGACCGCTTGTCGGTGGCCGAGCAGGAGCGGGTGGTGGGGCGCCGCAAGTCCGACGGCGCTCCCCTGTCCGGCGGCGTGGAGACCACCCCCGTCCAGCTCGACAAGATCAACGCCGACCGGTCGCTCGCGATCGCCGGTGACGCCCACATCCGGCTGGCCGCGCCCGCCTCCAACAGCGGTGCGGCCATGCTGCGCCGTGCCTTCTCCTACCACGACGGGTTCGGTGCGGACGGCACCCCGGACGCGGGGCTGCTGTTCGTCGCCTGGCAGGCCGACCCGATGACGGGCTTCGTGCCGGTCCAGCGCAAGCTCGACGGCGCCGACGGGCTGTCCCGCTTCCTGCGCCACGAGGCGAGCGGGCTGTTCGCGGTGCCGGGCGGGGCGGGGAAAGGGGAGTACGTGGGCCAGCGCCTGCTGGAGGGCTGAGCGTCGAGCCCGCACGGCGGGAGGGCTGGCGCGCGGGCGCCCGGCGCTGGGCTCCCGCGTGTCTCGTACGTCCGTGCGACGTCCTGGGAACAACCGTACGGGACGGGCGGGTGCGGCCGCGTGGGCCATTAGGCTGAACTCATGTCGTCGGCGAGCCGTTACACGTATCTGGGGCCTGAGGGCACCTTCACCGAGGCCGCGCTGCGCACGCTGCCCGAGTCCGCCACCCGCGAGCTGGTCCCGATGGTGTCCGTGGCAGCGGCGCTGGACGCGGTGCGCAACGGCGAGGCGGGCGGCGCGCTGGTGCCGATCGAGAACTCGGTGGAGGGCGGCATCACCACGACCCTCGACGAGCTGGCGTTCGGCACCCCGCTGATGATCTACCGCGAGGTGCTGCTGCCGATCGCGTTCGCGCTGCTGGTCCGGCCGGGCACGAAGCTGTCGGACGTGAAGACCGTGACCGGCCACCCCGCCGCCCAGGTGCAGGTCCGGCAGTGGCTGACGAAGCACCTGCCGGACGCGGTCTGGGAGTCGGCCGCCTCGAACGCGGACGGCGCCCGGCTGGTCCAGGAGTCGCGCTACGACGGCGCCTTCGCCGGCGAGTTCGCCGCTCCGACCTACGGGCTCGAACCGCTGGCCACCGAGATCCACGACGCCTCGAACGCCACCACCCGCTTCGTGTTGGTGGGCCGGCCGGCGCGGATGGCGGCACCCACCGGGGCGGACAAGACGTCGGCGGTGTTCTGGCTGCGCGACGACCACCCGGGCGCGCTGCTCGACCTGCTCCAGGAGTTCGCGATCCGCGGGGTGAACCTGATGCGGATCGAGTCCCGGCCGACCGGCCAGGGGCTGGGGCAGTACTGCTTCTCCGTGGACGCGGAGGGCCACCTGACCGACCGGCGGGTGAGCGAGACGCTGCTCGGGCTGCACCGGCGCTGCCTGAAGGTGCGGCTGCTCGGGTCGTACCCGCGTGCGGACGAGATCGCGCCCGTGGTGCGCCGCGGTGCGAGCGACGAGGAGTTCACCGCGGCGGCGGACTGGCTCAACCGGGCGCTCGACGGCCGCGCCTGAGGTCTTCCCGGGCAGAGACGGGCCGCGACCAAGGGCCGCAGTGTGACACGGCGTGACCACCACCCCGCGCCCTCTGGCGTTTGCCTTGGCTTTGCCCACCAGCCATCTTGCGAGTTGTCCACAGAGTTATCCACAGGGCCGGCGCGCAGCCTGTGGGTAACTGGGGACAAGTCGACAGCGAAAAGCGGCCAAGTCGACAAATTGGTACACAGCCGCCAGCTCGCCCCGGAGTGCGACACATCACCCCGCGTCACCCCAAATCCCCCTCGCCATCCTCCCGGGGGAACAGATCTCACCCGAAAGTGAGTGTGGAACGGGTTTGCGCGGGGAATCCATAGCCGAACTCCGACCCCGGGAAATGATCTCTCCACTTCTCCACAGATCTCTCCCACACCCTGTGGACAACGGGCCGAGATTTCCCCACCGCCTGTGGATAACTCAGCCGCAGAGGGGCCCGCGCCCCCTCCGGAAGCGACCTCCGCAGTGGATCAACTCCGTTTCTCCACAGGCCGACCGACCCCACCGGGCGACCGCCGGAATTGCGTTGACGCATGGCTTTATCGCCACCTTAGCTACCTTCTTTCGCTTTTCCAGCGAATCGGACATTGCACACATTGCCGCCTTTAAGTTGTCGCCTGAGCCGACTGACGCCGGGTAGCCTGTGGACCGTGATTGACCTTCGCCTGCTTCGTGAGGACCCCGACCGAGTGCGCGCCTCGCAGCGCGCCCGTGGAGAGGACGTCGCGCTCGTCGACGCGCTGCTCTCCGCCGACGAGCGGCGCAGGTCCTCCAGTACCCGCTTCGACGAGCTGCGCGCCGAGCAGAAGCAGCTGGGGCGCCTGGTCTCCAAGGCGCAGGGCGAGGAGCGCGCCGAACTGCTGAGGCGCACCAAGGAGCTGGCCGACTCGGTGAAGGCCGCGGACGCCGAGCAGCAGGAGGCTGCCGAGCAGGCCCAGCAGCTTCTGCTGCGGCTGGGCAACGTGGTGCACCCCGACGCCCCCATCGGCGGCGAGGAGGACTTCGTCGTCCTCGAGACCGTCGGCACCCCCCGCGACTTCGCGGCCGAGGGCTTCACCCCCAAGGACCACCTGGAACTGGGCGAGTTGCTCGGCGCGATCGACACCGACCGCGGGGCCAAGGTGTCGGGCTCGCGCTTCTACTACCTCACCGGCATCGGCGCCCTGCTGGAGCTGGCCCTGGTCAACGCGGCCATCGCGCAGGCCACCGCGGCGGGCTTCACCCCGGTGCTCACCCCGAACCTGGTAAGGCCCGCCGCTATGGCGGGCACCGGTTACCTCGGCCAGGTCGAGGACGACGTCTACTACCTGGAGAAGGACGACCTCTACCTCGTCGGCACCTCCGAGGTCCCGCTCGCCGCCTACCACATGGACGAGATCATCGAGGCGTCCAGGCTGCCGCTGCGGTACGCGGGCTTCTCCGCCTGCTACCGCCGGGAGGCCGGGTCGTACGGCAAGGACACCCGCGGCATCTTCCGGGTGCACCAGTTCGACAAGGTCGAGATGTTCGTCTACACCACGCCGGAGGAGGCCGAGGCGGAGCACCAGCGGCTGCTGGCGTGGGAGAAGCAGTGGCTGTCCTCCCTGGAACTGCCGTTCCAGGTGATCGAGCTGGCCTCGGGCGACCTGGGGGCCTCCGCGTCGCGCAAGTTCGACTGCGAGGCGTGGGTGCCCACCCAGGGCAAGTACCGCGAGCTGACCTCCACCTCCAACACCACGCAGTTCCAGGCCCGCCGCCTCGGCATCCGGATGCGCGACAGCGACGGCACCCGGCCGCTCGCCACTCTCAACGGCACGCTGTGCGCGGTGACCCGCACCATCGTCGCCCTGCTGGAGAACCACCAGCTGGCCGACGGCTCGGTCCGGGTGCCCGAGGTCCTGCGGCCGTACCTGGGCGGGCGCGAGGTGCTGGAGCCCACCGCGGCCGTCGCGAAGTCCGCCGCCAAGTGACCGCGCCCGGGTCGGCCGCGGCCGACGTCCCCGCCACCGGCCCGCTGCCGTACCGGCTGGTCGCCACCGACCTCGACGGCACCCTGCTGCGCGAGGACGGCACCGTCTCGCCGCGCACCCGCGCCGCTCTCGCCGCCGTGACCGGAGCGGGCGCGGCGCACATCATCGTCACCGGCCGCTCGGTGCCCTGGACCCGCCACATCCTGGACCACCTCGGCTACCAGGGGCTCGCCGTGTGCGGCCAGGGCGCCCAGGTGTACGACGCGGGCAGCGACCGCCTGCTCACCTCGGTCACGCTGGACCGCAAGCTGGCCGCGGTGGCGCTCGCCAAGATCGAGGCCGAGGTCGGCCGCCTCGCCGTGGCGGCCAGCCGGGACGGCCTCGAGGGCGAGGTGCTGGTCGGCGAGGGCTACGTCTACAACCCCGAGCTGCCGGTCATCCACATGACCGGGAGCGACGAGCTGTGGGCCGAGCCGATCAACAAGCTCTACATCCAGCACCCCGACCTGGACGACGACGCGCTCGCCGACGCGGCCAGGGCCGTCGCCGGGGACCTGGTGGGCGTCGTCATGGCCGGCCGGCGCATCGTGGAACTGCTGCCGCTCGGCCTCACCAAGGCGACCGGGCTGTCCCTGGCCGCCAGGCGGCTGGGCGCGGCCGCGGCCCGAACCATCGCGTTCGGGGACATGCCGAACGACGTGCCGATGTTCCGCTGGGCCGGGCACGGCGTGGCGATGGCAGGCGCCCACCCCGACCTGAAGGCCGTGGCCGACGAGATCACCCTGTCCAACGACGAGGACGGCATCGCTGTGGTGCTGGAGCGCCTCATGGGCGCGGCCGCTTCCTGACCCCTCGGCGGTCCGCGGCCTGGTCCGGGTCCGGAGGGGGAGCCGGGGTCGGGGGCGGCGGCAAGGGCGTCAGGGCGTAGCAGCACAGCCCGATCAGCACCGCGGTGAAGTGGCCGAGGTCGGTGAAGGTGTCGTTGTCCACCAGGCGGTAGCCGAACAGCCCGACCAGCACCACCGCGTAGGGCCAGCGCAGGCGGCGCGGCAGCCGGTAGGTGAGGACCCCGGCGACCCCCGCGAGGCCGTAGCTGACGCCGATGTCCACGGTGTACGCCAGGGAGTGCGGCAGGCGGTTGTCCCGGATGTCGAGGAAGACCGCCTTCTGGCTGAGCAGTGTGGCGCCCACGTGCGCGAAGACGGCGGTCGCGAGCCAGCGCGCGGTGCCCAGCCAGCGCTCCGCGGTGGCGTGCACCACCTCGAACAGCACCACGTACAAGGCGAGGCCGGACGGCCCCTGTATCCACAGCGCGCTGGCGACCAGCACCCGGATCGGGTGCAGGCGCAGCTCCACCAGGTTGGTGCTGACCTCGTGCAACAGGTGGGTGCGCACATCGGCCGGCAGCAGCGCGGCGACCGTACTGGTGACCAGGATGATCAGCAGCCAGATATGGGTGCCAGGAGTGGAGCGCACCCAGGCGACGGCGGCGCGCCGCAGGTCGGCGGGGGCCGGCCGGTGGCGCGGGGCGGCCGATCCGGGGACACCGCCCTGGGACGGCGGCGTGCGGGGAGAGGAGTCCTGGACCATCCCTTCCAGTCTCGGACCGTTCGCTGTGTGCCGCAGGCGAACGCCCCGGCCGCCTGGAGTCCTCGCCTCCTGGCAGCCGGGGCGCCGCGGTTTCGGCGGGCGGTTCGCGCCGCCCTACTCGTCGCCGACCGGCTTCAGGGTGCTCAGCCGCCGCGCCGCGTACCAGGTGCCCAGGACGGTGACCGCGACGAGCAGGACGATGCCCGTCGGCAGCGACACCGCCGAGGTGACGAGGCCGCCGTGCGCGGCCTCGGCGCCGACGGCGAGCGCCCACTGCTGGACGCTGAGCGTCTGCGCGCCGGGCACCAGGTTGCCGATCACCGTCTCCCACACCAGCGCGTACACGAGCCCGACGACGACCGCGTGCCGGGTGACCACCCCGAGCAGCAGGAAGACCGCGGCATAGGCGACGGACCCGACGGCGGTGGCGATGCCGTACGCGACCGCGATGTTCGCGCTGTTGCCGTTGAGCAGATAACCCGCGAGCAGGGTGGGGACCGCGGAGAAGGCGAGGGTGACACCGATGGCGACCAGCAGCTTGGTGCAGATGATCGTGGAACGCCTGATCGGCTTGGCGAGGAGGTAGACGATGGCGCCGTCGTCGATCTCCGGAGCGATCGCGCCGGTGCCCGCGATGACGCCCAGCAGCGGCAGCATCGAGCTGAGCGCGAAGCCCTGGAGCATGTCGCTCGCGGTGCCGTCGTCGGCGCCGACCAGGGCGCGGACGAAGGCGGCGATGGCCAGCAGCAGGACGGGCAGCGAGAAGAGCAGCAGGGCACGGCGCCGGCCGAGCAGCGCGCGGTAGGTGAGCCTGGCCACGGTGGGGTGGTAGCAGGAGAAGCCGCCGGTACGGGGTGCCGCGGGCTTGGCGGCGGGCGCGTCGGGAAGCGTGGAGGTGGTGGACATGTCGGTCGTTCCTTACGCCGTGACCAGGTAGGAGAACACGCTTTCCAGCGACTCGTCGGACGGCGAGACCGCGTACAGGCGGATGCCGTGCTCGCGGGCGATCCGCGGCAGATACGCGGTGAAGCCGGCGAAGTCGACCGCCTGGATGCGCAGCGCCCGCTCGGTGGCGTCCAGTTCGATGCCCGCGGTGGAGCCGTGCGCGATGAGCGCCGAGGCGAGCGCGCGGTCGTCGCTGGAGCGCACGAGGTAGCGGTGCGGGCGGTCGGTCATCAGCCGGCGGATCTTGCGGAAGTCACCCGAGGCGGCGTGCCGCCCGGCGACGACGACCTCGATGTGGTGGGCGAGCTGTTCGACCTCCTCCAGGATGTGGGAGGAGAACAGCACGGTCCGGCCGTCCGCGCCCATGGCGCGCAGCAGGTTCATCAGGTGCAGCCGCTGGCGCGGGTCCATGCCGTTGAACGGCTCGTCGAGCAGCAGCACCGACGGGTCGTGCACCAGCGCCGACGCCATCTTGGCGCGCTGCCGCATGCCCTTGCTGTAGGTCTCGATCCGCCGGTCCTGGGCGTACTCCATCTCCACGGTGGCCAGGGCGCGCTGGGCGGCGGCGCCGGGGTCGGCGAGGCCGTGCAGTTCGGCGTTGGCGACGACGAACTCGCGCGCGGTCAGGAAGTCGTACATGGACTCGCGTTCGGGCACGATGCCGATCTGGCGGTAGGCCTGCTCGTTGCGCCAGATGACGGTGCCGTCGAGGGTGACGCTGCCGCCGGAGGGTGCGAGGAAGCCGGCCATCATGTTGATGAGGGTGGACTTGCCGGCGCCGTTGGGGCCGAGCAGCCCGGTGACGCCCGGGCCGATGGACATGGTGACGTCGTTGACGGCCACCACGTTCCCGAACCAGCGGGAGACCGCGTTGATACCGATGGTGGTCACGACAGGCCCGCCTTCCGGTAGCGGCGGATCAGCAGCCCGAAGCTGCCCGCCAGGATCGCCAGGACGACCAGCAGGTACGCGATGCCGGCCGCCGCGTTCGGCGGCCCCGAGGCGTGGGGGAAGGAGGAGGCGGCGCCCAGGAACCAGGTCTGGAAGCCGTCGATCAGGGTGATCGGGGAGAAGAGCCCGAGCCAGCCGATGACGTGCCATTTCTCCTGGTTGTCCGCGACGCCCTGCACCGCGGAGACGGCGCCGTAGCTGATCACGAACAGGGTGATCACCGCGGCGACGCCGAAGCCCCGGCGCGGGGTGACGGCCGCGATCACCAGCCCGATGCCGGCGAACAGGAGGGACAGCAGTGCTGTGGACACCAGGCCCTTCGCAAACCCGGCGGTCTGGTGGCCGAAGCTCAGCTTCGCCAGCAGTGCGCCGATGTAGAGGATCAGCAGGGGGAGCGCGGTCAGCAGGAACAGCGCGGAGGCCATCGCGGCGAACTTCGCGGCCACGTAGTCGACCGCCTCGATCGGCCGCGAGAAGTACAGCGGGGTGGTCTTGAAGCGCAGGTCGCGCGAGACGGCCTGCGGCGCCTGGGAGGCGACGAAGAGCGTGATGACCGCCTGGAGCACGATCGCGTAGCGGGTGTACTGCAGCGGCAGGTCGTTGCGGTCCGTGAAGACCGTGACCGCCACGATGATCAGCGCCGGCAGGCACATCACAGCGAGCAGCAGCATCGGCAGCACCTTGGACTTGGCGCTGCGGCCGAGTCCGTACGCGCCGCGCAGGCTCTGCACGTAGAGCGACTTGCGGGCGTACGCGCGGCCGAGGCGGGGGCCGTGGTACGGGCGGTAGCCGATGTCGTGGATGACGTCCGTGGGCGTCAGGTCGGGCTGGGTCACCGGGTGCTCCTTCCTGTGCCCGCGGGGACGGGGGCGCCGGTGCCAGTGCCGGCGCCGGTCTCCACATCCGCGTCCTCGTTCGCGTCCTCGTCCGAGAAGAGCTCGGCGATCCGGTGGCGGCGCTGCTCCATCCGCACCAGGCCGACGCCCAGTTCGGCCACCGCGTCGCGAACGGTGTCGTACGTCTCGTCGCCGGCGATGTCGACCATCAGCAGGTGGCCGGTGCCGTGGGCGGTCAGCCCGGCGGCGGTCAGCGCCGCGTACAGGTCGTCCTCGCGGTCGGTGACCTCGACGGCGAGGGAGCCCGTGGTCTGGGTGAAGTCGCTGGTGGAAGAGGCCCGCAGCAGCTTGCCGCCGTCGATGACGACGATGTGGTCGCTGGTGCGCTCCAGTTCGCCGAGCAGGTGCGAGGTGACCAGCACCGAGATGCCGAAGTCGGTGTGCACGCGGCGGATCAGGCCGAGCATGTCGTCGCGGCCGACCGGGTCCAGGCCGTTGGTCGGCTCGTCGAGCAGCACCAGCTCCGGGTCGTGGACCAGCGCCTGGGCGAGCTTGACGCGCTGCTTCATGCCCGTGGAGTAGCCGCCCATCGGGCGGTAGCGCTCCTCGTACAGGCCGACGTGGCGCAGCGTGTCGGCGGTGCGCTCGCGGGCGGCGGTGGGCGGCAGCCCGGACATGCGGGCCATGTGCACCACGAACTCCGTCGCCGAGACGTCCGGCGGGAGGCAGTCGTGCTCGGGCATGTAGCCGACCAGGGCACGGATCTCCGCTCCGTCCGAGGCCACGTCGCGACCGAGCACGGTGGCCCGGCCCTCGGTGGCCGGGGCGAGACCGAGCAGGATCTTGATCAGGGTCGACTTGCCGGCTCCGTTGGCGCCCACCAGCCCGGTCACACCGGGCGTGATGTCCACGGTCAGCCGGTCGAGCGCGGTCACCCTCGGGTACCGCTTGCTCAGGCTCTCGGTAGCGATCACATTCACGGCCCCGACGGTAGCGGGCGGTGCGGCCGCCGCGCGTCGCCCGCGGGGCGGTGCTTGCCGTACGACTCACGGTTGCCCCCCCCCGTAGGGGTTGCCACTCGATCGGGTGAAAGCGCCGTCGGGCGGTACCGGATGTCTTGACGCTGCCATCGGACAATGTCACATTGATCACTGACAGTGTTGGTCGGTGCTGAGGCGGTGACGACATGGACGGCGTAGAAGGCGTGGACGGCAAGGGCGGGACGGACGACGCGGGCGCGGGTACGGGCGCGCGTGCGGATACGGGCGCGGGCGTGGAAGGGGCCGGTGCCGAGCGGGAGACGGCAGCGGCGCGGGACCGCTTCGTGACCGGCGCCGGCGGGGTGCGCCTGTGCGTGACCGAGTACGGCGCCGCGGCCCCGCCCGGCGGCCCGCCGACGGTCGTCCTGGTACACGGCTATCCGGACAGCCAGGAGGTCTGGTCGGCTGTCGCCGAGCGGCTCTCCGACCACTTCCACGTGGTGAGTTATGACGTACGCGGCCACGGCCGCTCGTCCGCGCCGGACCCGCTCAAGGGCGGCTTCACCCTGGAGAAGCTGACCGAGGACTTCCTCGCGGTCGCCGGCGCGGTCAGCCCCGACCGCCCGGTGCACCTGGTCGGCCACGACTGGGGCTCCGTGCAGGGCTGGGAGTTCGCCACTGTCACCGCCACCGAGGGGCGGATCGCCTCGTTCACCTCGATCTCCGGCCCGAGCCTCGACCACTTCGGCCACTGGATCGCACGCAGGCTGCGCCGCCCCACCCCCCGCCGCACCGGCCAACTCCTCAACCAGCTCACCAAGTCGTGGTACGTGTACGCGCTGCACACCCCCGTGCTTCCCGAACTGGCCTGGCGGGGACCGCTCGGCAAGCAGTGGCCGAAGCTGCTCGCCCGGGCCGAGAAGGTCCCGTCCGACGGCTATCCGACCGGCTCCCTCCCGCAGGACGCCGCACACGGAGCCTGGCTCTACCGCGACAACGTCCGGCGCCGGCTCGCCCACCCGCGTCCCGACCCCGTCGCCCATGTGCCGGTGCTGCTGATCACCCCCACCCAGGACGCCTTCCTCTCCGAACGGCTCTACGACGACCTCGACCGCTGGGCGCCCCGGTTGACCCGGCGGACCCTGCCCGCGAAGCACTGGGTGCCGCGTTCCCGCCCCGACCAGCTCAGCCGCTGGATCACGGACTTCGTCTCCGCGGCGGAGGGCGCCCCCGCCCCTGGGGAAGAGGAGCAGGACCCCGCCCGGCGGACGGTGCTCGGCCGGGGGCTGGCGGCGGCGCGGGAGCGGTTCGCCGGACAGCTGGTGGTGGTCACCGGCGCGGCCAGCGGCATCGGCCGGGCGACCGCACTCGCCTTCGCCGAGGCCGGCGCACGGGTGGTCGCGGTGGACCGGGACGCGGAGGGCGCCGCCTCGACCGCGGCGGACGCCCGCCGGGCCGGCGCGGCCGACGCCTGGCCGGAGGTGGTCGACGTCGCGGACGCCGGGGCGATGGAGGAGTTCGCGGCCCGCACCGCCGACCTGCGCGGGGTGCCCGACGTTGTGGTGAACAACGCGGGCATCGGGTTGGCCGGCCCGTTCCTCGACACCACAGTGGCGGACTGGCAGCAGGTGCTGGACGTCAACTTGTGGGGGGTGATCCATGGCTGCCGGCTCTTCGGCCGGCAGATGGCCGAGCGCGGCCAGGGCGGCCACATCGTCAACACCGCCTCGGCCGCGGCCTTCCAGCCGTCCAAGGCGTTGCCGGCCTACAGCACTTCGAAGGCGGCCGTGCTGATGCTCAGCGAGTGCCTGCGAGCCGAACTGGCGCCGCACGGCATCGGGGTGAGCGCGATATGCCCCGGCCTGGTCAACACCGCGATCACCGGCAGCGCGCGGCACACAGGAGTCAGCGAGGAGGAGCAGGAGCGGCGGCGGGCCAAGAGCGCCAAGCTGTACGCCCGGCGCAACTACCCGCCGGAGAAGGTGGCTCGGGCCGTGGTGCGCGCGGTGCTCCGGGACACCGCCGTCGTGCCGGTCACCCCGGAGGCACGCGGGGCGCGGTTGCTGTCGCGGATGTCGCCAGGAGCTCTGCGGGCCCTCGCCCGGGTCGACCCGCCGATGTAGCCGGCCGGTGGGGGCGCCCGTGCTCCGACCGACCGCCCACCGCCGACCGCAGTCCGCCGACCAGCCACCCGTCCGTCCTGCCGGCCAGCCGGCCCGCCTCGTCCCGTCCACTCCACCCGCAGAACCCCGTAAGGAGGCCACACCCCGTGAGCCATGCGATCAAACCCCGCCGGGTCACTTTCGACTGGAAGCAGACGCCGCTGCACTGGATTCCGGGCGAGCCGACCGCGACCCACGTGATCAACGTGCTGCATCTGCTGCTGCCCGCGGGCGAGCGGTGGTTCGTGAAGGTGTTCAAGGAAGCCCTGCCGCTGATCACCGACGAGCGCCTGCTCAAGGACGTGAAGGGCTTCATGGGGCAGGAGGCCACGCACAGCGTCCAACACGCCTACGTGCTGGAGCACTTGACCGAGCAGCAGCTCGACACCGCGTCCTACACCCGGCATGTGGAGTGGATGTTCGACGTGCTGCTGGGCGAGCGGCCGCCGTGGGGCCTGCCGGTGCCGCGCCGCGAGTGGCTGCGCTTCCGGCTGTCGCTGATCGCGGCGATCGAGCACTTCACCGCGGTGCTGGGCGACTGGATACTGGACTCGGAGGCGCTCGACGACGCGGGCAGCGACGAGGTCATGCTCGACCTGCTGCGCTGGCACGGCGCCGAGGAGGTCGAGCACCGCTCGGTCGCCTTCGACATGTACCAGCACACCGGTGGCAAGGGCGCGGTGCGCTATCTGCGCCGGGCCGAGGGGATGGCGCTGGCCTGGCCCACCCTGTTCTACCTGTGGGTGGCCGGCGCCCGGTACCTGTTGCGAAACGACCCGCAGCTGGCGCAGGGGCGCTACCGCTTCAAGGACCACCGCGCCGCCGCCCGCCGCGGCCTGGTCCCCTCCTGGGCCTCGCTGCACGCGGCCATGCCCCGCTACCTGCGCCGGTCGTACCATCCGTCGCAGGAAGGGTCGTTGCACAAGGCGGTGGACTACCTGGCGATATCCCCGGCCGCGCAGGCCGTCGCCGGGACGACCGCCCGCGACCAAGCGGCGGGACGGCCCGCCGCCTCCTGACCCATCGCACCGCACAGCAGCGAGGAGCACGACCGTGACCACCGCGGAAGAGCAGCGCGCCTACCGGATCGAGGAGTTGTCCCGCCTCAGCGGCACCACGGTCCGCACCATCAGGGCGTACACCGACCGCGGCCTGCTGCCCAAACCCGGGCGGCAGGGCCGGGCCAATGTCTACGACGGCACGCACCTGGTCCGGCTGCGGCAGATCGCCGACCTGCTGGAGCGCGGGTACACGCTGGCCAGCATCAAGGAGTTGCTCGCCGCCTGGGACTCCGGGACCGGGCTCGGCGGCGTGCTCGGGCTGGTCGGGGAGGTGGACCGGCCGTGGTCCGACGAGTCGCCGGCCCGGATAGCACTGGCGGAGCTGACCGAGTCGTTCGGCGGGGTGATGGACCTGGGGGCGGTCGAGGAGGCGCTGCGGCTGGGCGTCCTGGAGGCGGTGCCCGGGCATGACGACGAGTTTCTGGCACCGAGCCCCAGCGAACTGGCCGTCGCCGCCGAGCTGCACCGCGCCGGGGTGCCGCTGTCCGCGATCACCGGGCATCTGCAGGAAGTGCGCGGCCAGGTCGAGCACATCTCCGAGCGGTTCCTGGAGTTCACCACCGAGCACGTCTTCCAGCGCTTCCTCCAGCACCCGCCGACGGCGGAGGACGCCACCGAGGCGATCGACCTCATCCGGCGGCTGCGCCCGCTCGCCCAGCAGACCGTGGACGCCGAACTGGCGCGCGCGATGCGGCTGCGGGCCACCGAGCACATCCGGCGCCACCTGGGCGACGCCGCCCTGCAGTCGGCAGCACCCGAGCAGCAGCCCGCACCCGCGCCCCCGCCGGCCCCTGTACCCCCACCGGCCCCAACGCCGCAGCCCGCCCCCGCCGCTGCACCTCGTGCCGCGTCCGAGCCGGTCTCCGTCCTGCTGCCCGCCACCACCGTCGGCGCCGTACGGGACCTGGTGGGTGCGGAGCGCATCGCGGAGTTCGTCGCGGCGGCCGCCGACCGTGAGGCGGCCGCCCGCCGGATGGACGCGCTGGCCGGGCGGGCAGCCGCACCATGACCCCCGGCGCCGTACGTCCCTGGCCGGCGCCGAGCGGTATCAGCCGAGCTGCCCGGGCGCCTCGATGGCGATCTGCTCGAAGATCGCGTGGTCGTAGCCGAAGTCGGAGTCGGGGATCGGCCAGTGCATGACGATCTCGTCGATCCCGGCCTCGAGGTGCCGCCCGGCGAAGTCGACGAAGGCGTCCAGCGAGCTGAACGGGGCGGCCCGGTCCGGGGTGAAACCGGTCAGCAGCACCTTGGGCACCCCGGCCGGGTCGCGGGCGGCGTCGCGCAGCGCCGAGCCGAGCCGTTCGACCTGGTCCCGGATCGCCGCCAGCGACTGCTGCGGGGTCCCCGTCTCGTAGAGCGCCGGGTCGCCCGTGGTCACCCATGCCTGGCCGTACTTCGCGGCCAGCTTCATGCCGCGTGGCCCGGTGGCCGCCACGGCGAACGGCAGCCGCGGACTCTGCACGCAGCCGGGGATATTGCGTGCCTCGACCGCCGAGTAGTAGCTGCCCCCGAAGGTGATGTCGCCCTGGCTGAGCAGCCGGTCGAGCAGTTCGACGAACTCCGCGAACCGGTCGGCCCGTTCGCGCGGCGACCATGCCTCCTGCCCGAGCACCAAGGCGTCGAAGCCGGTCCCGCCGGCCCCGATCCCCAGCGTCACCCGCCCGCCGCTGACGTCGTCCAGGGTCATCAGCTCCTTCGCCAGCGGAACCGGATGCCGGAAGTTCGGCGAGGTCACGAGGGTGCCCAGGCGGATGGAGGTGGTCGCCCCGGCGGCGGCGGTCAGGGTCGGGATCGCCCCGAACCACGTCCGGTCCCGGAACGGGACCCGCCACGACAGGTGGTCGTAGGTGTAGGCCGCGTGGAAGCCCAGCTCCTCCGCCCCCTCCCACACCTTCCGCCCCTCGGCCCAGCGGTAGATCGGCAGGATCACAGTGCTCAGTCGCATAGGCATGACCTTACGAGCAACGAACCCCGTACCAGTGGCGACAACACATGGCCGTACCACGACGGCAGTCTCGTGGAAGCGGACGACGAAGCGCGCATCGGCTCGCTACCGCGGCTGAGATGAGCACACGCGGCACCGCCGAACTGGACGCGCTGATCGAGAAAGCGACCGTTGAGACGTTCGACGAGGTCGAGGCGGTCAACGGATTCCTGGCGGTCATCGACGAGTACCTGGCCGTTCCGTTCGCCACGACCGTCCTGGAGCGACCCGGACAGGCGGCGAGGCGCGGCGGAGGACGACATGAGCACCGTCACCGATCTCGCACCGGTCCTACGACGTAGCGCCGAACTGAAGGAAGACCTCGTAGCGTTCGGGGAGGGCCGGACCTGTCCGACACGGACCGGCAGATGGTCCTGGCGTGGCGTGACCCGGTGGAGGGGATCTTCGAGGTACGGGGCAAGGACGGTGACTGCCTGCTCCTGCCCAACCTGCTGGACGACCTGGAACACCGGACCCACACCAACGCCGGGCGTGCGTCCTTCCGCGGGGTCACGAAAGGAGGCTTCGTCGGCGCCCGGCTGGTAGCCCTGGCACCGGTGCCCGGCGCATGGCTCGTCTCCGGCGCCATGTCCTCCTACCCCCGGGCCGCCTTCGCCGAGTACTTCGGCATCCAGCTGCTCGGGGCCGGCCTGCGGAGATACGAGGACGAGCACGGGTCGTTCAGCGGAGACGAGTCGGGGGCCGCACGGCGTCACGCGTCCACGCGGTCCCAACCCCGCGGCTGCGGCTGCTCGGTGAGCGGGCCGCGGCTGCGGTACACGAGGTAGGGGCGGAAGAGGTACTGCACCGGCGCGCTGAACATGTGCACCAGGCGCGTGTACGGCACCACCGCGATCAGCACCATGCCGATGACCGCGTGGATGCGGTACGTCAGCGGCGCACCGGCCATCAGGTCGGTGCTGGGGTCGAGCGTGAAGAGGCTGCGGGCCCAGGGCGCGATCGTGGTGCGGTAGTCGTACCCGTGGCTGAAGGAGGAGTTGGTGAGCTTGGCGTACAGGCCCATCGCGATCTCGCCGAGCAGCAGGACGTACATGAACTTGTCGTTGCGGGTGGTCGCCAGCAGCACCGGCGCGTTGGTGCGGCGCCGGTAGACCAGCAGCGCGATGCCGACGATCGCCAGCAGGCCCGCGAGGGTGCCGCCGATCAGCGAGAGCAGGTGGTAGACGTGCTCGTCGACACCGATCGCGTCGGTCCAGGACGCCGGTACGAACAGCCCCAGGAGGTGGCCGGCGAGCACGAACAGGATGCCGTAGTGGAAGACGGGCGACGCCACCGAGAGCAGCCGGGACTCGTAGATCTGCGAGGAGCGGGTGGTCCAGCCGAACGTGTCGTAGCGGTGCCGCCAGATCAGGCCGGTGACCAGCAGCGCGAAGGCGACGTACGGCAGGGCGCCCCACAGCAGGGTGTTCATCAGCGGCTCTCCGATCGGTCGGTCAGCAGCGGCAGCAGTCCGAGGTGGCCGTACGGCACCAGCCCCACCTCCTCGCTCGGCGGTCCCCCGCGGGCCATCGCCATCGCCTGCGCCCGGTCCGCCGGGGAGGCGCCGGGCAGCGTGCCGCACACGGCCTCCAGCACTCGGGCGTAGGGCGTGCCGTTCTCGGTCAGGGCCAGCCGCAGCAGTTCGAGGGCGGGCCGGTGCTCGCGCAGCAGCGCGTCGGTGCGGGTGGCCGCGCTGAACTCCAGTACCACCGGCAGGAAGTCGGGCAGGTCACCATCCACCGGGTCCATGCCGTACCGGCGGTAGTGCTCCTTGAAGCGGACCAGCGCGGCACCGCGGCGCCGGGTGTCGCCCTCGGTCCACCAGGTCAGGTGCAGGCAGTGGCGGCTGGTGAAGTCGAAGGTGGCGACGTACGCGGCCGCCAGGCCGGACAGGTCCGCCGGCGCGGCCGCCACCTCCGGGCCCCGCGCCGCCTCTTCGGCCCCCGAGCCCTGCCCAGCCGCTTCCGCCACTCCCGACCCCTGCCCGGCCGCTTCGGCCACCCCCGCCGACCCGTCCCCCGCGAGATACGCCACCACCGGCAGCAGCGCCTCCGCCTCCGGCGTCCCCACCGCCCGCAGCGCCTCCCGAAGCAGCGGCAGCTCACCGGCCAGCTCCGTGTCCGGGTAGGCCAGCAGCCGCGCAGCCGCCTGGTACAGCACCGCCGCCCGGTACGGGATCGGCCGCGCGGCCGCCATCGCCGGCGCGCTCACCGCTCCCCCTCGTCGTCGCTGGTCTGCCGTCTGCGCAGCGCGTGGAAGCTCTCCAGGCTGACCAGCGGGAGCTGCCGCCGCCCGGAGTCCTCGCCGAACGGCCCCAGGCCGCCTCCCATTCCCGGGCCGCCCTCGCCGTCCAGCGAGCACTCCGCCGGCAGCGCCGACTCCTCCAGCCGCCGCGCGTCGCCCATGGCGGCGGTCGGGATGACGTACCGCTCCTCGTACTTGGCGATGGCCAGCAGCCGGTACATCTCCTCGATCTGCGGTCCGCTCATGCCGACCGCGTCGGCCGCGTCCGACCGCGAACCCGCCTCGGCGTCACCGAGGTTGATCGCCCGCATGTGCGCGCGCATCGCGGCGAGCTTCTCCAGCGACGCCCGCACCGGCGCCGGGTCGCCCGCCGTGAACAGCCCGGCCAGGTACTCCACCGGAATGCGCAGGGCGTCGATCGCGCCGAACAGGTTGCCCGCGTCCTCCCCGTCGAAGCCCGTCCCGGTCAGCGCCTCCACCACCGGCGACAGCGGCGGGATGTACCAGACCATCGGCAGCGTCCGGTACTCCGGATGCAGCGGCAGCGCCACCCGGTAGCGGCTGATCAGCGCGTGCACCGGGGAGCGGCGGGCCGCCTCGATCCAGTCGTACGCGATGCCGTCGAGCTCGGCCGCCCGCCGCACCTCCGGGTCCTCCGGGTCGAGGAACACACCGAGCTGCGCCCGGTAGAGGTCGTGCTCGGCCGGCACCGAGGCGGCGGCCGTCACCGCGTCCGCGTCGTACAGCACGACCCCGAGGTAGCGCAGCCGGCCCACGCACGTCTCGGAGCACACCGTGGGCAGCCCGATCTCGATCCGCGGATAGCAGAAGGTGCACTTCTCGGCCTTGCCGGTGCGGTGGTTGAAGTACATCTTCTTGTAGGGGCAGCCCGTCACGCACTGCCGCCATCCGCGGCAGTGGTCCTGGTCGACCAGGACGATGCCGTCCTCCTCGCGCTTGTAGAGGGCGCCGGAGGGGCAGGAGGCGACGCACGCCGGGTTAAGGCAGTGCTCGCAGATCCGCGGCAGGTAGAACATGAAGGTCTCCTCGAAGGATGTCCGCACCTTCTCGGCGACCCGCGCGGCCTGCTGATCCCGCGCGGCCTGCCCCGCATCCGCGCCCGCGCCCTCGCCTACGCCCGCGCCTACGCTCGCACCCGCACCCGCACCCGCACCCGGCCGTGCGCCCGCCGCCACCGGGTCCGCGTCGGCGTGCTCGACCGACCCCCCAAGGTCGTCGTCCCAGTTGGCGCTCCACTCGATCTTCATCGGCTTTCCGGTGAGCAGCGAGCGCGGCTCTGCCACCGGATAGTCCTCGCCCAGCGGCGCGTTGACGAGGTTGGCGTAGTCGTACGTCCACGGCTCGTAGTAGTCCTTGATGCCCGGCAGCACCGGGCTGGCGAAGATGTTCGCCAGCCGCGCGACCCGGCTGCCGGCCCGCAGCGTGAGCCGGCCGCGGCGGTTGAGCCGCCAGCCGCCCCGCCACCGGTCCTGGTCCTGCCAGCGCCGCGGGTAGCCCTGCCCCGGCCTGGTCTCCACGTTGTTGAACCAGGCGTACTCCATGCCGCGCCGGTTGGTCCATGTCTGCTTGCAGGTGACCGAACACGTGTGGCAGCCGATGCACTTGTCGAGGTTCATCACCATCGCGACCTGCGCCATGACCCGCATCAGTACGTCACCTCCTGGGGGCGGCGGCGGATCACGGTGACCTCGTCCCGCTGGTTGCCGGTCGGGCCGAGGTAGTTGAAGGCCCAGCTCAACTGGGCGTAGCCGCCGATGAGGTGGGTCGGTTTGAGGAGCAGCCGGGTGAGCGAGTTGTGGGTGCCGCCGCGGCGGCCGGTGGACTGCGCCCGGGGGACGGCGACGGTGCGCTCCTGGGCGTGGTGCATATACACGGTGCCGGCCGGCATCCGGTGCGAGACGATCGCGCGGGCGACGACGACACCGTTGCGGTTGACCGCCTCGATCCAGTCGTTGTCGCGCACCCCGATCGCCTCGGCGTCCTGCTGCGCCATCCAGATCACCTGACCGCCGCGCGAGAGCGACAGCATGAACAGGTTGTCCTGGTACTCGGAGTGGATGGACCACTTGTTGTGCGGGGTGAGGTAGCGGACCGTCACCTCCCGTCGGCCGTCCGGGCCGAGGGCGGGTTCGCCGAAGAGCCGGTGCATGTCCAGCGGCGGCCGGTAGACCGGCAGTGCCTCGCCGAGTTCGTGCATCCAGTCGTGGTCGAGGAAGAACTGCTGGCGGCCGGTGAGGGTGTGCCACGGCTTGAGCTGCTCGACGTTCTGGGTGAAGGGGCTGTAGCGCCGCCCGCCGGCCTCGCTGCCGGACCACTCCGGGGAGGCGATCACCGGCACCGGCGCGGTCTGCGTGTCGGCGTACGTGATCCGCCGCGCCTCGCTGTCGGCCGCCAGGTGCGCCATGGCCTGGCCGGTCTTCTTCTCCAGGGTGCGGAAGCCCTGGACGGCGAGGCGGCCGTTGGTGGTGCCGGACAGGGCCAGGATCGCGTTGGCCGCCTTGGCCGCGGTGTCCAGCAGCGGCCGCCCGCCCGCCGGGCCGCCGCCGGTGACCGCGCCGTTGAGTGCCCGCAGCACCTCGATCTCGGTGTCCGGGCGCAGTGCCAGCCCCTTGGCGGGCAGCCCGAGTTCCTCCGCGAGCGGTCCGAGCGCGGCCATCTTCGCGGCGATCGCGGTGTAGTCGCGCTCCACGACGGTCAGCCCCGGCATGGTGACGCCGGGCACCGGCTCGCACTCCCCGCGCCGCCAGTCCAGCGCGAGCCCGCCGGGCTGGGCGGTCTCCGCGGGCGTGTCGTGCTGGAGCGCGGTCGCCACCAGGTCCCGCCGGGTGCCCAGGTGCCCGGCGGCCAGCTCGCTGAACCGCGCCGCGATCGCGTGGAAGGAGTCGAAGTCGGTACGGGTCTGCCAGGGCGGGTCGATGGCCGGCGAGAACGCGTGCACGTAGGGGTGCATGTCCGTGCTGGACAGGTCGTGCTTCTCGTACCAGGTCGCGGCGGGCAGCGTGATGTCGGACAGCAGCGTGGAGGAGGTCATCCGGAAGTCCAGCGACAGCAGCAGGTCGAGCTTCCCCTCGGGCGCCTGCTCGTGCCATACGACGTCGCGCGGCCGGACCTCGGGGTCCGCCTCCTGCGCGCGCAACGAGGAGTGCGTGCCGAGCAGGTGCTTGGTGAAGTACTCCGCGCCCTTGGCGGAAGAGCCCAGCAGGTTGGCGCGCCACAAGGTGAGCACGCGCGGCCAGTTGCGCGGGGCGTCCGGGTCCTCGCCCGCGAACTTCAACGTGCCCGCGCGCAGTTCGTCGACGGCCGAGCGGACCGGGTCGTCGGCGTCCCCGAGGTCGAGGGGGTTGCGGTCGAACGTCGGGTAGGACGGCATCCAGCCGGCCCGGGTGGCCTGGGCGAGGCAGTCCGCGGCGGTCATCCCGGCGAACCGGCCCCGGCCGAGCGGCGAAGCGAGCACATCGGCCGGGAAGCGGTCGTAGCGCCACTGGTCGGTGTGCAGGAACCAGTAGGCGGTGCCGATCGCCTGCCGGGGCGGCCGGGACCAGTCGGCGGCGCCGGCGAGAGTCGCCCATCCCGTCGACGGGCGGGTCTTCTCCTGGCCGACGTAGTGCGCCCAGCCGCCACCGTTGCGGCCCTGGCAGCCGGTGAGCTGGAGCAGCGCGAGGAAGGCGCGGTAGATCGTCTCGGAGTGGAACCAGTGGTTGGTGCCCGCGCCCATCAGGATCATGCAGCGGCCCTTCGACCGCTCGGCGGTGGCCGCGAACTCCCGCGCGATACGGACGCAGGCCGCGGCCGGCACCGAGGTATGGACCTGCTGCCAGCCGGGGGTGCCCGGGGTGTCCGGGTCCTCGTACGAGGCGGGCCAGTCGCCGGGCAGTCCGGCGCGGCCGACCCCGTACTGGGCGAGCAGCAGGTCGTGGACGGTGGTGACCAGGCGCCCGCCGGGCAGCCGGAGGGCGGGCACCCCGCGGCGTACGACGGAGCCGCGCCCCTGCCCGTGCGCGCCGCCGTCCGTGTCGAAGCGGGGCAGCAGCACCTCGACGGGGACGGCGCCCTCGACGTCGAGCAGGGTCAGCGCCGGTTCGACCGCGCCGAGGTCGAGGTTCCATCGGCCCTGGCCGGAGGCGGTCCAGCGGAAGCCGACGGAGCCGCCGGGGACCGCGGGACGGCCGGTCGCGCCGTCCCAGACGACGGTCTTCCACTGAGCGGCAGCGGCATCGGCATCGGCAGCAGCATCGGGTTCTGCGTCGGCATCGGCATCGGGCTCTGCGCCGCCGCCGGCCTCCAGGTCGGCCGCCCGCAGGAACTTGTCCGCCACATACCCGCCGCCGCCTGCTTCGCCCCCGCCCTCGTGCCCGGTCAGCGTGACGAGGAACGGCAGATCGGTGTAGCGGCGCACGTAGTCGGTGAAGAACGGCACCTGCCGGTCGACGAAGAACTCCTTCAGCACCACGTGGCCCATGCCGATCGCCAGCGCCCCGTCCGTCCCCGGGTGCGGGTGCAGCCACTCGTCGGCGAACTTCGCGTTGTCGGCGTAGTCCGGTGCGACCACGACGACCTTCTGGCCCCGGTAGCGGGCCTCGGCCATCCAGTGCGCGTCGGGCGTGCGGGTGACGGGGACGTTGGAGCCCCACATCATCAGATAAGCGGCGTCCCACCAGTCGCCGGACTCCGGTACGTCCGTCTGGTCGCCGAACACCTGCGGCGAGGCCACCGGCAGGTCCGCGTACCAGTCGTAGAAGGACAGCATCGGGGCGCCGATCAGCGACATGAAGCGGGCGCCCGCCGCGTGCGAGACCATCGACATCGCCGGGATCGGCGAGAAGCCGGCCACCCGGTCCGGGCCGTACTCCTTGATGGTGTGCACATGGGCCGCCGCGACGATCTCGACGGCCTCCTCCCACCGCGCCCGCACCAGGCCGCCCTTGCCGCGGGCCTGCTGGTAGCGGCGGCGGCGCCCGGGGTCTGCCTGGATGTCGGCCCAGGCGAGCACGGGGTCGCCGAGCCGTTCCCGCGCCTCCCGGTACATCTCCAGCAGCACCGCGCGGACGTAGGGGTAGCGGACGCGGGTCGGCGAGTAGGTGTACCAGGAGAACGCGGCGCCGCGCGGGCAGCCGCGGGGCTCGTACTCGGGGCGGTCCGGTCCGGTCGTCGGATAGTCGGTGCCCTGGGTCTCCCAGGTGATGATGCCGTCCTTGACGTACACCTTCCAGCGGCAGGAACCGGTGCAGTTCACGCCGTGGGTGGAGTTGACGACCTTGTCGTGGCTCCAGCGGTCGCGGTAGAAGCGGTCGCCCTCACGGCCTCCTTCGAGGCGCTCGCTGTGCAGGTCGGGCGCGGTCCGGCCGCGCCGGAAGTGGCGGCCGGCGCGGAGCAGGAGGGCGCCGGGCTCGCCAGGGCCTTGTTCGCCGGGGCCCTGCTCACCGGGTCCGCCGTCGCCGGGTCGGCCGCCGCCGGGTCCGCCGCCGGCCGACTGCCGGGCGGGCGCCGCCTGGTCGTGGCGGCCCGAGCCGTCCGTGCTCCTGCGCATACCGCCCCTTCCGGATCGGACCGCCGGCCCGCCTGCCGAACCGCCGGTCCCGCCGCACCGTGTCGGCCCTCCCAACTTGGCCGATGCCCGCCCGCCGTCCGGGCGCCACGCGCTCGGGTTCCTCCCTTCGGCCCCCCAAGGTGGCGTAGCGGCACCCCGTGCGATCCGATGAAACGGTGAGCACACCTGCGGCGCACCGCCCCGCCCACGGCTCCCCGGTCGCACGGGCGCTGGAGGGCCTGCGTACGGTGCCGCCCGGCGCGGGCGCGGCCGTGATGGCGACCGGCATCCTGTCGGTGGGGCTGCGCCTGACCGGTTACGGCGTGCTGTCCGCGGTCGCGCTGGCCGTCGCGGCCGCGCTGTGGCTGGTGCTGGCCCTCGCCTTCGTCCTCGAACTCGCCTACGACCGCGCCGGGTGGCAGGCGAGCGCCGCGAACCCGCCCGCGCTGACCGCCGTGGCGGCGACCTGCGTGCTCGGCACCCGCCTCTCGCTGGCCGGCCGGCAGTCCCTCGCCCTGGCGCTGCTGGCCGTGGCGACCGCCGCCTGGCCGTGGCTGCTGGTGTCGGTGCTGCGGCACTGGAAGCGGCCGGTGCCGGGCGTGGCGTTCCTGGTGTGCGTCGCCACCCAGGGCCTGGCGGTGCTGGGCGGCACCCTCGCGCTGGCCGGGCGCGGCGACTGGCTGGCCCGCGCGGCGCTGGCGGTCGGCTGCCTGGGAGTGCTGCTGTACGGGGAGGCGCTGGTCCGCTTCGACTTCCGGCAGGTGTTCACCGGCCACGGCGACCAGTGGGTGGCCGCCGGTGCGCTGGCGATCTCCGCGCTCGCCGCGTCGAAGCTCGTCGCCTCGCCGCTGTGGACGGGCAGCGTTCACCAGGCCCTGCGCGTGGCCGCCTTCGTGCTGCTCGCGCTCGACTTCGCCTGGTACGCGGTGCTGGCCTGCGCCGAGTTCGTCCGGCCGCGCCCGGGCTACGACCTGCGCCGCTGGTCCACGGTCTTCCCGCTGGGCATGACTGCCGTCGCGGGGCTGTCCACCGGGCAGGCGGCCCATGTCGGCTGGCTGCACGGCGTCAGCAGCGTGCTGCTGTGGATCGCGGTCGCGGCCTGGCTGCTCACGGCGGCCGGGTGGGTCGCCGCGACCGCCCGGTGGGCGCACACCGCTTGAGACCCCGCCGCCCGGTCCGACACCAGATCCGCCGCCTGACCCGCAACCGCTCGCAACCGCTCGCGACCGCCCGCGATGCCGTGATTGCCCCATCCGAGTGGCGTTGATGTGAATATCACCGATCCCGAGGTGCGGCGCCATGATTTGTGTGCTCGCTTCCGCATCATCGGATTAGTCAGTTCACCGGATACGAGCCAGGAAGCGAGAGGTCGATGGCTGCCGACATCAAGACGTTCTGGGGCGCGCTGCTCAGCGTGCTGCTCAAGTGCATCGCCGCACTCGGATTCACCACCGCGGACCGTGCCGCCGCCCGCGGGCGGGCCGTCGCCGCCGACGCCGCCCCGACCGCCCCCGCCGCGCAGGTCGCGCAGGTCGCGCAGGTCGCGGCGACGACCCGGGAGGAGGTGGCCGCCGGAGCACCCGCGCACGCACCGGCCGCACCGCCGAGCCGCGGGCAGGCACGCGCGGCCCGCGTCCCCGCACCGCGCCCTGCCGAATCGCGCCTGGTGCGCCGCAGCCGCGGCCGAACGCTGCCGCCCACGATGAAGCAGCGCATCGGTGCCGAGGCCCACGGCACCTCGCCCAGTGCCCGCAGCCTGCGCACCGCCGACGACCTCGACGGCCTCGACGGGTTCGGCGATCTCAGTGCCCTCGCTACCGCGGCCGGCGCCCCCGCGGCCGCCACTGCCGCCGCTGCCTCCGCCACCGACCGCGGTGCCCGCGCGCACCGCGCGAACTACACCGGTCGGTCCGGCGCCAAGGCCACCCGCGAACTGTTCACCCGCGCCGCCTGAACGCCCCGGCTGGACGCACCCCGTGCCCGCCCCGCGTACTTCGCGCCCGGTCCGCCGGACCGGACCACACGGCACCTCGCACGCCGCCGACGCGACAGCGCGCTTGACCCGTCGATCCACCTGACACACGGCTTGAAACAGCGGCTCCGCTGAGCGGATCTGCGCACCCCCGAGCGGGACAAGGTTGCGGTGCGGAAGGATGGGGCAGTGACCCCAGCCACCGAGCCAGCCGAGTCCTCCGACGCCCACCACCGGCCCGAGGCCCACCCGGACCCCAGGACGGCGCCCGAGCAGAGCCGGCCAGGACGGCCCGCTGAGCAGGGCGAGCACCAACGGCACAGCCAGCACGAGCAACTCGACCTGCACCACCGCCAGACTTACGAAAAGACCTTCGCCGACCCCGGACCGCGGCTGATCGCCACCGATCTGGACGGCACGCTGCTGCGGGACGACAAGACGATCTCGCAGCGGACGACCGCCGCCCTGGCCGCCGCCGAGGACGCAGGCGTCGAGGTCTTCTTCGTCACCGGCCGCCCCCTGCGCTGGATGGGCGTGGTCGCACAGCACCTCGCCGGGCACGGCATGGCCATCGCAGCGAACGGTGCCGCGGTCTACGACCTGCGGGCCGGCACGCTGATCGAGGCGTTCCCGCTGCCCGAGGACGACGCGCTGGCGATCGCGCACGCGCTGCGTGCGGCGATTCCCGGTACCACCTTCGCGGTCGAGCGCACCTTCTGCTTCCGGCGCGAGCCCGGCTATCCGCAGATCGAGGCGGACGGCTCCGCGGCCCGCGCGGACATCGAGGAGCTGCTCGCCTCCGACCGCGAGCAGCCGCTGCTGAAGCTGCTGGCCAAGCACCCCTCCCTCGACCCGGACGAGTTCCTGGCCACCGCGCACACGCTCGTCGGCCGGCACGGCGAGGTGACCCGCTCCAGCGAGTCCGCGCTGCTGGAGATCAGCGGTACGGGCGTCAGCAAGGCCACCACCCTGGCCAAGTGCTGCGCCGAACGCGGGGTGACCGCCGCCGAGGTGGTCGCCTTCGGGGACATGCCGAACGACCTGGCCATGCTGAGCTGGGCGGGCCTGTCGTACGCGGTCGCCAACGCCCATCCGCGGGTGCTGGCCACCACCACGTACCGCACCGAGTCCAACAACGACGACGGTGTGGCCCGCGTCATCGAGCGCCTGCTCGCGGCCCGCGCCGACCGGGATGACCGCGCCGACCGGGACAGCGGGGACGGCGGGGAGAACCGCCTCCCGTAGCCCCGGCCCGCAGCGCCGCGGAGCTACACGCCCACCGGCTCCGCGGCCGTCCGCGCGCTGTCCTCGGCGCGGCGCTCCCGTTCCAGGGTCCGGCGGAAGGGCCCGTCGACGGCGGCCAGTTCGGCGTACCCGCCGCGCTGCACCACCCGGCCGCCGGACAGCACCAGGATCTCGTCCACGGCGCCGTCCGCGAGCCCGGCCAGGCGGTGGGTGATCAGCAGGGTCGTACGGCCGCGGGTGGCCGCCAGCAGGTCCGCGGTGAGGGCGTCGGCGGTGGGCAGGTCCAGGTGCTCGGCGGGCTCGTCGAGCACCAGCACGGGGAAGTCGGCCAGCAGCGCGCGGGCCAGCGCCAGCCGCTGCCGCATGCCGCCGGACAGCCGGGCGCCGTGCTCCCCGACCTCCGTGTCCAGGTCGAGGTCGAGCCGCGCGGCGGCCAGTGCCTCCCGCAGTTCGGCGTCGGGTGCGCCGGGCCGAGCCAGCCGCAGGTTCTCCCGCACGGTGCTGGCGAAGACGTGCGCGTCCTGTGCGCACAGCCCGACCAGCCGCCGTACGTCGTCGCCGTCCAGCGCCGCGGCGTCCTGCCCGGCCAGGGTGTAGGTGCCGCGCTCGGCGTCGAGGAACCTCAGCAGCACGTGCGCCAGCGTCGTCTTGCCCGCCCCCGACGGCCCGACGACCGCGATCCGGCGTCCGGGTGACAACGTCAGGTCCACGCCCTCCAGCGCGGGCCGCGACTGCCCCGGGTGGGACGCGGTCAGCCCGCGCAGCACCAGCGGATACGGTGCCTCCGGCGCGCCCTGCGGCCGTTCCGGCTCCCGTACGGGCAGCGGCGCGTCCAGCACATCGCGCACCCGCTGGGCGGCCCGGCGGCTGCGCTGCCGCTGCTGGGCGGCGAGCGGCAGGCCCGCGACGGCCTCGAAGGCGGCCAGCGGCAGCAGCACCAGGACGGCGAGCAGGACGCCGTGCAGCTGGTGGGCGGCCACCGCCCGCACGCCGACCCACGCGCACCCGGTCACCGTCAGGCCCGTGACCAGCGCGGTGAGCCCGGCGCCGAGCGCCGTGGCGGCGGCCGAGCGGGCCGTGATCCGGCGCAGCGCGAGGTCGGCTTCCGCGGCCCGCGCGCGGCGGGTGGGCAGGGCGCCGGCCACGGTCAGTTCGGCGGTGCCGGTGAACAGCCCGAGCACCCGGGTGGACAGCTCGCCCCTGGCGGGCGCCAACCGGTCCTCGGTCCGCCGGGCCACCGCGACGGACAGCGCCGGCACGCCGACACCCGCGACGAGCAGCCCGGCGCCCAGGACGGCACCGGCCGCGGGCAGCAGCCACCCGGTGAAGGCGGCCGCACCGAGCCCGGTCACGGCCGCGGTCACGGCGGGCAGCAGCCAGCGCAGGTAGTGGTCCTGCACGCCGTCCACGTCCGCGACCAGCCGTGAGAGCAGGTCGCCGCGGCCGGTACGGCCGAGCCCGGCGGGTGCCAGCCGCTCCAGCCGGCGGAAGACGGCCACCCGTACGCCGCCGAGCGCCCGAAAGACCGCGTCGTGGCCGATCAGCCGCTCCCCGTACCGGAACGCGGCGCGGCCGATGCCGAAGGTGCGGGTCGCGGTGACGGCGACCATCAGGTAGAGCACCGGCGGTTGCTGGGCGGCGCGGCTGATCAGCCAGCCCGAGGTGCCCATCAGGCCGACCGCGCAGCCCAGCGCGAGCACGCCGAGTGCGCAGGCCCCGGCGAACCGGGCCCGGAATCCGCGGGCCTCGCCGGCCTGGACGAAGCCGCGGACGCCGCCGGCACCGCCGCGCCGTTTGCCGCCGATGTGCGGTTCGGCTTCCGCCGCGCCTGCGGCCGCCCCGTCCGGCGCCCCGGACGGCTGCTGCCCTGCTCCGGCCGGCCCGGCGGCCCGGTGGAGTTCCCGGGCGGCGGCCGGAACCGGCCGCGCGGGCGCGTCCGCACCTATCGGATGGACGTCGTCGGCGAGGGGCAGCAGAGCGGGGCGGTGTGCGACGAGCAGCACCGTGCGGGTGGCGGACAGTTCGCGCAGGGCCTCCACGACCTCGGCCTCCGTGTCCCCGTCGAGGTTCGCGGTGGGCTCGTCGAGCAGCAGCAGCGGCCGGTCGGCGAGGAAGGCGCGGGCCAGGGCGAGCCGCTGGCGCTGGCCGGCCGACAGCCCGGCGCCGTCCTCGCCGATGGCGTCGTCCGGGGCCGCGAACCCGCCCGCGCCCGCGGCGGCCAGCGCGGACCGTACGTCCGCGTCGCTCGCGTCGGGCCGGGCCAGCCGCACGTTCTCCGCGACGGTCCCGGCGAACAGGTGCGGCCGCTGCGGCACCCAGGCGATCTGCCGGTGCCAGGACGCGCGGTCGATGTCGGCGAGGTCGATCCCGTCCACCGTGATACGCCCGGCGGAGGGCTCGACGAACCCGAGCAGGGCCCGAAGCAGCGTGGACTTGCCCGCGCCGCTCGGCCCGGTGACGGCGACCGTCCGGCCGGGCGCGAGCTCCAGCGTGGTGGGCCCCAACTGCCCGTCGCGTGCCACCTCCACGTCCTCGACGCTGATGGTGGCCGTCCGCAGGTCGGGGGCCGCCACCCGGCCGCCGCCTTCGGCAGGCGCGCCCGGCAGCGCGGTCTGAAGCACCTCGAAGACCTCCTCCGCCGCCGCCAGCCCCTCGGCCGCCGCGTGGTACTGCGCCCCCACCTGCCGCAGAGGCAGATACGCCTCCGGGGCGAGCACCAGCACCAGCAGGCCCGTGCGCAGGTCGAGTTCGCCGTGCACCAGCCGCATGCCGATGCCGACGGCGACCAGCGCGACCGAGATCGTGGCGAGCAGCTCCAGCACGAAAGAGGAGAGGAAAGCGATCCGCAGGGTGCGCAGGGTTGCCCGGCGGTAGTCGTCGGTGATCTTCCGGATGTTGTCGGCCTGCGCCTTCGCCCGGCCGAAGACCTTCAGCGTGGGCAGACCGGCGACCACGTCGAGGAAGTGGCCGGACAGCCGTGCCAGCAGTTGCCACTGGCGGTCCATCCGGTCCCGGGTCGCCCACCCGACGAGCACCATGAACAGCGGCACCAGCGGCAGTGTCACCACGATGGTCAGCGCGGAGATCCAGTCCGCGGTCGCGATCCGGGCCAGCACCACCAGCGGCACCACCGCGGCGAGGCCGAGTTGGGGCAGGTAGCGGGCGAAGTAGTCGTCGAGCGCGTCCACACCGCGGGTGGCGAGCGTGGTCAGCTCGCCGCTGCGCCGCCCGGTCAGCCAGTTCGGGCCGAGCGCGGTGGCGTGGGCCAGCAGCCGCTGCCGTAGCTGGGACTTGACCGCCGCGCCGGCCCGGTGCGCGCACAGCTCGGTGAGCCAGGCCACCAGCGCCCGCCCCACCGCCACGGCGGCCAGCGCGATCAGGTCGCCGCGCAGCGCGCCCGCGCCGCGGCCCTGCTGGAAGCCGCCGACCACCACGTCGGCGATCAGCACCGCCTGGGCGACGACCAGCCCGGCCCCCGCCAGGCCCAGCAGCACCGCACCGGCGAGGAAGACCCGGGTGGTCCGCGCGTATGTCATCAGCCGAGGGTCGACCGGTTTCACGTGGAACATCCCCTTTCGTGTTTCACGTGGAACACCGACGCACCGGGCCCGACCGGTCCGGACATGGTCAGTGCGCCGCTTCCGCGATGTGCTGGGTGCCGATCCGCTTGCGGAACACCCAGTACGTCCAGCCCTGGTAGAGCAGCACCAGCGGCGTGGCGATGGCAGCGCACCAGGTCATGATCCGCAGCGTGTACGGAGTGGCGGACGCGTTGCCGACGGTCAGGCTCCACGCGCCGTTGAGCGAGGAGGGCATCACGTCCGGGAAGAGGGTGAGGAAGAACATCGCGACGGTGGCGGCGATCGTCACCCCGGACAGGGCGAACGACCAGCCCTCGCGCCCGGCCCGGTTGGTCCCGAGCGCGGCGAGCAGCGCGGCCAGCGCGACGACCAGGGCCGGCAGGCTGCGGCCGCCGCCGCTGTGCATCTGCGTCCAGACCAGGAAGACCGCTGCGAGCACCGCGGTGACCAGGCCGATCCTCGTGGCCAGCGCCCGCGCCCGCTCGCGTATCGGCCCGACCGTCTTGAGCGCGGTGAACACCGCGCCGTGGAAGGTGAACAGCGCCAGCATCACCAGCCCGCCGAGCAGCGCGTAGCCCCCGAGCAGGTCCCCGAGGGTGCCGACGTACTCCTGGTGCGCGTCGATCTTGACGCCCCGCACGATGTTCGCGAAGGCCACGCCCCACAGCACCGAGGGCAGCAGCGACGTCCAGAAGATCGCGTGCTCCCAGTTCCGCTGCCAGCGCTCCTCGGGCCGCTTGGCGCGGTACTCGAAGGCGACCCCGCGCACGATCAGGCAGACCAGGATCAGCAGCAGGGGCAGGTAGAAGCCGGAGAAGAGGGTGGCGTACCAGTCCGGGAAGGCCGCGAAGGTCGCCCCGCCCGCGCTGAGCAGCCACACCTCGTTGCCGTCCCACACCGGCCCGATCGTGTTGATCAGCACCCGCCGCTCGGTGCGGTCGCGGGCGAGCAGCTTGGTGAGGACGCCGACCCCGAAGTCGAAGCCCTCCAGGAAGAAGTAGCCCGTCCACAGGACGGCGATGATGACGAACCACGCGTCGTGCAGGTGCATGTCTGTCCCTTCCCTTCCGTCGTCGATCCGTCGGTCCGTCAGTACGAGAAGGCCATCGGCCGGTCGGCGTCCGCGGCCTCGCCGGCGCTGCCGCCGGGCCCGCCGCCGATCCGGGTCGGCGGGTTCAGGTCGGCCTCGGTCAGCTCGGGCGGCCCCTGCTTGGCGTACTTCGCCAGCAGCCGGACCTCGACCACGGCGAGCAGCCCGTACAGCGCGGTGAAGACGATCAGCGAGGTCAGCACGTAGCCGACGGAGACCCCGGGGGAGACCGCGTCCTTGGTGCGCAGCACCCCGTAGACCACCCAGGGCTGGCGGCCGGTCTCGGTGAAGATCCAGCCCCAGGAGTTGGCCGCCAGCGGGAAGAGCATGGTCAGCAGCGCGATCCGCCAGTACCAGGGGGACAGCCGTGCGCCGAGCCCGACCGTGCGGGTGAGCATCAGATGCGGCACCTCGTCCTCCCCGGTGCGCCGGTCCGGCGCGAGCCAGAAGCGGCGCCGGGTCAGCCACAGCCCGGCCGCGCCGACTCCGATGGAGACCACGCCGAAGCCGATCATCCAGCGGAAGCCCCAGTACTCGACCGGGATGTTCGGCCGGTAGTCGCCGGGGCCGTACTTCTGCTGCTCGGCCTTGTTCACGTCGTTGATGCCGCCGACGTAGCTGGTGAAGTCGTCGGTGGCGAGGAAGGAGAGCAGGTTGGGGATGTCGATGGCGACCTCGTTGTGCCCCTTGTTCACGTTGCCGACCGCGAAGACGGAGAACGGCGCGCCGCTCTGGCCGTCCCACAGCGCCTCGGCCGCCGCCATCTTCATCGGCTGCTGCTTGAACATCACCTTGCCGAGGGTGTCGCCGCTGATCGCGGTGAGCGCGCCAGCGGCCACCGCGACGACCAGCGCCATCCGCAGCGAGGAGCGCATCACTGCGATGTGCTGCTTGCGGGCCAGGTGGTAGGCGGCGATGCCGATCATGAACGCGGCGCCGGTGAGGAAGGCCGCGGACATGGTGTGGAAGAACTGGGCGAGCGCGGTGTTCTGGGTGAGGACCTGCCAGAAGTCGGTGAGCTCGGCCCGCTTGGTCTTCGGGTTGTAGTGGTAGCCGACCGGGTGCTGCATCCAGGAGTTGGCGGCCAGGATGAAGTACGCGGAAAGGATGGTGCCGATCGACACCATCCAGATGCAGCCGAGGTGGATGCGCTTGGGCAGCTTGTCCCAGCCGAAGATCCACAGGCCGATGAAGGTCGACTCGAAGAAGAACGCGATCAGCGCCTCGAAGGCCAGCGGGGCGCCGAAGACGTCGCCCACGAAGCGCGAGTAGTCCGACCAGTTCATGCCGAACTGGAACTCCTGCACGATCCCGGTCACGACGCCCATGGCGATGTTGATCAGGAAGAGCTTGCCCCAGAACTTGGTGGCCCCGAGGTACTTCTCCTTGCCGGTGCGCACCCAGGCGGTCTGCAGTCCGGCGGTGAGCGCGGAGAGCGAGATCGTCAGGGGGACGAAGAGGAAGTGGTAGACGGTCGTCACGCCGAACTGCCACCTGGCGACGCTCAGTGGCTCCAGTGCGAGCTGCACGATACGTCTCCTTTGCTGCCGATACGCGTTCTGCTTGTGAACGTGAACTCATTCACAAGCAGTATCGCGCACATGCGTTCGCCCCCTTCTACCGGGGGGGTGAGAGGGGGCGAATCGGCAGGTCAGCATACTTTCTGCCCGGGGCCGGTGTCGGGACGTGGTGCCAGGACGCGGCACCGGGACCCGGGCGAACCGCTACAGCTCCTTGCGGAACTCCTCCGCGGTCCGCAGCACGATGTCGTTCGCCTCGGTCTCCCCGACGGTGATCCGCACCCCCTCGCCCGCGAACGGCCGCACCGTCGCGCCCGCCCGCTCACAGGCCGCCGCGAAGTCCCCGGTGCGCTCCCCCAGCCGCAGCCACACGAAGTTCGCCTGCGTCTCAGGCACCGTCCAGCCCTGGCCGGCCAGGGCCGCGGCGACCCGGGTGCGCTCCGCGACCAGTCCCTCGACCCGCTCCAGCAGCGCCGCCTCGGCCCGCAGGCTGGCGATCGCCGCGTCCTGCGCGAGCTGGCTCACCCCGAACGGCACCGCGGTCTTCCGCAGCGCCTCGGCCACCGGGTCGTGCGCGATCGCGAAGCCGATCCGCAGGCCCGCCAGGCCGTACGCCTTGGAGAAGGTGCGAAGCACCGCGACATTGGAGCGGTCCCGGTACAGGTCGACGCCGTCGGGCACGTCGGGGTCGGTGTTGAACTCCCGGTACGCCTCGTCCAGGACGACCAGCACATCCGACGGCACCCGGTCCAGGAAGCGCTCCAGCGCCGCCCGGCGCACCACGGTCCCGGTCGGGTTGTTCGGGTTGCAGACGAAGATCAGCCGGGTCCGCTCGGTGATCGCGTCCGCCATGGCGTCCAGGTCATGCACCTCCGCCGCGTCCAGCGGCACCTGCACCGCCCGGGCACCGCTGATCTGGGTGACGATCGGGTACGCCTCGAAGGAGCGCCAGGCGTAGATCACCTCGTCGCCCGGCCCCGAGGTGATCTGCAGCAGTTGCTGGGCCACGCCGACCGATCCGGTGCCGGTGGCGAGGTGCCCGGCCGGCACGTCGAACCTCGTCGCCAGCTCCGCGGTCAGCGCAGCGCAGGACAGGTCGGGGTAGCGGTTGAAGGAGGCCGCGGCGGTGGCCGCCGCCTCCAGGACGCCGGGCAGCGGGGGATACGGGTTCTCGTTCGAGGACAGCTTGAAGGCGGGCCGCGACGCGCCGCCCTCCGCCGCTGCCGGGGGTCGCCCGGGCTTGTACGTCGGGATGCCGTCCAGTTCCGCGCGCAGCTTCGGGGTGGTCATGCGCCCACCCTACGAGGGCGGCCGCACCACCCGGCAGGTGCGTGCCGCCGCGAAGTGCGCTGGTAGTGCGCGCCCTGGCGCACGTCCCCCGTAGGAGTGAGTTGCCGAGGTCGATAGCGGCGGGCCAATGGCCGGGCGAAGGCCGCCCGCGGCCGCCATCCGCCTCGACCGACCGCCCTGCCGCCTGCATATTCCACCTCGCATACGGCTTTCGATCTTGCAGAAACTGTTCTGCACGGGGGCCACGTCGCCGGAAGCCGTACGGACCAGTGCCGCCCTACTATCGGCTCGCCATGACAGCAGCAGGGAATCACCAGGCGAGCCGCCCCGTCGGACGCCGGCTGGAACGCGCGGGGATCAGAGACGTCGCCGCCGCCGCCGGTGTCTCGATCACGACTGTCTCCGACGCGCTCAACGGCAAGGGCCGACTGCCCGACAGCACCAGGCGCCACGTCCGCGAGGTCGCCGACCGGCTGGGCTACCGCCCGTCGGCCGCCGCCCGCACGCTGCGCACCGGGAGATCGGGCCTGATCGGCCTGACAGTGACGACATACGGCGAAGAACCGTTCACCTTCACCGAGTTCGCGTACTTCGCGGAGATGGCCAGAGCCGCCACCTCCGCGGCACTGGCCCGCGGCTACGCCCTGGTCATCCTGCCCGCGTCCTCCCGGCACGACGTGTGGGGCAACGTGGCGCTGGACGGCACCGTGGTCATCGACCCGTCCGACCAGGACCCGCTGGTGGCCGAACTCGTCCGGCAGGGCGTGCCGGTGGTCAGCGACGGCCGCCCGGCCGGCAGCCTGCCGGTGCACGCCTGGGTCGACAACGACCACGAGGAGGCCGTCCTCGGCATCCTCGACCACCTGTCCGCGGCCGGGGCCCGGCGGATCGGCCTGCTCACCGGCACCAGCACCGACACGTACACCCGGCTGTCCACCACCGCCTACCTGGAGTGGTGCGAACGCGTCGGCCAGGAGCCGGTGTACGAGGCGTACCCCGCCCACGACCCGTGCGCCGGGGCCGTGGCCGCCGACCGGTTACTCGCCCGCCCGGACCGCCCGGACGCCGTGCACGGCCTCTTCGACCCCAACGGCACCGACCTGCTCGCCGCCGCCCGCCGCTACGGCCTGCGCGTCCCCGACGACCTGCTGCTGGTCTGCTGCAGCGAGAGCGGCGGCTACGCGGGCACCGACCCGCCGATCACCACGCTGTCGCTGCAACCCCGGCGGATCGGCACCGCCGTCGTCCAGTTGCTGATCGACGCGATCGAGGGAATCGGACCCAGCCACCCCGTACAGCAGGTCATGCCCACCGAGTTGATCGTGCGGGCGTCCTCGCAGCGGCGGGCGCACCGCACCACCGTCAGCCCGCCGCGCGGCCCGGCCCGCGGGGAGGCGTGATCAGCCGTGATCCGACACGCCCGGCCGGGTGACTACGTGGCGGTTTGTCCGAGGCCCACGAAAACGAGGTGCCTGGGTATGTCACAACGCGCCAGCCGCATTCCTATGATGGGCGGATGGCGGCGCGAGCGTGGAGGGGTCGATGACTCAGGGGGCAGGTCAGGGGCATGAGCCCGACACCGGGTACGAGCCCGCGCCCGGCTACGGGACGGCGCCCGACTTCCAGCCGTCCGCCGGGTACGAACCGGGCTACCAGCCGGCCCCGGCCGGCTACGAGGGAGCACCGCCGCCCGCGGCCCCTGCCGCCCCGGCACCGGTCGCGGCTCCGCCCGGCTACGAACCGACCCGCCCCGACACCCCGCTGGTGCCGCCGGGTTACACCCCCACCGCCCACGACCTGCCGGTGATCGGCGACGCCGCGCTGCCGGGCGAGCGCCCCGGCCCGCTCTACGTGGTCGGTGACGTGCACGGCTACCTCGACGAACTCCTCGCCGCCCTGCGGGAGTCGGGGCTCGTCGACGAGGACGGCCACTGGTCGGCGGGCAGCGCCCGGCTGTGGTTCCTCGGGGACTTCACCGACCGCGGCCCGGACGGCATCGGCGTGATCGAGCTGGTGATGCAGCTGTCCGCCGAGGCCGCGGCGGCCGGCGGCTACTGCCGCGCGCTGATGGGCAATCACGAACTGCTGCTGCTGGGCGCCCACCGGTTCGGCGACACCCCGGTCAACTCCACCGGGGGCACCGCCTCCTTCCTCGCCGCCTGGCGGCTCAACGGCGGCCAGCCGTCGGACATGGAGCGGCTGGAGGACCGGCACCTGACCTGGATCTCCCGGCTCGACGCCGCCCATCTCACCGACGGCCACCTGCTGCTGCACTCCGACACCACCGCCTACCTCGACTACGGCCGCAGCATCGAGGAGATGAACGACGCGGTCACCGGTGTGCTCCAGCGCGCCGACGCCGACGAATGCTGGGACCTGTTCCGCAAGTTCACCAAGCGGTTCGCCTTCCGCGGCGACGGCGGCGCCGAAGCGGCCCGCGAGATGCTCGGCACCTACGGAGGCGAGCGGGTCGTCCACGGGCACAGCCCGATCCCCTACCTGCTCGGCGAGGGCGGGGAACCGCTCGCGGACGGCGAGTCGGCCGCGCCCGTGGTCCAGGGACCCATGGTCTACGCGGAGAACCTCGCGGTCGCGATGGACGGCGGCGTCACGATGGACGGCCGGTTGCTCGTTGCCCAACTCCCGCTGGTGGGATAGCTTCCACATTTCCTGGTTGCGCCCTGTCAAGGCCCCGGGTACCGCCCTACCATCGGCTGTATCCGTAGTCCCACCGCTCTCCGGGTATCCGGCAGAAGGCGGATGTTCCACGTGGAACACCGGCCGCACGCGGAGAGTCGGAGCATCGGGGGATGCACATGACCAGCGCTCCACACCTGCTCACCGAGGACCGCCCGGACTTCGAGCACGTCCTCGACGAGGCGCTGCGCATCGCGTTGGACGGCGTCGAGGCCCAGGGGGCCGATGACCGCGCGCCCGGCGCCCCGCTGAACGCCGAGCAGTTGCGCACCATGGCGCTCGCCGCCGCCGAGTCGATCAGCGCCCGGGCCGCCGAGGAGTACGAGGCGTACCGCCGGGTCCGGGCCGACAGCCGCGAGGCGGTACGCGAGTCCGCCCGCGCCCGCGACAGCCGCGCGTTCAGCTACGCGGCGATGGGCGTCGCGGACCGCGCCGGCTCCGGCGCCGGCTTCCTCGCGGTGCTGGCCGTGCTCACACCGCTGCTCGCCGGCGCCGCGGCACTGATCTTCCTGCTGATCGGATACGCGCTCCAGGCGGTGTCCCCGGAGCCGGGGATCGCCGCGCCGCTGCGCACCGCGGGCTGGTTCTTCGCCGCGGTGACCGCCGCCTCGATCGTGCTCGGCGGCATCGGCCTGCTGATCACCGCGCTGCGCGACGGCTCCACCGCGATCCGGGACGCGCCCGACTCGCTCCCGCCGGAGGTCGCCGGGGCCCGAGACGCGTGGCAGCGCGCCCTGCTCGACCGCGGGCTGCTGCCCTTTCTCGACGACGCGCTGGCCGGGCGGGCCGTCGTGCCGCCGCCCGCCGCGCCCACCACGGGTCCGCGCATGCCGCACCTGGGCTACACCCGGCCGGACTTCTCCTCCCCGCAGCACCCGAGCCGCGGGACGGCCCATCGGCGGCCGCCGGTGTGAGCTCGGGAGCCCGCACGGATGGCCGTCCCAGCTCGCGGTGGGCGTCCGCCGTTGCTTGACTGCTCCCGTACCTGGTCAGAACGGGAGAGGCCCATGCGCGTCCGCCGCCGTACGCTCGCTGCTCTGCTCACGACCGTCCCGCTCGCCGTCGCGGTGGCGGGCTGCTCCGACTCGTCCGCGGGCCAGGTGACCGGCACCCGGGGCCTCCACTTCAGCCAGACCATCGCCAACCCCGCCCAGGGCAACGGCGCCTGCCACCGTTTCGCCCCGAGCGGGGTCGACCACGTCACCAACAACACCGGCGTCGACATCTGGCTGCACAAGGGCCTGGACTGCGACGACCCGTCCGGCCGCCCCAGCACCTACCTGCCCACCACCTTCAGCGCGGGCACCGCCGAGACGCCGGGGCTGTGGCACAGCTTCTCCACCGTGGGCTGGCCGCCGCCGGTCGCACCCAACGTCGGCCGGACCGTCAACTAGCCGAGGCCGGGTCCGGCCCGTTCGCGATCGGCAGGTAGACTCGGTTGCCCGCGGCGGCGAACTCCGCGGACTTGGCGGCCATTCCGGCCCGGACCTCCTCCTCGCTGCCTGCCTCGGCGCCCGGTCCGGTGACAGGCTCCCCGCCGCCGTGCGTGCGCCGGATGTCGTGCGAGATCCTCATCGAGCAGAACTTCGGGCCGCACATGGAGCAGAAGTGCGCGGTCTTGGCCGGCTCGGCGGGCAGCGTCTCGTCGTGGAAGGCGCGGGCGGTGTCGGGGTCGAGGGCCAGGTTGAACTGGTCCTCCCAGCGGAACTCGAAGCGCGCGTCGGACAGCGCGTCGTCCCACTCCTGGGCGCCGGGGTGCCCCTTGGCGAGGTCAGCGGCGTGCGCGGCGATCTTGTAGGTGATCACACCGGTCTTGACGTCGTCGCGGTCCGGCAGCCCGAGGTGCTCCTTCGGGGTGACGTAGCAGAGCATCGCGGTGCCCCACCAGGCGATCATCGCGGCGCCGATGCCCGAGGTGATGTGGTCGTAGCCGGGTGCGACGTCGGTGGTCAGCGGGCCGAGGGTGTAGAACGGCGCCTCCTCGCAGATCTCCTGCTGGAGGTCGATGTTCTCCTTGATCTTGTGCATCGGCACGTGGCCCGGGCCCTCGATCATGGTCTGCACGTGGTGCCGCTTCGCGACGGTGTTGAGCTCGCCCAGCGTGCGCAGTTCGGCGAACTGCGCCTCGTCGTTGGCGTCGGCGATCGAGCCGGGCCGCAGCCCGTCACCGAGCGAGAACGTGACGTCGTACGACGCGAGGATCTCGCACAGCTCCTCGAAGTTCTCGTGGAGGAAGTTCTCGCGGTGGTGGGCCAGGCACCAGGCCGCCATGATCGACCCGCCGCGCGAGACGATGCCGGTCTTGCGGCGCGCGGTCAGCGGCACGTACCGCAGCAGCACTCCCGCGTGCACCGTCATGTAGTCGACGCCCTGCTCGGCCTGCTCGATGACGGTGTCCCGGTAGACGTCCCAGCTCAGCTCCTCGGCGCGGCCGTCCACCTTCTCCAGCGCCTGGTAGAGCGGCACCGTGCCGATGGGGACGGGGGAGTTGCGCAGCACCCACTCGCGGGTGGTGTGGATGTTCCGCCCGGTCGACAGGTCCATCACGGTGTCGGCGCCCCAGCGCGTCGCCCAGGTCATCTTCTCGACCTCCTCCTCGATGGAGGAGGTGACCGCGGAGTTGCCGATGTTGGCGTTGACCTTCACCAGGAACCGCTTGCCGATGATCATCGGCTCGATCTCGGGGTGGTTGACGTTGGCCGGCAGCACCGCCCGGCCCGCGGCGATCTCCGCGCGCACCGTCTCCACCGGCACGTTCTCGCGCAGCGCGACGAACTCCATCTCCGGAGTGGTCTCGCCGCGCCGGGCGTACGCGAGTTGGGTGACCGGCCGGCCTGACCGTCCGCGGCGGGGGAGCCGGGGCCGGCCGGGGAAGACCGCGTCGAGGTTGCGCAGGCCGCCGCGTGGTGCGGTGTGCCTGAGCCCGTCGTCCTCCGGCCGGACCGGGCGGCCCGGGTACTCCTCGGTGTCGCCGCGGGCGACGATCCAGTGCTCCCGGAGGGGCGCCAGGCCCCGCCGGACGTCGGTGTCGACCGACGGGTCGGTGTACGGGCCGGACGTGTCGTACAGCGTCACGTCGCGGCCGTCGGTCAGGTGCACTTGGCGGACCGGTACCCGCAGGTCCGGTCGGGTTCCGCTGGGACCGGTGAGGTACGACTTGTGCCAGCCGGTTTCCCGCGCGTGCGCATCCTGCATGGTCATGTGAGACCTACTCCCTACGCCGGCATTACCCGGTAACAGGTTCAGCGGTCGGCGCAGCGCTCGCCCGAAGCGATGTCAGCGCCCTCTCAGCCCGGTGCTCCGAGCTCCCGCGTTTGCAAAGGTGCTGCCAACGGTAGCCGCTGGGTGCGGACATCCACCAGGGGCCCTTGCGATGATCGGTGCGTGGACTCCCCTCAGGCCGGCGAGCACGGCCCGCATCCCGCCGCACCGCACGGGCACGGCCACAGCCACGGGCACGCGCACGGCCCGGTGCCGCCGGTCTCCCGACATCTGCGGAAGGTGATCGCGGCCGTACTGGTGCCGTTCGCGGCCGCGGTGGTGGCCGGCATGGTGCTGCTGTGGCCGGGCGGCGCGCCGTCGCACGCACGCAGCGGCGTCGGCTTCGACCAGCAGACGCGGCCGGGCAAGGTCGTCCAACTCGTGCACGTGTCCTGCAAACAGGCCGGCGCCCTGCCCAACACCGACGGCACGGGCGACGGTTCGAGCAGTTCCACCGGCACGTCGGGTACGGCGGCGGGCGGTTCGTCCACCGCGGCCCCGTCAAGTGACGCCTGCCAGAAGGCGACGATCGAGGTGATGTCCGGCCCGGACCGGGGCACGAAGTTCACCGAGATCGTGCAGCCCGACCAGACCCGCCGCTACACCAAGGGCGAGGGCGTCGTCCTGGCCTACGCCCCGGACGCCCCGAAGAACCTGCGCTACTCGGTCACCGACGTCGACCGCGGCATGCCGATCGCGCTGCTCGCGCTGGCGTTCGCGCTCGTCGTGGTCCTGGTCGGCCGGCTGCGCGGCATCATGGCGCTGGTCGCGCTGGCGATCTCGTTCGCGGTCCTGACGCTGTTCATCCTCCCGGCGATCCTGCGCGGCGACAACCCGCTGCTGGTCGCGGTGGTCGGCGGCAGCGCGATCATGCTCATCGCGCTGTACCTGTGCCACGGGGTCAGCGCGCGGACGTCCGTGGCGGTGCTCGGCACACTCTGCTCGCTGTTCCTGATCGGGGCGCTCGGCTCGGTCTTCATCGGCTGGGCCCACCTGACCGGCAACACCTCCGACGAGACCGGGCTGATCCACACCCTCTACCCGGGCATCGAGATCAAGGGGGTGCTGCTGGCCGGAGTGATCATCGGCTCGCTCGGGGTGCTCGACGACGTGACCGTCACCCAGGTCGCGGCCGTCTGGGAGCTGAAGGACGCCGACCCGACGGCGAACTGGCGCAAGCTGTACGGGGCCGGGATGCGGATCGGCCGCGACCACATCGCCTCGGTCGTCAACACCCTGGTGATGGCGTACGCGGGCGCCGCCCTGCCGCTGCTGCTGCTCTTCTCCATCGCCCGCAGCGGGGTGTTCCAGGTGGCGAGCAGCGAACTGGTGGCCGAGGAGATCGTCCGCACCCTGGTCGGCAGCATCGGCCTGGTCGCGTCGGTGCCGCTGACGACGGCGCTGGCCGCCCTGGTGGTCAGCGCGGACCGCGGTGACCGGGGCGGTAGGGGCGGGCCGCGGCCCGGTCCGGGCGACCCGTCGGCGGCGCTCCCCGGCCAGTCCCGTCCCTCCAGTGCAGGCCACAGCCACCGCCGGAAGAAATGAGCAGCGGACCGGCGAACGGCCCGAGCCGTTCACCGGTCCGCGAGGTACCGTCCCGGCCTCGGCCGCCGGGAGGCCGACATCACCAGTCGCGCTTCTTGCCGGAGCCACCGGACGTGACCCGCTTCACCACGAACACCAGCGCGGCGACCAGGACCACGAAGACGAACACCTTGAACAGCAGGCCGATCACGAAGCTCACCAGGCTCGCGATCAGCGTGCCGAACACGACCAGGGCGATGACCGGGATGCCGATCCACTTGACCCACCAGGGCAGGCTCTTCAGCAGACTCTTCATGACGCTCTCTCGCTCCTAGGTCACTGTGCGGGGCGCACTCCGCTCCCCGGTGTCGCGGCGCGGTGCCGCTTGCGTGCCGTACTCCGACTGTAGGTCCACGAAGGGCCCCGGCGAAGGCCGGGAAGGCCCCATCCGACCCTGATCGGACCCTTAGGGCTCCGGGGGCGAGAAGACCACCATGACCCTGAGGTCCTCGGTGATGTGGTGGAAGCGGTGCGGGGTCCGGGCCGGCACGTAGACGACGCTGCCGCGCGCGACCGCGGTGGTCTCCTCGCCCACGGTGATCGCGCCGCGGCCGCTGACCACGAGGTAGACCTCGTCCTGCTCGTGCGGCTGCTGCGGGTCGCTCTGGCCGGCGTCGAGCGCGTAGAGCCCGGCCGACATGGTGCGTTCCCGCAGGAAGCGCAGGTAGGCGCCCTGGTTCGCGGCACGCTCCGCGTCCAGGTCGTCGAGCCGGAACACCTTCATTTTTCGCTCCTCCGCTGCGGTACGGCCACGGTTCCGTCGCGTCTCTTGTCCTGATGATCAGACCTGCGACGATCTCACCATGAAGAATTTCCTCGTCAAGACCCTGGCGAATGCCGCGGCCCTGGGGGTTGCGGTCTGGCTGCTCAAGGACATCACGCTCACCGGCCACTCGGTGTGGCGCGAAGCACTGACGCTCATACTCGTCGCCCTCGTCTTCGGCGTGGTGAACTGGCTGGTGAAGCCGGTCGTCAAGGTGCTGTCGTTTCCGCTGTTCATCCTCACCCTGGGCCTGATCACCCTCGTGGTGAACGCGCTGATGCTGCTGTTGACCTCATGGCTGGCCGGCCACCTCGGCCTGAAGTTCCATGTGCACGGTTTCTGGACCGCGGTGCTCGGCGGTCTGATCGTCAGCATCGTCGCCTGGGCGATGCACCTGGTCCTCCCGGACGAGGACGACTGAGCGCAGGGCGACCGAGCACGAGCACGCGGACGAACCCGCGGGGACGACGGACACGGAGGACGAGGGCCGGATGACGCAGGACAGCACGGCGCAGCAGGCGGCGGGGGACATCGGCGACAGCACCCGGAGTGTGCACGCCGGCCGCCCCGAGGCCAGGCCGTACGAACCGTCGCTGCCCGGTCCGGTGTTCGTCTCGCACTACCACCTGCCCGGTGAGCCCACCGGTCCGTACGCCTACGGCCGGGACGACAACCCCACCTGGGACCTGCTGGAGCAGGCGATCGCGGAGCTGGAGGCGCCCGGCGACCCGGACGCCACCACGCTCTCCTTCGCCTCCGGCATGGCGGCGATCTCGGCGGTGCTGCTGTCGCAGGTGCGCGCCGGGGACGCGGTCGTCCTCCCGTCGGACTGCTACCAGACGACGCGCGCCCTGGTCGAGCGCCTGGAGTCGTACGGCGTGCAGGTGCGGATGGCGCCGACCGCCGGTGATGCGCAGCTGCCGCTGCTGGACGGCGCCCGGCTGGTGTGGCTGGAGACCCCGTCCAACCCGGAGCTGGACGTGTGCGACGTCCGGCGGCTGGTCGGCGCCGCCCACGCGGCGGGCGTCCTGGTCGCCGTCGACAACACACTGGCCACGCCGCTGGGGCAGCGGCCGCTCGAACTGGGCGCGGACTTCTCCGTGTCCAGTGGCACCAAGGCGCTCAACGGCCACGGCGACCTGCTGATGGGATACGTCACCACGCGCAGCGCCGAACTGGCCGACTCCGTCCGCAAGTGGCGCAAGACCGTGGGCGCCATCCCGGGGCCGATGGAGGCATGGCTCGCGCACCGCTCCCTGGCCACGCTCGCCCTGCGGGTGGACCGCCAGGCGGCCAACGCGCTGGCGCTGGCCCGCGCCCTGCTGGAGCGGCCCGAGGTGTCGGGGGTACGGCACCCGGGGCTGCCCGGCGACCCCTCGCACGCGGTCGCGGTGACGCAGATGCGCCGCTTCGGCAGCGTGGTGTCCTTCACGCTGCCCGACCGGGAGCACGCGGAGCGCTTCCTCGGCGCGCTGCGGATGACCTCGGAGGCGACCAGCTTCGGCAGCGTGCAGTGCACCGCCGAGCGCCGGGCCCGCTGGGGCGGGGACGCGGTGGCCCCGGGCTTCGTCCGCTTCTCGGTGGGCGTCGAGGACCCTGACGACATCGTCGCGGACGTGCGCCGCGCCCTCGACGAGGCCGCGCGCGGCCGGTAGAGCCGCGGGGTCGACGTGCCGGCCGTGATTTCCCCGGCGGCGCCACGTTTGCCCGGCGTCCGGTCGCGGCAGATCTCAGGCATGCCTCCGGACACGCTCCCACTCCCCTCCACCCGGCCGGTGGTCAAACGCACGGCCCGCGCGATCATCCTCGACGGCGACCGGCTGGTGCTGATCAAGCGGACCAAGCCCGGCCTCGCCCCCTACTGGCTCACTCCCGGCGGCGGTGTCGAGGAGGACGACACCGGCGTGCTCGGCGCGCTGCACCGCGAGATCGACGAGGAACTCGGCGGGAAGATCACCGACCCGGTGCCCGCCTTCGTCGACACCGTCGAGCACATCGCGGCCAACGGCTCGCACGGCGTCAAGGTGCAGTACTTCTTCGTCTGCCGGCTGGAGTCGATGGACCTGGACCGGCGGCACGGCCCGGAGATCGACGAGCCGTGCGGCAGCTACGAGATCGTGCGGGTGCCGTTCACCCGGATGGGACTGGCCTCCGTGGAGATCGTGCCGCTGACCCTGCGGCACTACCTGGACGCGAACATCGAAGGGGTGCTCGGGCTGCTCGGCCCCGACCTGGGCTGCTGAGGCGCCACGCCCGGGGCCCCGGTCCGTCTGCCCGCCCCCGCAAGGCCCCCGCCCCCGGTCGTTCCGGCGAGGGCGGCGGTCAGGCCTCCGCCACCAGCGCGTACGCCTCGCGCAGGTCGCTGCCGGTGTACGCGTGCGTGGCCAGTCCGCTGACGTGATCATCCCCGTTGACGGCCACCGAGAGCGGGACCACGCCGAACAGCGCGGTGTCCGACAGCGAGTCGCCGTAGGCCACGCAGTCGTCGCGGCGGACACCGTAGCGGGCGCACAGCTCGTCGGCGATGGCCACCTTGGACTCGGGCATCAGGATGCCCGACAGGTCGAGGATGGCGTCCGGCGCGAAGGGGAAGGTCGGGAAGACCGAGGCCCGCGCCTCGTGGACGCCCCACGCCCGCAGCCGGGTCACGAAGAAGTCCGGCGAGAGCGACACCACCGCGCAGTGGTCGCCGCGGGCGGTGATGTCGGCCCAGACCTCGCGAATCCCCGTCAGCCACGGCGCACCCGCGAAGGCGGTCGCCACGTGACGTTCCGTGAGCACGGACCACATCCGGTAGGCCTGTCGCGCAAAGTGCGGCGAGTCGATCTCACCGCTGCCCAGCGCGCGGTCCAGCTCTCGGAACTCGGCCGTCATGCCGATCTGCCGGGCGATCTCCATGCCGGCGGAGGTGCCGGGCATCAGTGTGCCGTCCATGTCGAATATGTGCAGCCGAGCCATCCTGCCCCCTTGTCGTCCCGCCAGTGTTCCACGTGGAACACTCCGCGTGACCAGCCCCCGTCCTCTGCCGGCCGTGTCAGTTGTCGGCGCCCGTCGCCGCCGTGTCCGCCGTCAGCTCCAGCCGGGGAAGCCGCCCGGTACCGGTGCCTGCCGGTCGTAGGGCTCCCGGGTGAACACGAACGACCCCACGTCGAGATGGCTGAGGGTGCCGTCGTCCCGCCGCACCGCCCGAAGCGTCTCGCCGGCGTAGTAGCCGTCCTGCCCGGTCCAGGTACCGTCCGGTTCCACGTGGAACACCGTCCCGCGGCCCTGGCCGACCAGCGGCCGCAGTTCCACGTCGCCGGAGGCGTGGACGAGCAGCCCGTACCCGCGGGTGCCCCAGTACCAGGCGCCGGCCAGTTCGAGCAGCGCGGCGTCGAGGGAGTCGGCGGGCCGCCACGGCGCGGGGAAGGCGGGTTCGGCGTCCGCGGTGATCGTCAACAGGTCGGCCGCGAGGCCGCTCACGGCGGGCCCCGACGTCGCGTTGGTCAGTGCGACCGCGCCGAGCCGTTCCTCCACGTCCACCCACACCGTCGCCAGGAAGCCCGGCATCGAGCCGGTGTGGCCGATCAGGGTACGGCCGTGGTGCCGCGTGATCTGAATGCCGAGGCCGTACCCGGCGCCGGGCTCACTCGCCTCGGCAGGCGCCGCCGGGACTCGCATCTCCGCCACGGTCGCCTCGGCCAGGACCCCGTCCCGACCACCGGCCAGGAACGCCGCCCACCGGGCGAGGTCGTCGACCGTCGACCACAACTCCCCGGCCGGCGCCATCAGTCCGGTCTGCTGCACCGCCTCGGGCACCATCACATCGGCCCACGGGTGCACGGCGAACCCGCCCGCCGCGGGCTGCTGCGGCAGCAGCCCGGTCCGGCCCATCCCCAGCGGGTCCAGCACTTCGCTCTGGAGGGCGTCTCCCCACGGCCGGTCCCGCAGTCGGGCCACCACCGCTCCGAGCAGCGCGAAACCGGGGTTGGAGTAGTGGTGCCGCCGCCCCGCAGGATGCTTGACGGGTGTCTCGCCGAGTACGTCCGCCAGCTCCGGCCGCAGGTCGCCCGGGGTGCGCTCCCACCACGGACCGGGTGTCTCGGAGGCGATACCCGAGGTGTGCGCGAGCAGTTGGCCGATCGTCGCTCCGCCCACCGCCGTGCCCGGCAGGTGCTTCTCCAGCGGGTCGGTGAGCGCCAACCTGCCCTCGTCGCGCAGCCGCATCACCAGCACCGCGACGAAGCTCTTGGTCAACGACCCGATCCGGTACTGCGTGTCGGTGTCCGGCGCGTGCCCCTCGACCATGCTGCACGCGCCGCTCCACACCAGCGCTCCGTCCCGCACCACCCCGCCGATCAGCGACGGCGTACGGCCCCTGGCCTGTTCCACCGCGACCCGGTGCATCAGCGCCCGCATCGTGGTGGGCAGCAGCTCGCCCCCGTACGCCTGCGGAGAGTCGGTCGTCACCACGTGCCCCCTGCCCTTCTGCCGAGCTCCGCCCGGCACTACCGCTGATCGACATCCGCACCGACCGTACCCCCGGGAGGCGGACGGCAGGGGCGCCGGCGCCCACCCACCACGACCACCCCGTACGGACCGCCGGAATCCCTCCGGCCTTACGTGTCGGAACGGTTGACACCTCCCACAGCCCGGCGTGACCATCACGTCGGCCCGAGAGCGCTCTCACCGCGCCATGTCCGCGCTCCGCGCCACCTGTCGGTCCCCCCAACGCGCGTGCCGTCACCCGACATCCAGGAGTACACATGAGGGTCACCCCAAGAGGGCTCTCCTATCCGGCCCGTAAACGTTTCCGACGCTCTCCGCGGAGTGTCGTCCTGCTCGTCCTGGCGCTCATCGCCTCGGCGTACCTCTCGCTGAACCCGGCCTCATCCCAGGCCGCCGCACCCCAACTGCTCTCCCAGGGCAAGCCGGCCACGGCCTCCTCGGTCCAGGACGCCTTCACCGCCAACGCGGCGGTCGACGGCAACGCCGGCACCCGGTGGTCCAGCGCGGCCGCCGACCCCCAGTGGCTCCAGGTCGACCTGGGCGCCAGCCACTCCCTCACCCAGGTCGTGCTCAACTGGGAGACGGCGTACGGCACCTCGTACCAGATCCAGACCTCGCAGGACGGCACGGACTGGACCGATGTGTACTCCACCACCAGCGGCAGCGGAGGCGTCCAGACCCTGGCCGTCAGCGGCACCGGCCGCTACGTGCGGATGTACGGCACCAAGCGTGCCACCCAGTACGGCTACTCCCTCTGGGAGTTCCAGGTCTACGGCTCCGGCGACGACACCCCGCCCACGTCCTGCGGCGACACGAACGCGGCCCTCGGCAAGCCGTCCAGTGCCTCGTCGACCGAGAACGCCGGCACCCCCGCGGCAGCCGCCTTCGACGGCAACGCCGGCACCCGGTGGTCCAGCGCGGCCGCCGATCCGCAGTGGGTCCAGGTCGACCTCGGCTCCTCGCAGAGCATCTGCGGCGCCCAACTGACCTGGGAGACCGCGTACGCGACGGCGTATCAGATCCAGCTCTCCGACGACGGTTCCACGTGGAACACGGTGTACTCCACCACGACCGGCGCCGGCGGCACCGAGAACCTCTCCTTCAGCGGCACCGGCCGCTATGTGCGCATGTACGGCACCCAGCGCGCCACCCAGTACGGCTACTCCCTCTGGGAGTTCACCGTCCTCACCCCGGGCGGTACCGGCACCCCGCCGACCGGCGGAGACGGCGACTGCCCGTGGGTCGGCTCGACGGCGCCGGTCGCGGACCGCGTGGCGCAGGTGATGGCGCAGATGACGAACGCCGAGAAGGTGTCGATCCTGCACGGCAACAACAACGCCTCGCCGTACATCGGCAACATCAGCGGCATCCCGTCGCTGTGCATCCCCGCGCTCGGGCTCCAGGACGGTCCGCACGGCGTGGGCGATGGGCTCGGCGGCGTGACGCAGATGCCGTCCGCGAACGCCTCGGCGGCCACCTGGGACACCGCGCTGGAGCAGCAGTACGGTGCCGCGATCGGCGCCGAGTTCGCGGGCAAGGGCGCGCAGGTGGCGCTCGGTCCGACGCTGAACATCGTCCGCGACCCGCGCTGGGGCCGCGCGTTCGAGACGTTCGGCGAGGACCCGTACCTCAACGGGCAGATGGCCGCCGCCGACATCAAGGGCATCCAGAGCCAGGGCGTGATGGCCGAGATGAAGCACGTGGCCGTCTACAACATCGAGAACCCGGCGGGCACGGTGATCGTCGACGACCGCACCCTCCAGGAGCTGTACCTGCCCGCTTTCCAGGCGGCGGTGGCGCAGGGCGCGCCCGCGGCGGCCATGTGCGCGTACAGCGTCGTCAACAACGTGCCGGCCTGCCAGAACCCGGCGCTGCTGAACGTCGGCCTGTACCAGCAGGCGAACTTCGGCGGCTTCGTCACCAGCGACTGGGGCGGCACGCACTCGACGCAGGAATCGGCGAACGCGGGGCTGACGGTGGAGATGCCCAACGGCTACTTCTACGCCGACTTCCTCGCGCAGGCGGTGGCCGACGGCACCGTCAGCCAGGCAACTCTCGGCACGATGACCAGCCGGCTGCTCACGCAGTACTTCGCGTTCGGGCTGTTCGACAAGGCGCCCAGCGGCTCGACCGGCGCCACCGTCACCAGCGCCGCCCACCAGCAGGTCGCGCTCCAGGGGGCCGAGGAGGGCGCGGTGCTGCTGAAGAACAACGGCATCCTCCCGCTGTCCACCGCCACCACCAAGTCGATCGCCGTGATCGGCTGGGACGGCGGCGCCGGAGTGCAGAGCATCGGCGGCGGCAGCGCCACCACCACCAGTTCCGGCACGGTCTGGCCGATCACCGGCATGCAGGACCGGGTGGCGGGCACCGACACGACGGTGCAGTACGACAACGGGACCGATCTCGACTCGGCGGTCGCGCTGGCCCGTGGCTCGGACGTGGCGATCGTCTACGCGTCGGACAACTACGGGAACGAGGAGCACGACACCACCACGCTGGACCTGCCCAACAACGGCGGCAGCTCGGTCAGCGACAACGACATGATCGCCGAGGTGGCCGCGGCCAACCCGCACACGATCGTGGTGCTCAACGACAACTCGGCGGTCACCATGCCGTGGCTCGACCAAGTCGCGGCCGTCTTCGAGGGCTTCTACCCGGGGCAGGAGATCGGCACGGCGATGGCCGCGCTGATCTTCGGTGACGTCGACCCGTCCGGCAAGCTGCCGGTCACCTTCCCGAAGTCGCTGGCCGACGTGCCCGCGCACACGGCGGCGCAGTGGCCGGGCACCAACGGGCAGGTCCAGTACAGCGAGGGTCTGGACGTCGGGTACCGGTGGTACGACGCGAAGAACATCACCCCGCTCTTCCCGTTCGGCTTCGGCCTGTCGTACACCACCTTCGGGTTCAGCGGCCTCCAGGTGGGGGCGCTGAGCGGTGGGACGGCGACCGTGCACGCCACGGTCACCAACACCGGGTCGCGCGCCGGCACGGAGGTCGCGCAGCTCTACGTCGGGGACCCGGCGTCCACCGGTGAGCCCGTGCACCAGTTGCGCGGGTACCAGCGGGTCACCCTCGACCCGGGCCAGTCCAAGACGGTGGCCTTCACCGTCAGCGCGCACGACCTCGCCTACTGGAACACCTCGGCCGGCAACTGGACCACCGCGGCGGGCTCCTACCAGATCCTGGTGGGCGACTCCTCGCGGAACCTGCCGCTGACCGGCACCCTCGACGTACCGACCACCGTCACCCCGGCCGCAACCGCCACCACACCCCTGTCCCTGCCCAACCCGTACGGCATGAGCAGCCCGGTGCACCAGCAGGTCGACTGGGCGTACGGCAGGAACACCGACGGCACCACCTACACCGCCACCGGCCTGCCCCCGGGCATCTCCCTCTCCACCGACGGCACCTTCAGCGGAGCCGCCACCCAGCCCGGCACCTTCACCGTCACCGTCACCGTCACCGGCCGCACCCCGACCGCCACCCCAGGCTCCGCCACCTTCATCTGGACCACCACCTAGCCCCACCCCCTCCCGGCGCCCCCGCCCCCACCCGGCCGGGGGCGCCCCACCGCGATCAGCCGAGCTCGGCAGCTCCGAAGCACGCAACCCCCGCACCGGTCTGCAAGGCCCAGTACCGGTCCCCGTACGACCAGTGCCACCACTCCGTCGGGTAGTTGACGAGCCCGGCAGCCGTCAGCACGGCGCCCAGCAGCTCACGGCGCGAGGCCGCCTCCCGGCTGATGTTGCCGGCCCCGGTGTAGCAGGCACCGGCGCTCTCCTCCGGCGTCGCGTTCATACGCGTACCCATGTCGAGCTCATGTCCGTCGGCGTCCGCGAGTGTCACGTCTACGGCGGCGCCCGCGCTGTGGGGAGCGATCTCCGGCGGGGACACGTAGCGGCTGGCGGCCGAGCGGATCTGTGCCGCGGACCACTCCGGGTGCACGGCCCGCAGGTCCGTCGCGTACGCGTCGAAGTAGCGGCGCTGGAGCGACGGTGGCCGGTATCCCTCGACGAACAGCAGCCGTATCCCCGGGGGCAGGTGTCCCTGTGCGTCGAGGAGCCTGTCGAGCACTCCCTGCCGTACGTGGGCGAAGGCGCCCGCGGGGTCCTGCTTCCTTTCGTCGACCAGAAGTGCGGGGCTCCGTCGTACGTCGGTGAGGGGTTCACCGCACTCCTGGAGCGGCACCGCGGCCACCCTGGCGTCGGACATCAAGACGATCTCGGTCATGGCCCGATCATTCCGTGGCGGGTGGTGAAGCGCTGCCCCGACGGCCGCACCGCACCCTTCCTTCGGGTTTCCGGTCGGGGGTGCGGTGAGCTTTGGGTCAGGAGGTGAGCATGCGGGTGCGGAGGGCGGTGAGGTTCTTGCGGGTCAGGCCGAGGCCGCCGTGGGCGAGGGGGGTGGTGGCGTAGTTCTCGACGGTGCCGAAGTGGGCGGTGACGTAGTCGAGGCCGGCGTCGAGGTAGGAGGTCTCGACCTTCATGAAGGCAGTGTAGACGGCTTCCTCGTTCTGGGCGGCCGCGGTGGCGTCCGCGGAGGTGGCGCCCTTGGCGATGGCGGCCTGGTACGTCGCGTCGTAGATGCTCTTCAGCGCGCTCTGGGTGGCGGCGGAGCCGAAGGAGTAGGTGTTGCTGAGGAGGTAGTCCTCGGTGACGGTGGACTTCGAGACGCCCAGCAGCGACAGCAGCAGCGCGGAGGCCCAGCCGGTGCGGTCCTTGCCCGCGGAGCAGTGGTACAGGGTGGCGCCCTTGCTGCCGGCGATCTGGGTGAGCAGCTTGCCGAAGTCGGTGCGGGCGTTGAGCGACGAGGCCATGCTGACCTCGCCGTCCTGCATCATCTTCTCGGCCGCGGCCTCGGTGTCGATGCCGCTGGGCAGGCCGGTGCCCTGGGTGCCGCTGATGTTCAGCTCCTCCCACGCCGCACCGATCGGCACGACGTCCGCGGCGGCCGTGACCTCGTCGGGAGTGCGCAGGTCGGCGTCGAGGGTGATGCCGAAGGTGTTGACGACGACGGCGTCGGCCGGGGTCAGGGAGAGCGCGGCGGAGCGGTAGACGGCGCCCATCTTGACCCAGTGGCCGTCGGTGGTGCGGTAGCCGCCGGCGTCGCGCAGGTTCGGGTCGCTGGCGAGGTCCAGGTCGCGGATGGTGAGGGTCAGCGGGGCCCCGGTGGAGGGGACGAGCCGGACCCAGTTGCCGTGCGCGCCGGAGACGGTCAGGGTGGCGGTTCCGGCGCCGCTGCCGACCAGGGTGCGCTGCGCGTCGGCGGTCGCACCCGCGTACACGGAGACGTGCGTGGCGCTGGAGGCCCACGACACCTTCAGGGTGCCGACGGTGCTTCCCGCGGTGACGGAAGCGGCGGTGAAGGGGACTGCCTTGGCGGCGGGCTTCCCGGCGTTGTTTCCGGCGACCTTCCCGGAAGCCTTCCCGGATGTCGGAGCCGGTGCGGCGGCGGCCGCGTCCGTCGCGGCGAACGTCCCCAGCAGGGTTCCGGCGGCCAGCAGGGAGGTGGCGGCCAGCGCGACCCGCTTGGTGCGCGGGCTGTTGACGCGGTTGTGAGCCTCAGTCATGTGTTCGGGTCTTTCGGCTGGGGCTGCCGTCCCCTTGGGGAGGCGGCGACCTGGGCGGGCGCCCACGCCGAGCGTGAGCGGCACGGCCCGTGGGTTGCCGTGCCCCGCGATCCCAACTCATCTAGATGAGATCCCCGGGCGCACCGGATGACCCGGAGGCGACGCAGGTGTGAACGCTGGGGTGGCCCTCCGGGCCCGACCAGGGCCGATTCAGGCGCCGCCGCGCCCCTCCTGCGGGCGGTAGCGCATCACGTACTTCGAACGGGACCCGAGGGCGTAGCGCCGTACGTAGAAGACCGGCGTCCCGTCCGGGTCGACGCTGACCCCGTCGCGGACCATGACGGCCGTCCCCACCCGCACCTTGAGCTGCTCGGCGACGAACAGCCCCGCCGACGCCGCCGTGAAGCCCCGCCAGTCATTGACCCAGGTCACGCCGTACTCGCGCGCCAGCACCACCGCCAGGTGAGGACCGTCCCCCCAGCGCTGCGGCAGCGTGCCGAAGCGCCGCCGGTCGAGCCAGTAGTCGCACGGCACCGCCTGCCCGGCCTGCGCCGTCGCCGGCCCCAGGCCGCGCACCTCCAGCAGGGTGCGCACCAGCAGCAGTTCGCCCGGGTCCACCCCCATGTGCCCGGCCGCTTCCCTGTCGCTGCTGTCGCCGAAGGACAGGACGTGCTCGACGACCGACGGCGCGGGGTCCTCCCGCGTCGCCCACTGGCCGCCCGCGGTCTCCCACCGCTCGCTGCCCGGGTCGATCGTCACCTCGACCGTGGTGGCGGGCTCGGACACGTAGGTGCCCTTGCCGTGCCGGATGGCCACCGCCCCGGCGCGCTCCAACTCGTCGAGTGCCTGCCGCACCGTCAACCGGTTGACGCCGAACTCCCGCACCAGCTCCGGCTCGGACGGCAGCTTCTCGCCCGGCCCCCACTCTCCCGCGTCGATCCGGCCCTGCAACGCCGTCGACAACTGCCGGTACACAGGCACGGACTGACGAGACACGGCGCGAGGCTAACACGCCCACCACGGCGGCGCCCCGGGCGCGGAGACCTCAGCCCATCCGTGCCCGTACATCCGTGAACAGCTTGTCCAGCAGCCCTACCAGCGTCTCCCGTTCGCTCGCGGACAGGCCCGTGACGAGTTCCGCCTCACGCCCGAGCACCGCGTCGACCGAGCGCTCGATCAGCGCGTGCCCTTCTTCGGTCAGTTCGACCAGCACCGTACGGCCGCCGGCCGGTGCGGCGCCGCGCCGTACCAGGCCGCCGTCCTCCGCACGGTTCACCCGCTGCGACACCGCACCGGCCGTGACCAGGGTGCGCCGGGCGATCTCGCGGGTGGAGAGGGTGTACGGCGGTCCCGCGCGGCGGAGCACGGAGAGCAGATCGAGGGTCGCCGCGTCGATTCCGGCGGCGCGCAGCACCCGGGCGCGGTCATCGGCGAAGAGCTTGGACAGCCGCCAGATCGGCGTGACCACCTCGATCGACGTGGTCGGGGTGCCGGGCCGCTCCCGCTGCCAGGCGGCGGCGATGGCGCCGGCGGGATACGGCGGCGCGGCGCCCGGAGGCGCACCGGGAGGCGGATCTCCTGAGACGTACACGTCGGCATGGACCTCCGCTGGCACGTCCACGTCCGGGTCGGCCATGGCCGGCTCCTCCCCTCTTGCCGCTGCGACACCCACTATGTTTAGCTCTAAACGTACCAGCTCGGAAGCCACACCTTTGCTGCGAGGAGCAGACTCTTGACCCGTACTGTGCTCGTCACCGGTGGAAGCAGCGGCATCGGCCGCGCCGTCGCCGCGCGCTTCGCCGCCGACCACTGCGAGGTCGTAGTGACCGGGCGGCACACCGACAGCGTCGAGCGCACCGCCCGGGAACTGGGCGTACGCGGCGTGGTCTGCGACGCGACAGACCCGGCGCGGACCGCGGCGCTCGCCGGGCAACTCGCCGCGGTGGACGTCCTGGTGAACGCGGCCGGCGGTCTGCCCGCGGCGGCCCCCGACGGCGCCCCGCCGCTGGAGTCCCTGCTCGCCGAGTGGAGTTCGAGCCTCAGCAGCAACCTGCTCAGCGCCGTGCTGACGACCGCCGCCGTACGCGACCGGCTCACCGATGGCGGCACCGTGATCAGCATCGGTTCGATCGGCGCCGAGCGGCGCGGCGGGTCGTACGGCGCGGCCAAGGCCGCCCTGGGCGCGTGGAGCACCTCACTGTCGGCGGAACTCGCACCGGTCGGCGTCACCAGCAACGTGATCTCCCCCGGTTACGTCACCGGCACGGACTTCTTCCGCGGTGGTATGACCGGCGCCCGGCACGCCGCACTGGTCCAGGAGACACACAACCTTCGGCCCGGCACTCCCGAGGACATCGCCGAGACCGCCTTCTTCCTCGCCTCCTCGGGCGCACGGCACATCACCGGCCAGACCCTGCACGTCAACGGCGGGGCCTTCACCACCCGTTGATCCGCTCCCGCGACCATTCCCGGGCGGCGCGGGTCGCGCCGATGAGTTTTCCGCGCCGAGCGGGTCCCATACACCGGGCACCCACGGACGGAAGGCTGGGGCATGCGGAAACTGGTCTACGGCATGAACCTGACCCTGGACGGCTACACCGCCGCGGCCGGTGACGACATCGGCTGGAGCGGGCCGAGCGACGAGCTGTTCCAGTGGTGGCTCGAGCACGAGCAGGCGACCGGCCTGTCGCTGTACGGGCGCAAGATGTGGGAGGCGATGAGCTCCTACTGGCCGACCGGCGACCGGCAGCCCGGCGCCACCGCGGCGGAGATCGAGTTCGCGCGGAACTGGCGGGACACCCCGAAGGTGGTGTTCTCCTCGACGCTCGAGGAAGTCGACTGGAACACCCGCCTGGTCACCGGCGACGCGGTCGCCGAGATCTCCCGGCTCAAGGCCGACGACGGCGGCCCGATGCACATCGGCGGCGCGACGCTCGCCGCGGCGGCCATGCGCGCCGGGCTGATCGACGAGTACGTGATCGCCACCCACCCGGTCCTGGTGGGCGGCGGCACACCGTTCTTCACCGCGCTGGACGACTGGATGGACCTGGACCTGCTGGAGACCCGGACGTTTCCCGGCGGCGTGGTGCTGACCAGGTACGAGACGAGGCGCTGAGCAGCCCATGGGGCCCGCGGCGGCCCTACGAGGAGGGTGTAGGTTCCCGACTTCGGTGTCACACGCCGACGCTGCAGCCTGGGGCTTCGCGCATTCCGCGCATCGTGGCCCTCTGGCCGTTCCGCGTTCGCATGTCCCTTTCCCACCGAGCTTGGAGCCGAGCAGTCCCCGGCCTACACATGGGTTCCGCGTCGTGGCGGGACGGACGACAAGCGCAGACGCGTCTCCTACACCACCCTAGATGTGGAATCCCCTGGTAGGTGGCGAAGTGTCATCGCTACAGTCGGCCTGTGTGCCGATACGCCTTCGCCCACTACAAGCTGCACTACGCCTGCGTCTTGTGCCGAGTCAGTTTCAAGCGTCATCCTCGCGATGGTGGACACTCGTGCCCGCACTGCTCAGGCCCGTTGCTGTGCGCCGGCCACGACTTCGCGCCGCCCCGCCGCAGTAATCGGAAGGCATGGTCGGTCGTCGCGGCAGTTCTCAACGCCGGACTGCGCTACGACGGCTTCGAACCGTGTGGTTGCGGACGGGATCCGAAATTCCGCCCCCCGGACCCGCGCCCAGCTCCGCGCCCGCCGCGTCGTCGCTGCACGGACCGGTACCCCGCTTGTGGAGTTGCTCGGCCGGGCGGACCCCCTGGGAACCCGCTGAGCCAGGCGGTGCTGGGCGTTTCAGCTCCCGAACGCGGGAGCTTCGGGCACCTCAGTCAGTATCCGTTGAAGCCAGCACGAGCAGTCGTCGGCGGTCTGGAGTGAGAGCGGCGAGACCGACATCCCAGGCCACCTGCTCGAACCACTTCGTATTGGCCTCGAAGCCGTACCAGGTGCAGTCCGCTGCCCGGGCTTCCACCTCGTCGAAGGGAGCGCCTTCCGGGCATCCAGCCAGAGCGGCGAAGGACTGCCAGGCCGCCAAGCGGCCGTAAGCACCGCGGGATCCGGAGTTGTACGCCCCGCCGGTGGATGCTGCCGCGAAGAGCACTCGCCATACCCGGGCCGCTGACTGGACCGCGACGGACAGGGGGGCCTTCTTCCCGACGCCTCGCAGACAATCCAGCCCCAGAGCCAGGAGCGCGTTCATGACCGAGGCGGTGTCCAGAGGTGCGGCGAGGTCGAAAGCTCTCGCTTCGATGCGCCCGTTGGACTCTTCGGCCCAGTTCGCCACGGCCGCGGCCATGGCAGTGCCGACCGCCTCTGTCGTCACATCCACCCACGGCGGGACGTCCGTGTGGGCGAGCACCGCCAGTTTGCTGCTCTTGGACGGTTTGTACGGCATCGAGTGACTGCTGCCACGGGTGCTGTAGCTCGGTAGATCGAGAGATCCTTCGACGTGGGACAGTGTCATGGGCAGCCAACGCAACGGGTGATGACTCCAATGCGGCGACGCCGCCCACCCCGCGATCGCCGGGATTTCCTCAACGACCACACCCCTGAGAACCAGCTCGTGGACCAGACAGGCTCGAAGCTCCTCCGAAGCACGGCCTGTGAACGCCACGCTCAGGTCCGTGGCCTCGTGACCGGAAGCCAGCAACGAGGCAGCGTAGCGGTCCAGTTCCCTGCTGGTGTCCGCCGTTGAGGAGGCCAACCGCACTGCTTGGGTGGCGTTCCCAGAACCGCCTGTGGTGGCCAGCAGCCGAAGCACATGGTCGAAGACACTTCTGTACTGCCACATCTGCTCCCTGGACCCGTACGTCTTGGCGAGAGCGATACCGAGGTCAGCGGCGGAGACAGCGTCCCCTTGCGCGACCCACCCGTCGGCCACAGCCCACACGCCAGTGACGTTTTCGAGATCCGGCAGCTCCGTCACGATCTTCTGTATCTGATCAACCACGGCCCTGAGCCTAAGCACTCGATGGCCCAGCTTCACCTCATAATTCCCCCTGGGTATGTGGGCATGTAAAAGCGCGTTGGCCAGCTGCCTCGGCCCTGCATTCCCGAAGCTGCCGCCGAGTGAAAAGTAGCTCTCAGTCGCGATGCAACCACGCTGCGGTCAGGTGGTCGTCGGGGCACTATCGGTTGCTTCGGGGACGAAGCCACAAGGTTGCGGGGCGCATTCGGCCTCGTGGTCGCGGCCCCATTGGGAGGTGTCGCGCTCAATGGAGCGGACTCGGTGGACGAGTCGCAGCTGATCCTTCCGGAGCAGTGTCGAGGGCAATGCCACGAAGGTCTCCGGAAGTACGGCGACCATGCCTCGGACCTGCTCGCCGTTGCACATCTGCAGCAGCATTGCGCACTGCCACCAATCGATCTCGCCGCCGCGGCCGTTCGGAGTACCGGGCCAGTAGTAGTTCGCCGGATCCGGGAGCAAATAATGGACGCCGTCGGGGGCGAGATGGGACCGGAACCACGATCCCCCACCGCCCAGGCCGAGCCGAAGCCGTCGGGCCTCGTCGTTCAAGGCACAGACCGCTTCGGTGTCGAGGGCCTTGAGAACGTTCGCTTCTGCGGGTAGCGGCTGCCGCCCGGCAGGGGTCATGACCGGCCAGCGTCTGAGCAGAAGGCCCACCCGTTGCCGCGGCGTCATCGGCGACGGGGCCCTCCGGGATTGCGGCAGCGGCGGGGGTGGCGTCCAGCTTCGGCCTGCCTGTTCGATGTGACGCAGCATCCATGCACGGGCGTCCGGGCCGGCGGAATTCCACACCCAGCTCATCGGCCGTTCGGTCATCGCCTGATCGAAGCTCCCGATGGGCTTGCCCTGGCGGGAGGGCCTCCTGGCCCGTGGCCGTGCGACACCCGGAAGGTTATGGCTCAAGTTGGCCAGGAACCTGATGCGGTCCAGAACCTCGTCATGGGAGGTGTCCAGCTCCCCGCGCTGTGGCCTCCCGGCCAGATGCCGTATCTCGGTAAACGCCATGGCCGCCAAGAGCGCGGCTATGTCCCGGTCGAGCTCGGCCTCCTGACTCCTCATGCCGATCCAGCCTCAATGCCGCCCTCAGAGCGGGTTGTACGGGCCTGGGTATGTGACAAGGAAATGCGACGGCGCGCGATGTCGACCTCAATGATCTTCACAGTGAGGGCGTCGCCGACCTCCATGACGTCCTCCGGCGACTGGTCCAGCTCGCTGGTGTGTACGAGCCCCTGGAAGCCGTCCTCTCGGTCTTCGATGCGGACGAAGACGCCGAACGGCACGATGTTGGTGACCGGTCCGGTGACTACCTGACCGATCCGCTGCGCGACCTGTGGCCACGGGTCTTCTTGCGCTGCTCGCAGCGACAGCGGCACACGTTCCCAGACCATGTCGACGTCGAGGACTTCGGCGGTGATCTGCTGGCCGACGCTGACAATGTCGGACGGGTGGTTGAAGGGACGCCAGGACAGCTCCGGAATGTTGATCATCGCGGTGAAGCCGCCAATGTCCACGAAGGTGACGCCGAAGCTGGCGACGGATGTCACGGTGCCGGTGACGACCTGGCCCCGCCGCAGGGTCTTCAGGAACGCCCAGTCCCGGTCGCTGGGCGTCGGTTCGGTCTGCCAGCGAGCGCGCAGAACCCCGTCGCCGTCCGGCAGCACAGCGGTGAACAGCGGGAGATCCTCACCGGCAGACAGGGATACGACACCGGCAGCACGCGCGCCGGCGAGCTCGGAGGCCACTTCCTCGAACTGGGTCTCATCCACGACCGTGCTCGTGATCTGACCGTCCTCGTCCTCCCAGACGACCTCCACCAAGTCCTTGTCGGTCAGAGCGGCCACGGCCGTGGCGACGTCGGTGAGCAGGTCCGGCCAGACCGCCAACCGCGAGCGTGGGACCAGCCGGGAGCGCACGGTCTCGATGCTGTCGCGGGTCAGGCGGTGCCACCGGGAGGCGTTGCCGGCGAAGACCTCCTCCAGGAACACGGCACGGTGGGCGCTGACGGTCCAGTGCAGGCGGGCCCAGAAGTCAGCGTCGGCCGGACGCTGCACGTAGGCAGGATCGTCGGGGGCGAAGTCGTAGGGCGATGCGTCCAGGCGTTCCGGGAACAGGCCGAGCGCGCGGGCACGGGTCAGCGCGGCTTCGCAGGGCCGACTGCTGCCGAGGTAGAGGTACTGGTCCCAGCCGACGTGCACCGTGAACTCTCCCTCGTCCTCCAAGCGGCACCAGGCGCCGTTGTCGCGGAGCATGGCCCGTACGAGTTCCAGGCCAAGGGCGATCGGCACCAGTGCACCGTCGTGGAACCCGGCGGGGCCGGCGGGAAAGTGGTCGGCCAGGCCGTAGCCGTCGACCGGTGGCTCCAGACCGAAGTGAGCGAAGCCGCCGAGCTGCGGCTCGCGGACAGCCAATTGATCGATGCCGGTGTCCTCGGCGAAGGCGGCGACGGCCTGAAGATAGGCGGCTTCGATCGGCCCGTGGTCGCTGGTCGCGGGCTCAGTGCCGGTGTAGTGCCCGTACTGGTCGCGGTCCGCCGGGTTGTACTTCGTCACCTGGTAGACGTAAGGCAGCACGTCACTGCCCGCCGGAGATCGACGACGCGGATGTGTTCTGGTGGCGTTCGAAGTCGCGGTAGACGGTGGCACGGCTGGAGAAGAAAAACTCGGCGGGGTAGGCGATGGTCACCTCGACATGATCGCCCAGTTGGTCGTGAGTCAGCTCGGACTTCCGGTATCCGGGCGCAGGGCTTCGCGGTGGCTGGCGCCTCCGCGAGGGCGGAGCGGAACGTTGAGATCGTGGGCCCACCGGTTCATGGTGGCGGTGCTTACTCTCATCTCACGTGCGAGTTCGGGAAGCGGCCGTCGGCAGGTGACGTACTGCTCGAAGAGCCACTCGCGGTCGACAGGGTGGTGGCTGCGGCGTCCTCGCTGCAGTGGGATTCCGTACTCCAGGGCGAGACGGGTGATGGTTTGCCGCGAGACGCCCAGGTCGTCAGCGATGGCCTTCGCGGACTGACGCTCGTCGAGGTATCGGCGCCGCAGTTCCTCTTCGGTGAGGATCCGACGGATGGCGTGGCTGACTCGTCCCAGGGCGCGGGCCTGCGACGGCGTGAGCGGTTGGGCCGGCGCAGGATGCTCTTCCAGCGCAAGGCGCACGGCCTCGATGCTGAGGCCCAGCGTCGCAGCTGCGGCGCGAGTCGGGCTGCGGCGTCCTCGGACGAGGTCGTGTAGGCGTTGGATGTCGATGCCGTCGGCGTCGCGCCCAGGTAGGTCGAGGTCGTCGAGCAGGTTGGTCTGGGGGTGCCAGGTCAGGGGTTCTCGCCGTATGCCATGGCGGTGGAGGAAGGCACGGGCGGCCTCGCGCAAGGCCTGCCGGATCCGCGGCGTCCACACTTCCGTGAAGCGCTCGGCTTCCGCGCGGAACACGTCCTGGTCGGCGGTCGGGAACTCGGGCGCATGGTCGATGGGGGTGCCGCTGATCTGGGTGAAGACGACGCATTGGGCGATGCGGAGTCGTCGTCCGGTGCCTGGGTGCTGGCCGGCGTCCCGGCAGATCTGCGCCCATGTCTCAGCGGACAGCAGGTCGGTGTAGTCCAGGCTGCGGCGGCGCTCGTAGTTGATGGGGGAAGGACGGGCGTCCAGGTAGTCGGCGAGGCGGGTCAGGGCTGAGGCGGTGGTCTCCCAGCGCGGGGTCTGCTCCAGCATCTGGAGCATGCGCGACAGAGCCAGGGCATCGGTGGCCTGACCGAGCATTGCCACGGCTTCGTCGAACGAGATTCTGCTGCCGACAAGCAGCGTGGCGGCGGCCAGCGCGGGGGCAAGTACCCGCGGATATGCTCCGCGGGTGGGGCTGAGGCGCACGGCCCACTGTGGCCACATGGCTGCGGGGAGCCGGCTTGCGCGCCGGCGGAGGCGCTGCCCTTGCCTGGCGGCGGACGGGGGCGCCGGGTCCTCGGCGCTCCGGTAGCGCAGTTGGTCGCTGGGGCGCATCGAAGCTGCGAGGGCTGCCAACTGCACCTTCCGCAGGACCGGGCCAGTGCCGCGGCCCCAAGTGCCGACAGTGGTGGCAGTGCTCTTCTCGAACCCGTCTCTGACCGTGCTGGTCAGTGGCCGCAGGGTCCGTGCGGCGGTGGCGAGATCCTCCTCGCCCAACACTCGCAAGGCAGCGATGACGCCGACCGCTGTCATCGCCGCTGTCGGCGGCGCCATGAAGCCAGCTCGCTCCCCTTCCTGCCGCAGGGGCCGCGCGCCAGTCACCAGGCGGAGGTGAGCGTCAAGGACGTCGCCCGGAACCAGGGCGGCCAGGCCATCGGCGTCCAAGGAGGTCAGCATCCGGCCCGCGACCGCGCGCACCTCGGAGAGTGCCACAGCACATGTCTGAGGGAGATGGGCATACTGGCCGAAGTCGGCTGTGCCTGTCTCGATCGATTGGGAGAGCAGGTTTTGGGCCGTGAGCGCGGGGTGCTCCTTGGGCAGGCGGAGGATCTCAGCTCGGGCCAGGTCCTGACCGCAACCGGGCGCTGCTGGGTGCAGCTCTCGCGAAGGCCGAAATCCGCACACTCCCGGCAGCGGGACGCTGTGGCGGGAGAACGGGTAGCGCCGGGGAAGGCGCCCGCAGGCTGGGCAGGCGTCCGCGAGTAGGAGGCAGTGGCGCACGCAGGCGAACGACCAGCCCAGGCGCCAGTTCAGCTGCCACCGTCCGCAGCTTTCGGCCAGACAGTCGGGGCAGTAGCGCGACCCGGCACCGCGGCCCCACAAACGATGCCGGTTGACCTGGCGCTTCTCGCGATCGATCAGCACCGCTCGTCCGCCGAAGCGGGCCAGCGTCAGCGCGTGGATCACCTCACGGTTCACGCCCGTGGCGTGGGCTATGCCCGAGGCCTCGTCGTCGCTCAGCGCGACGGTCCAGTTGACCGCGCCGCTGCGGCCATTGTCTCTTGGCTGGTTGACGAGTCCGAGGTGAGACAGCAGGCTGCCATAGCGGGTATGCAGCCGACGGGCGAGCGCCTCAAGCCAGGAGTCCAGCGACTCACCCGGTAGCGGTGCCATCCGGATCGGCAGAGTCCGAACGACCTCCACGCTGCCTCCTGGTCCGCTTCGGCTTGCTGGTCTTCTTGCCGGACGCGAGCATCTCCTCCCACCGGGCCCGCTGCTCATCGGCGGCCTGGTCGAGCTTGACCTGGGTCATCAGGTCGAGAGTGAGACGTTCTTCGCCGGTGCGAACGGCCCGAAGACACGCGCGTTTGATCAGTGTCATCAGAGAGCCGATGTGCCCGCTGCAGCGGGCATAGAGGTGGTCAGACAGATCGTCGGCAAGCATGCCCGGGTACTTGCGGGCCAGCACGAGACGCTGTTCCAGGGTGAGCAGGAAGCTCCTCCACTGCCGGCGCGCAGCCTCGTTCTCGATCGTGAAAGGGGCCAACCGGAGCGGGGTGATCCTGCGCCCGAGCTGAGGGTCCTCGTACAGGCCCTTCTCCCGAAGGTTGTACCCGATGAAAAGGATCATCACGGGGAACTCGTTGGCGATGGTCTTGAACTGGTTGGCGAGCTCGGCCCCGTTCTTGGAACGGAACTTGAGGAACTGCAGGTCGTCGACGAGCAGCAGCCTCGATTCACAGGCAACGGCGCAGTCGAGGGCCTGGGCCAGGAACGAGTTCGCGGTGCCGCTGCTTCGGCCGGCGTGGGCGAAGTACTCCAGCATCGCCCAGTTGAAGTCCTTGACCTTGGTGTCGCCCATCATGCCCACCCTGATCACTGGCCAACGCTCGTGACCACCGGCGGTGAACCTCCCCTGCTGGCGGATCATGTCGTTGTGCACACGCTTGGCGAACGAGAGGCCGACGGTGGTCTTGCCCAACCCGGGAAAAGCGTCGACAGCGGCCATGCCCTTGGCTTCCCAGTACGGCTGATCCAGCCCTGCTTCAAGGATGTCCGCCAAGTCCCCGACGAGAGCATCGGCCTGAGCAGTCTTGATCGGGCGCAGATTGGCCAGGTAAGCACGGCGGGCGCGGTCGTGTTCGTCCTTGGCCTCTGGTGACAGGGCCTGCAGCGCTGCCATGGTCATATCGGGCGGGCGCTGGGGGTCCAGAGCCTCAGCAAATGCCGCAAAGCCCTCTTTCCTGGTCAAGGTCAGGTCGTCGAGAGGCAGGGACTTCCAGTCCGGGTCCTCCGTGCTCCCGGCTCCGGGCGTGGTCACAGGTCCTCCAAGGCTTCGGCATAGAACTCCTCGTCGTCGCCTGGCACCGGTTCTTCGTCGGCGAAGTCCTCGGTGTCGGCCACGTCGTCATCGCCCTCAAACTCCTCTCCGGGCAGCTCAGCCCGGTGCGGGGCCGGCTGGTGCGGCTGGAGGTTGAAGGCTGGCTGCTCGCGCATCGCCCGCAGGGCGATGCGTCGTTCCGCCAGCGTCGTGCCGAACCCGATCTGCCAACGTTCCAGCAACTCAACCACTGCCAGGCGGTCGTCGGGATACGGATGCTTCTGAGCCGCCAGACTGCGGGCGAACTCCAGGGCGTCTTCGCTGAGCGGGAAGTCACGGGCTGCCGCGTGCTCCCAGACGAGTTCGTGTGGCTCCCCGTCCAAGTCGCGGAAGTACACGTGGTCGATGTCGTCGGGGTTGACCTGGATGGGCCAGCGACCGCCCAGATAGGGGCTCGGCCGGCCGTCGTGGTAGAGACCACTGCCGTTGTAGCGCCTCTTGCCGATCTCCACACCGTAGGGCTGGATGGTGCGCCACACTGTCGGCAGGAACTCCAGCGCCAGGTGCTTGTCGCGTGGGACTTCGATGTATCCCACGCGAGCCATACCGTGCTCGAACATCTGCACAGGGGACATCCGCAACTTCGGGACCCCCGGATCGACCAGGCTGGAGTGTGGCGTGCGGTGGTAGGTCGCCGCGATCCACACCACGATCCGCTCAAGCAACTCGTCGAGGTAGTAGTACCCCTGCCGCTCCACCGCCTCCCCGCGCGAGAAGACGTCCGGGCCCTTGTAGCCGGGCAAGGCGTGCAGCAGGCCCTGACGCAGGGTCTTGAAGAACCTTTCGACAGGCCCCTTGTCCCTGCCCGTACGTAGCCGCGCAGGCTGGATCGATATGCCCATACGATCACACACGCTGCGAAGGTGCTCAGAGACGTAGATCTTCCCGTGATCGACGACCACCGTCTCCGGCACCAGCGCAGGAGTCGCGGACTTTGCCATCGGCCCGTCAATCGCGTCCCGGTCCAGCAGGACGGACCGCGGGATGCCGTGCTCAGGCCACACGGCCTGCGGCGGCCAGTGCGCCGCAGGTTTGAGCGGGCGATAGGCCTGGAAGAGGACAGCCGCCGCGTCCACGGACTTGGTGGAGACCGGCGTAAGCCGGACCCCCACGATGCAGCGGGTGTACCAGTCCATCGCCACGGTCAACTCGCTGTTGACCCACCGCAATGTCAGTGGGTCAAGCGCGAATACATCCAGCCGGGTGGTGTCCATCAGCACGTACTCGCCCGGCCTGGTCGGCCGCAACCGACCGAAGACCGTACGCGGCCGCTCAGCGATGTCCCGGTTGCGCTTGGTGCTCAAACGAAACGTCGGATGCTGCCGCTCCAGCTCCTCCAGCGCTTCGTAAGCCTTGGTCTGCGCCGGGACGGCTACCACGCCCTCACCGAACCGCGCCGCGAGAAGCGCCTGTACACGTTCGATCACGGTTTTTCGCATCGGCTTGGACTGGTCAGTGTGCTCGATCATCACTTCGAGCGCTGTCTCCACCCAGCGCGGGTCACAACGGTCGAGCACCGAAGTGCCGCGGGCGCGCGGCGCCAGCCCCGCCTCCCCGTGCGCCTCGACAGCGGCCACCCAGCGCTTGACCGTACGCAAGGAGACGCCGAGCTCATCCGCCTTCGCCTGGTAGCGGACCACTTTCGGCAGACTCGGATCATATTGGGGTCTCGGCTCCCCCTGACCGGCCAGCTCAGCACTGCCCGACCTGTACCCGCTGCACGCCTCTCGCACGTGACCCGCACGATCCGCCAAGAGTCCCAGCTCAGCTGGCTTGAGCCGCGAGAGGAGAACCGAGGCGATGTCCTCCAGGTCACTCGATGAGGCACCCGGGTTCTCTGACACCACGGTCGCCCGATCCGAGAACAGCAGTTCCTTCACCGCGACCCGTCGCAGACCACCCCGTCGGTCCTTCAGTACCACCTCGTTGCCCGCGACGGTCGGCGCGAACTCGACGACCTCTACCGCCTCGCCGTCGTACACCAGAAGCGACCCGACCTGGAGCCGCACCGTCCCGCGACTCACGGCCGCCTCCGCAGCAGACTGGCAGAGGCCAGGGGCTTGTCGAGATCCGTCATAAGTCGCCCGATCCACATCAAGCGCAGAACCGCCGAACGCACCAGCGACTCATCGAGCTCTGGCACCGACCCGCACGCGTCCGCGAACGTCATCCCGTCCATCACCGCGGCCTCGACCCTGTCCACGATCTCCGAAGCGAACAACCACGCCCTACGATGCCTCGCCAAAATGCGGATGTTCGCCAGCCGCACGGAGTCGGGCTCGCTCCGCACGACGTATTCCCAGCCCCGCGACTCGATGACCTGCCGGCTCCAGGCGAAGGTGAACGCCACCTCCGGCCGCGACAATCGCTTCGCCGGCTTCACGTCCACCACCAAGGGACCCGAGGTGGTCATCAACAGGAAGTCGGGGATGTGCTTGCGCTCGGTACCGTCGATCCGAGCGGTCATCAAGAACGGCTGGGCGATGATCCTGGAAACCGACCAGTCGAAGTCCGCCTCCAGCAGCCAGGCCAGTTCCAGCAAGGACTCGTAGATCACCAGTGCGCCCTCGGTGGCCGACCAGAACGACCCCGAGAAATGCTTCTGCCCCTTGTACCAACGCAGGGTCCGCCACGGCCCCGCCGCCAGTAGATCTTCGAGATCCACCGCGTCGAATGGGCACTCCACCGCGATGTCCCCACCCAGTCCCCTGACGTGGATGTCCGCAGAGGTTACGGCTATGGAGTCCGGCATAAGCGGTCCCACCCCCAACGCGGCTACGCCCTTGGTGCATTCACCATGGCGAGCACCCCCACCCGCTGTCTTGGCAGTCACCGCCCTTCACTCGATCGAGCGAACGCACTGATCTGCCGTTCCGTGAAATCTGTCCCAAGGGCCAATCAGGGGACACGGCGACGCGGAAAGGGTCACTCGGACGCGGAACCTACAGGAGGCCGTCAGGTGTGGGCCATGTCGACGAAGCGGGAGTAGTGGCCCTGGAAGGCGACGGTGATCGTGGCGGTGGGGCCGTTGCGGTGCTTGGCGACGATCAGGTCGGCCTCGCCGGCGCGGGGGGACTCCTTCTCGTAGGCGTCCTCGCGGTGCAGGAGGATCACCATGTCGGCGTCCTGCTCGATGGAGCCGGACTCGCGCAGGTCGGAGACCATCGGCTTCTTGTCGGTGCGCTGCTCGGGCCCGCGGTTGAGCTGGGAGAGGGCGATCACGGGGACCTCCAGCTCCTTGGCGAGGAGCTTGAGGTTGCGGGACATGTCCGAGACCTCCTGCTGTCGGCTCTCGGGGCGCCGGGACCCGCCGGACTGCATCAGCTGGAGGTAGTCGATGACGACCAGCCGCAGGTCGTTGCGCTGCTTGAGCCGGCGGCACTTGGCACGGATCTCCATCATCGACAGGTTCGGCGAGTCGTCGATGTACAGCGGCGCCTCGGTGACGTCCGACATCCGGCGCGCGACCTTCGTCCAGTCGTCGTCCGTCATGGTGCCCGAGCGCATGTGGTGCAGCGCGACCCGCGCCTCGGCGGACAGCAGCCGCATCGCGATCTCGTTGCGCCCCATCTCCAGGGAGAAGATCACACTGGGCATCTTGTTCGCGATGGAACAGGCCCGCGCGAAGTCCAGCGCCAGGGTGCTGTTGTGGGTGGGCACCATCGAACGCGTGGCCAGGTACATGTGGTCGGGGTTGTCCACCTGCACGCACCGCACCGGGACGCTCGGTACCTCGCGCGCGCCGGTGATGACGCGCCGCGTCAGCCGCGCGGTGCCGGGGCCCCGCCGCTCCTCGTGCAGGCGCCGCTTGCGGTCGAGGGCGAAGACGTCGTCGCCGGTCGTGAAGTCGACGGTGTACGCCGTGGACGGCTCCTGCGAGCGGCCCTCGACCCGGCCGGTCGCCGTGTCGCAGGTGTATCCGAGACTCGTCAGCAGCTCGCGGAAGCCGTCGGCCAACGCACGGTCGGCGGCGGAGAACCGCACCGAACCGGTGCCGGTGACCGTCCCACCGGTGTCGAGGAGCCCGGCCAACAGCTCCCGCCGCTGCTCGACCGAACCCCGCAGGTACGCCTGCGGAATGTGCTTGTTCCCGTCCGCCGAGGTGGTCCGGGCGGAACCGCTGTGCCCGTCCGCCAGCCGCGCGCCCAGCGTGTACGGCGGAACGGGCAGGTCGGCCGGGGGAAGGTCGAGGGGCGCGGCGTTCCGCACGGTGTGGTTGAAGCCGTTGCCGTGCTCGGTGAGGCAGCGCAGTGTCTCGGCGATCTCCTTGGTCGTCCGGACCTCGGCACGGACACGTCGGCTGTCGTCCTGGGCGTGCGGCCGAGCCGAGTGGCGGGAGGCCGGTGTGTCCGTGAGCCACTGGTGGTCCGCGTCGGCGATGACGGTCGTACCGTCATCGAAGGTGACCTCGTAGCAGGGGCGTTCGGACATGACGTCGGTGGCGGCGACCACCAGGGTGGGTGTCCCGTCGGCAGCGAGCAGCTGGTCGCCGACCCGCACCTCGCCCATCGTCGTCCAACCGGCCGGCGTGGGAAGGGGCGTGTCCAGCGCCAGCGCCTTGCCCATGGCCGGGCGCGCGGCGATGACGATCATCTGGCCGGGATGGAGGCCGTTGGTGAGGGAGTCGAGGTCGGTGAAGCCGGTGGGGACGCCGGACATCTGGCCGCTGCGGGAGCCGATCGCCTCGATCTCGTCGAGCGCGCCCTCCATGATGTCGCCGAGCGGCAGGTAGTCCTCCGAGGTGCGCTGCTCGGTGACGGCGTAGATCTCGGCCTGGGCGCTGTTGACGATCTCGTCGACGTCGCCGTCGGCGGCGTACCCCATCTGCGTGATGCGGGTGCCGGCCTCCACGAGGCGGCGCAGCACCGCGCGTTCGTGCACGATCTCGGCGTAGAACTCGGCGTTCGCCGCCGTGGGCACCGCGTTGACGAGGGTGTGCAGGTAGGGGGAGCCGCCGATGCGGGCGATCTCCCCGCGCTTGGTGAGTTCGGCGGCGGTGGTGATGGGGTCGGCGGGCTCGCCGCGCGCGTAGAGGTCGAGGATCGCGCTGTAGATCGTCTCGTGGGCGGGCCGGTAGAAGTCGGCGCCCTTGAGCACCTCGACGACGTCGGCGATCGCGTCCTTCGACAGCAGCATGCCGCCGAGCACGGACTGCTCGGCGTCCAGGTCCTGCGGGGGAACCCGCTCAAAGCCGCCGCCCTCGGCGAACCGGCCCTCGTCCGCGCCGCCGGCGCCGCCGCCGCGTTTGCGGAACTGGCTGACCGCGGGGCGCTCGTCCGGGGGGTGGTCCGCCCAGTGGTCGTCCGCGGGTTCGGGCTGGCTCATTCCCGCCACCTCCTCCCGTCCGGCCGGGTCGGCCGGACCCCGCGTGCGTGTCACTCTTTCACGGCGGCGCCCCGGTTTTCACGGCGGCACAGCCGACCAACGAGCCTCCCGGCGCACGCGCTTCGCGGAGTCGGGGACGGTCCACGCTAGGCCCACCGGCGGCCCACACCAAGCCGGTTATCCACAGGGGGTGTGGATGACGGGCGCATACCTGTGGAGAACTGGCCCCAACCTGTGCACGACCCTTGGGACAGTGCTGTGGACAACCTTGCGAACCCGCCATCACGGCGGCTCTGACCTGCGACTTCTTCGTCCATAGCCTGTGCAGGAGAAAAACTTCGGCCCCCGGATCAAGATCATGACAAACAACGCGGAGGAGATCACTCTGCGCAGTCGCCCGTAATGATCAGATCGCGACTTCACCTCTTACTTGTGGACGGTTAGGATATCCCGCTGTGAGCCCCGAGCCCCCCACCGTCCACCCGCCGGCGCCGCGCGAACCCGCGCGGCCGCCGACGTCCGTGCGCCGCCGCCACGACCGGGAGATCGTCGCCCTCGCGCTGCCCGCCTTCGGCGCCCTGGTCGCCGAGCCGCTTTTCGTCATGGTGGACAGCGCGGTTGTCGGCCATCTGGGCACCGCGCAGCTCGCCGGACTCGGCGTCGCCGCCGCTCTGCTCACCACGGCGGTCAACGTCTTCGTCTTCCTCGCCTACGCCACCACCGCCGCCGTCGCCCGCCGCGTCGGTGCCGGCGACCTGCCCGCGGCCCTGCGGCAAGGCATGGACGGCATCTGGCTCGCCCTCCTGATCGGCGCCCTGGTCATCGCCGCGGTGCTGCCGACCGCCCCTGACCTGGCCGGGTTCTTCGGCGCCTCGCACACCGCCGCCCCGTACGCGGCCACCTACCTGCGGATCAGCTCGCTCGGCATCCCGGCGATGCTCGTCGTGCTCGCCGCGACCGGGGTGCTGCGCGGCCTCCAGGACACCCGCACCCCGCTCTACGTCGCGGTGGCCGGCTTCACCGCGAACGCCGGGCTCAACGCGGCGCTCGTCTACGGCGCCGGGCTCGGTATCGCGGGCTCCGCCTGGGGCACCGTCATCGCCCAGAACGGTATGGCCGCCGTCTACCTCGCCATGGTGGTCCGCGGCGCCCGCGCACAGGCCCCGGACGCCTGGCGGTCGATGCTGCGCCCGGACGCCGCCGGGATACGGGCCTGCGCCCGCGCCGGCGTACCGCTGCTGGTCCGGACGATCAGCCTGCGGGCGGTCCTGATGATCGCCACGGCGGTCGCCGCGCGGCTCGGCGACACCGAGATCGCCGCCCACCAGATCACCCTCACCGTCTGGTCGCTGCTCGCCTTCGCGCTGGACGCCATCGCGATCGCCGGGCAGGCGATCATCGGCCGCTACCTGGGCGCCGGGGACGCCGAAGGGGCGCGGGCGGCCTGCCGCCGGATGATCCAGTGGGGAGCGATGTGCGGCGCCGTGCTCGGGCTGCTGGTGGTGCTGGCCCGGCCGCTGGTCGGACCGCTCTTCAGCTCCGACCCGGACGTACGCCGCGCGCTCGCGTCGGCGCTGCTCGTGGTGGCGCTGACGCAGCCGGTGTGCGGGGTGGTGTTCGTGCTGGACGGGGTGCTGATGGGCGCGGGCGACGGGCCGTACCTGGCCGGGTCGATGCTGGTCACGCTCGCGGTCTTCGCACCGGTCGCGTTCGCGGTACCGGCGGCGGGCGGCGGTCTGACCGCGCTGTGGTGGGCGATGGGCCTGATGATGCTCACCCGTTTCGCCGCCCTGTGGCTGCGGTCCCGGTCCGGCCGCTGGGTGGTGACGGGGGCCAGCCGCTGACTCCGGGCACGCGAAGGGCCGGCTCCCACCGGGAGCCGGCCCTCACTGGTCTCGCACGGCCGGCACGCTCCCCGTGTTTCACGTGGAACATGCCGGCCAGGCCGGTCGAAACCGGCCCGATACCGCGTTACGCGGCCACGACCTCCAGGTCGAGGACAGCCTCGACCTCGGGGTGCAGTCGCACCGAGATCTTGTGCGCGCCGAGCGTCTTGATGGGCGAGCCCACCTCGACCCGGCGCTTGTCGACCTGCGGGCCACCCGCGTTCTTGATCGCCGCGGCGATGTCGGCCGGGGTGATGGAACCGAAGAGGCGACCGGTGTCACCGGCGCGGGTGCTGAGCGTCACGCGGACGCCCTGCAGCTGGGCCTTGACAGCGTTCGCGTCCTCCAGCGAGTGGATCTCGCGGATGCGCCGCGCACGGCGGATCTGCTCGACGTCCTTCTCGCCACCCTTGGTCCACGCGATGGCGAAGCCCCGCGGGATCAGGTAGTTGCGGGCGTAGCCCGGCTTGACGTCCACGATGTCGCCGGCGGCACCGAGGCCGCTGACCTCGTTGGTGAGGATGATCTTCGACATGCTGGTCACCCTCTCCTTATCGCGCCGTCGAGGTGTACGGCAGCAGCGCCATCTCGCGGCTGTTCTTCACCGCGGTGGCGACGTCACGCTGGTGCTGCGTGCAGTTGCCGGTCACGCGGCGGGCACGGATCTTGCCACGGTCGGAAATGAACTTCCGCAGCATGTTCGTGTCCTTGTAGTCCACGTACACGGTCTTGTCCTTGCAGAACGCGCAGACCTTCTTCTTCGGCTTGCGCGGGGGCGGCTTCGCCATGGTGTCTCTCCTGTGAGCTCAAGAAGTGTGTGAGGGTCCGCCCTCTAGAAGGGCGGCTCGTCCGAGTAGCCGCCGCCGGAGGAGGAACCGGAGCCGCCGCCCCAGCTGCCTCCGCCGCCACCCTGGCCGCCGGCCGGTGCGCTGGTGGCCCAGGGGTCGTCGGCGGGAGCCCCGCCGCCGCCCTGCTGGCCGCCCCAGCCGCCTCCGCCGCCGGCCTGGCCACCGCCACCACCGCCGCCGTAGCCGCCCTGCTGGCCGCCGCGCCCGCCGCCGCCACTGGTCTTGGTGACCTTGGCGGTGGCGCTGCGCAGGCTGGCGCCGACCTCGTCGACGTCCAGTTCGTAGACCGTCCGCTTGACGCCTTCACGGTCCTCGTACGACCGCTGCTTCAGCCGGCCCTGCACGATGACGCGCATACCGCGCTGGAGCGACTCGGCGACGTTCTCCGCCGCCTGGCGCCAGACCGAGCAGGTGAGGAAGAGGCTCTCGCCGTCCTTCCACTCGTTGGTCTGCCGGTCGAAGGTGCGGGGGGTGGACGCGACGCGGAACTTCGCGACCGCCGCACCGGAGGGGGTGAAGCGCAGCTCGGGGTCGTCGACGAGATTGCCGACGACCGTGATGACGGTCTCGCCTGCCATTGGGATGACCTCTCGACTGCTTGGGGGGCGGTGCGGTGGTGGTGACTGCTACTCGGTGGTCCGGTCCGGGCGTGCCCGGTACTCGGTGGTCCGGGAGATCCGGATCAGTGGAGTTCCGGACGCAGGACCTTGGTCCGCAGCACCGACTCGTTCAGGTTGAGCTGGCGGTCCAGCTCCTTGACGACCTCGGGCGTGGCCTTGAGGTCGACGACCGAGTAGATGCCCTCGGGCTTCTTGTTGATCTCGTAGGCGAGACGACGACGGCCCCAGGTGTCGACCTTCTCCACGCTGCCGCCGCCACCGCGGACGACGGCGAGGAAGGACTCGATCAGCGGGGAGACAGCGCGCTCCTCAAGATCGGGGTCGAGAATGAGCATGAGCTCGTAGTGACGCATAGGGGAACCCACCTCCTTTGGACTCAGCGGCCACGGCGTTTCCGTGGCAGGAGGGTTTGGCTTGCGTCGCAACGGTAGCGCGGGCCACCGACAACGCTTCCGCGCCACCGCAGCCCGGCGAAAGTACCGGTGCAGACCGCCCAGCGTACCCGGGTCGGTCCCCCGGGTTGAAATCCGCCCGGTTATGCCCCCAATCTGTATACATCGGGTGTGGCCGGCGCTACCTTGCGCCACCTCTCCATCACGGAGGTGCCCCATGGCACAGCAGCACACAGCCCAGACGTCCGAGCCCCGGACCCGCCACCGCCTCACCTTCAACACCGACGGCAGGCGCCACCCGCTGGAGAACTCGCTCCTGACGGTCACCGTCGTCCTCGGCGTCGTCGCGGTCGTCACGGCCGGGTTCCGCAGCATGCACCTGGTCAGCTCGGTGACCGGGCTGGCCGGCATCCTCACCGGCGCCTGGGGGCAGTACATCTCGGTCACCACCGCCGAGCGGTTCGCCCTGATCATCGGCCTGGGGATGTCCGCCCTCGGCTTCTACCTGGGCGTCGCGCACGGCGGCTTCTCCTAGAGCAGTAGCGGGGGCGCTCCCCTCCCGCAGTAGGCTTCGGGCCAGCAAAAGCCCGCAGTCGGAGCATGGGGAGCGCCCCGTATGAGCCTGTCCCTGAGGACCATCAGTCGCGAGCAGCACCTGGCGTACATCCAGAGCCTGCCCTCGGCGAGCCACTGCCAGGTCCCGGCATGGGCCGATGTGAAGAACGAGTGGCGTTCGGAGAACCTCGGCTGGTTCGACGACACGTCCGGGCAGTTGGTCGGTGTCGGCCTGGTGCTCTACCGCCAACTCCCGAAGGTGAAGCGGTACCTGGCGTACCTGCCCGAGGGCCCGGTGATCAACTGGTACGCGCCGAACCTCGACGAGTGGCTGCAGCCGATGCTCAAGCACCTCAAGCAGCAGGGTGCGTTCACCGTGAAGATGGGCCCGCCGGTGATCATCCGCCGCTGGGACGCCGGCGCGGTCAAGTCCGGCATCGCCGACCCGAACGTCCTGCGGCTGCGCGACGTCGAGGCCACCTACGTGGAGCCGCGCGCCTTCGAGGTCGCCGACCGGCTGCGCCGGATGGGCTGGCAGCAGGGTGAGGACGGCGGCGCCGGCTTCGGTGACGTCCAGCCGCGCTACGTCTACCAGGTGCCGCTGGAGAACCGCTCGCTGGACGACATCCTCAAGGGCTTCAACCAGCTGTGGCGCCGCAACATCAAGAAGGCCGAGAAGGCCGGCGTCCAGGTGGTCCAGGGCGGCTACGACGACCTGCCGGTGTGGCAGAGCCTCTACGAGATCACCGCCACCCGCGACCACTTCCGGCCGCGCCCGCTGTCGTACTTCCAGCGGATGTGGACCACGCTGAACGGCGAGGACCCCAACCGGATGCGGCTGTACCTGGCCGTGCACGAGGGCGAGGCGGTCGCCGCGGCCACCATGCTGACCGTGGGGCAGCACGTGTGGTACTCCTACGGAGCGTCGGCCAACCACAAGCGCGAGGTCCGCCCGTCCAACGCCATGCAGTGGCGCATGCTGCGCGACGCGTACGCGATGGGCGCCAGCGTCTACGACCTGCGCGGCATCAGCGACTCGCTGGACGACAAGGACCATCTCTTCGGCCTGATCCAGTTCAAGGTGGGCACCGGCGGCCAGGCTGCCGAATACTTGGGCGAGTGGGACTTCCCGCTCAACAAGCTGCTCCACAAGGCACTCGACATCTACATGTCGCGCCGCTGACCGGCCGACTCTCCGTCCGGACCGGTTCCGGGCGGAGCACCGAAGAAAGGTCCTGACCAGGCGATGGCGCTCACCCTCTACGTCGACACCACACGCTGGCGTGCGCACCAGCGGTCCGTGGTCGACCAGTTCCCGGGCATCGTGCCCGTCTGCAAGGGGAACGGCTACGGCTTCGGCCACGAACGGCTCGCCGACGAGGCGACCCGGCTGCGCTCCGACATGCTCGCGGTCGGCACCACGTACGAAGCCGCCCGGATCAAGGACTACTTCGGCGGCGACCTGCTGGTGCTCACCCCGTACCGGCTCGGCGAGGAGCCGGTGCCGCTGCCGGACCGGGCGATCCGGTCGGTCTCCTCGGTGGAGGGCGTGCGCGGCCTGGTCGGCGCGCGCGTGGTGATCGAGGTGATGAGCTCGATGCGGCGGCACGGCGTCTCCGAGGACGACCTGGTCAAGCTGCACACCGCGATCGACGACGTGCGCCTGGAGGGCTTCGCCATCCACCTGCCGCTGGACCGTACCGACGGGACCGACGCGGTGGAGGAGGTCTTCGGCTGGATGGAGCGGCTGCGGGCGGCCCGGCTGCCGCTGCACACGATGTTCGTCAGCCACCTCACCGCGTCCGAACTGGCCGCGCTCCAGCAGCAGTTCCCGCAGACCCGGTTCCGGGCGCGGATCGGCACGCTGATGTGGCTGGGCGACCACGACGCCACGGAGTACCGCGGCGCGGTCCTGGACGTCACCCGGATCGCCAAGGGCGAGCGCTACGGCTACCGGCAGGAGAGGGCGGCCGCCGACGGGCATCTGGTGGTGGTCGCGGGCGGCACCTCGCACGGGGTGGGCCTGGAGGCGCCGAAGGCGGTGCACGGGCTGATGCCGCGCGCCAAGGGCGTGGCCCGGGCCGGGCTGGCCACGGTCAACCGCAACCTGTCGCCGTTCGTGTGGGCGGGCAAGCAGCGGTGGTTCGCCGAGCCGCCCCACATGCAGGTGTCGATCCTGTTCCTGCCCAGCGACGTGGCGCCGCCCGCGGTCGGTGACGAGCTGGTGGCGCACCTGCGGCACACCACCACCCAGTTCGACCGCATCGTGGACCGCCAGTCCGCCTGACGCGTCGCCGGCCCCAGCGGCTCATCGGCCCACCGGCCCCGGCCGGCCCCGCGGGCCAGGCGGGCCCCGCCCCCGGGGCCCGCCGGAGCCGCACACGGGCGCTCAGCCGCCGTACGGCCCGCCCTCGGGACGGGGCCCGCCGTCGGCGTACGGCACCGGCGGCACCGACGCGTGCTGGGGCTCGTGCACGGGTGAGCCGAGGACGAAGACGTCCTCGGCGCCGTCCAGCACCCCGCCGGCCGGGTCGTCGGAGCCGTCCTGCCGCAGCACGTCGTACTCCGGGCGCAGGATGTCGCGGACCACCAGCGCGCACAGGTAGAGCACGCCGAGCAGGTGCACGCCGATCGCCAGGTGGTACGCGTCGGCGGTCAGGCCGTGGTGCTTGGCGCTGTTGAGGTACGCCAGCCGGTACCAGATGCCGAGGAAGTACAGCACCTCCGCGCCCTGCCAGATGGCCAGGTCGCGCCAGCGCGGCCGGGCGAGCACCGCCAGCGGCAGCAGCCACAGCACGTACTGCGGCGAGTAGACCTTGTTGCTGATCAGCAGGGCGGCGACCACCAGGAAGCTCAACTGGCCCAGTCGCGGGCGGCGCGGGGCGTACAGCGCGAGCGCGGCGATGCCCACGAACAGCAGCAGCATCAGGGCGATGCCGTACTCGTTGACGCCGTCGAGCGTGTCGCCGGAGCGGTCCCGGACGATCATCCACAGGGAGCCGTAGTCCGTGCCGCGGTCCTTGCTGAAGGTGTAGAACTGCGCCCAGCCGTGCGGCGCGAGGACCATCACCGGCAGGTTCACCACCAGCCACGCGGCGATCGCGGCGCCCGTGGTGCGGCCGAACTCCCGCATCCGGCCCGCCCGCAGGCAGAGCAGGAAGAGCGCGACGAGCAGCAGCACCGGGTAGAGCTTCGCGGCGGCGGCCAGCCCGATCAGCACACCGGCCAGGCCCGGGCGGCTGCGCGACCACGCCAGCAGCCCGCCGGCCGCCAACGCCACCGCGAACAGGTCCCAGTTGATGGTGGCGGTCAGCGCGAGCGCGGGGGACAGGGCGACGAACAGGCCGTCCCACGGGCGCCGCCGGTTGGTGCGGGCCACGCACACCACCAGCGCGACCGCGCAGACCATCAGCATCCCGGAGTTGGCGATCCAGAACACCTGCGCGCTGTGCTGCCCCGAGCCGGGCGGGGTCAGCCAGGAGGCCACCTCCATGAACAGCCCGGTCAGCACCGGGTACTCGAGGTAGTGGATGTCCGCCGAGCCGCTGAGCGTGTCGGGGATGCGGTCGAAGTACGGCACCAGGTCGGCGCCGAAGCCGCGCTGGGTGTACATGTGCGGGATGTCGGAGTAGCAGGCGTGCGCGTACTGGAGGTCGCCGGGCGGCGGCTGGAACCAGCCGCCCGAGTAGCAGGACGCTTTCTGCGCCATGCCGAGCGCGAACATGGCGATCACCACGAGCACCATGATCCGCAGCGGGTTCCACCAGGGGTGCCCGGCGAGCGCCCAGCGGCCGGCCGGACCACCGATGAGCTCACTGCCCGCCGCGGCCACCGGGTCCTCGTCCGTGGGGCGGACGGCGGCCCGCCGCCGGTCGTCGTCTGCTCGGTAGCGCACGCTCGTCATGGCGCCATCCTGCCGTACCGGACTGTGTACGCGAGAGCCCCCGGTACCGTCACGGTCGTCACGGTCCCGGGGGCTCTCGGGGTCCTGCACCGGCTGTTCGGTGCCGGCGTCACCGCCGGGTCCTCGCAGCCGGGTGGGTCATTGCGTGCTGGTGGTCCCCCCGCGGCCGGTACCGCCGTTCCCGTTGCCGTTGGTACTGCCGCTGCTCGTCCCGGTGCTGCTGCCGCCGCCGGTGTCGCTGGTGGTCGGTGACGTGGTGGGCGAACTCGGGCAGCCGAAGATGGAGGTGCACGGCGTGGTCGGGGTGTCCGACGGCGTGGGCGAGTCGGTCGGCGAGGGCGGGGTGGTCGGGGGTGTCGTCGGCGGGGTGGTCATCGTGGTGGTCGGCGGGGTGGTCATCGTCGGCGTGGGCGTCGGGCTCGACACGTTGCCGTAGATGATCTTGCCGATCTCCTCCGACGGCTTCTCGAAGTCCTTCTTCGGCTGACCGGCCATCGCGGAGGACATGTAGTCCTTCCAGATCTGCGCCGGGAAGGAGTCACCGTGCACCTTCTGGGCGCCACCGGTGCCGTACATCGCGAGGAAGGAGTTCTGCTTGCCGTTGTGCACCTGGTCGTCGCGGCGGAACATCACGATCGAGGTGGACAGCTGCGGGGTGTAGCCGTCGAACCAGGCCGACTTGTTGTCGTCGGTGGTACCGGTCTTGCCCGCCGCGGGCCGCCCGTCGGGCAGCTGCGCGGGGGTACCGGTGCCCTTCTTGACCACGTCGGTGAGCATGTCGGTGATGGTGTCCGCGACCGTCGGGGAGAAGGCGACCTTGGTCTGGAGCTGGTGCTTGTAGATCTGCTTGCCGTTGTGGACGACCGTGGACACCGAGTACGGGTCGTTCTGCCGGCCCTGGTTGTCGAACGTGGCGTAGCCGTCGGCCATCCGGATCGCGCTGGGCGAGGAGGTGCCGATGGAGTACGTGACGCTGTTCTTGTAGTCGTCCAGGCCGTTGGAGGCGTCGGCGACCAGTCCGGCGGAGATCGCGGCGTCGTGCACCTTGTCCGTGCCGACGTCCTGGCCGAGCTGGACGTAGGGCGAGTTCAGCGACTTGTCGAGGGCCACGCGCAGGGTGACCCGGCCGTAGTCGTCGCCGTCGTCGTTGGGCTGGCGCCACTGGAACGGCTTGTTGTCCTTGTCGTAGCCCACCCACGGCTTGCCCGTGTAGTCGTCGATGAGCTGGTTGTCCTTACCGCTGAAGACGCTGTCCGGCGAGACCAGGGTCCGTTCGCTCACACTCTGGGTGGCCGGCCCCGAGGGATCTCGGACGCCGTAGGTCATCGCCGCGGCCAGCACGTACGGCTTGAACGTCGAACCGACCTGGGCACCGGTCTCGTCCGCGTTGTTGGTGAAGTGCTTGGTGGCGTCGGTGCCGCCGTAGATGGCCACGATCGCGCCGTCCGACGGGTTCACCGAGGCGCCGCCGAACTGGACGTACTTGTCCATGTCCTCGCCGTTGACCACGTGGGTGCCACCGGGCTTGATGTACTGCTTCTGCACCTTCTTGACCGCGGCTTCCATCGCGTCCACCTTCTTCTTCTGGAAGGTGGTGTGGATCTGGTAGCCGCCCTGGGCCAACTGGTCCGCGGTGAGGATCTTGTTGTTGATCACGTAGCTCTTGGCGAGGTTGACCATGTAGCCGATCTGCCCGGCCATCTGCGCGTTCTGCTTGACCGGGTCGGGCATCGGGTAGGTGGTGTACTTCGCCCGGTCGGTGGCGGACATCAGCTTGTCCTTGACCTCGAGGTCGAGGATGTCCTTCCACCGGATCATCGAGTTTTTCTTGTTGCTCGCCGCCGTGGCGATCGGGTCGATGCTGGTGTTGCCGGCGGGGTCGTAGTACGTCGGGCCCTTGAGCAGCGCGGCGAGGAAGGCGCACTGGCTCGGGTTGAGCTTGATGGCGTCGACGCCGTAGTACGTGCGGGCCGCCGCCTGGATGCCGTAGGCGCCGCGGCCGAAGTAGGAGGTGTTGAGGTAGCCCTCCATGATCTCGGACTTCTTCATCGTCGCCCCGACCTTGATCGAGATGAAGAGTTCCTTGAACTTCCGGCTGAGGGTCTGCTGCTGGTCGAGCCGGGTGTTCTTCACGTACTGCTGGGTGATGGTCGAGCCGCCCTGGGTCTCGCCGCCCTTGGCCATGTTGACCAGTGCGCGGGCGATGCCCTTGGGGTCGATGCCGCGGTCGGTCTCGAAGGTCTTGTTCTCGCCGGCGATCACCGCGTTCTGCATCGCCTGGGGGATCTCGTCGATCGTGATGTTCTGGCGGTTGACCTCACCGCCGGTCGCAATCATTTGGCTGCCGTCGGCCCAGTAGTAGACGTTGTTCTGCGCCTGGGCGGCGAGGTTCTCGTTGGGCACGCTCACCATGGCGTACGCGATCCCGATCAGCCCGACCAGCCCGCCGACGAAGCCCACGCACAGGGCCGCGACCTGGCGCCAGGACGGCATCCAGTGGCGCCACCCCACCTTGCCGTAGCGGGGGTAGTCGATGAACCGCTTCTTGCCCGGGCGGCGGCCGCCGCGCCCGCCGGGGCCGCTCGCACTGCCGGCCGCGGCGCCGCCACCGGGTGCCGCACGGCGCCGGCCGCCCTTGCCGCGTCCCTGAGCGGCCCGGCGGGCGGCCGCGCGCCCCTCGTACGGCTGCTGCGGCTCGTCGCCGCCGCCCACGCCGCCGCCCACGCCGCCGGACGGCGACGACGAGGAGTACGCACCGCCGGCCTGCGGGGTGTCTCCGGGCGGGGGCCCTCCAGCGGCGCGCCTGCCACCCGGGGGAGGGGGCGTCGGCGGCTGCTGTCCCCCGCGCCGGGCGGCAGCACGGCCGCCTGACGGCGACTGCGGCGGCTTGCGACGGTGCTCGCTCATTGAACAGCTACTCCTCGACAGGCGGGATCGCCTGAAGGCATCGGTGACATTCCGGTCGGGTCCCCCTGCGCGCGGCTGGATCGGGCCGCACTGCACCAAGGATCATGACGCGTCCTGACGCCGCGGGGTTCCCGGTGCTCCGCATGGCGAACAGAGTACGCACGGTCAAATGCCGCTCGGCGCGAACGTTCGTCACATATCGGGCAGTTGGCTGCTCACAGGTTTGCCGATGTGACGCCGGTCACCGTAACCCGCCTTGCATGATGTCTCGGCCCGTTCTATCGTCACGATGTATCGGCTCGATACATCGGGTCGACACACACGCAGCACATCCGATCGGGAGACGAGGGGACGAGGGATTGAGCAAGCGCTCCGGAATCCTCGAGTTCGCGGTTCTCGGTCTGCTGCGTGAGTCCCCGATGCACGGCTACGAGCTGCGCAAGCGGCTCAACACATCGCTCGGGGTGTTCCGCGCCTTCAGCTACGGGACGTTGTACCCGTGTCTGAAGCTGCTGGTCGCCCAGGGGTGGCTGATCGAGGAATCCGCGCTGGACGGCGACCCGCTGACCGCGCCCCTCGCCGGCCGCCGAGCGAAGATCGTCTACCGGCTGACGGCCGCGGGCAAGGAGCACTTCGAGGAGCTGCTCTCCAACTCCGGCCCGGACGCCTGGGAGGACGAGCACTTCGCCGCCCGGTTCGCCTTCTTCGGCCAGACGTCGAAGGACGTCCGGATGCGGGTGCTCGAAGGGCGGCGCAGCCGCCTGGAAGAGCGCCTGGAGAAGATGCGCGGGTCACTGGCCCGCACCCGCGAGCGGCTCGACGACTACACGCTCGAGCTCCAGCGGCACGGCATGGAATCGGTCGAGCGCGAGGTCCGGTGGCTCAACGAGCTGATCGAGACCGAGCGGGCCGGACGCGTGGAGCGCCCGGCCTCCGAGCGGGACGTCTAGACAACAACCAAGAGAACGGCGGCCGACCCGGGATCGGGGAACCGCGTGACTATTTCACAAGGAGCAACCGGTATGGGTTCGGTCCGCGTAGCCATTGTCGGCGTGGGCAACTGCGCCACCTCGCTGGTGCAGGGTGTCGAGTACTACAAGGACGCCGAACCGGACAGCAAGGTGCCTGGTCTCATGCACGTGCAGTTCGGTGAGTACCACGTGCGTGACGTCGAGTTCGTCGCCGCCTTCGACGTGGACGCGAAGAAGGTCGGCCTCGACCTCGCCGACGCCATCGGCGCCAGCGAGAACAACACCATCAAGATCGCCGACGTCCCGCAGACGGGCGTGTCGGTCCAGCGCGGCCACACCCTCGACGGTCTCGGCAAGTACTACCGCGAGACCATCGAGGAGTCCGACGAGACCCCGGTCGACGTCGTCCAGATCCTCAAGGACCGCAAGGTCGACGTCCTGGTCTGCTACCTGCCGGTCGGCTCCGAGGACGCGGCGAAGTTCTACGCCCAGTGCGCCATCGACGCCAAGGTCGCCTTCGTCAACGCCCTCCCGGTCTTCATCGCGGGCACCAAGGAGTGGGCGGACAAGTTCACCGAGGCCGGTGTGCCGATCGTCGGCGACGACATCAAGTCCCAGGTGGGCGCCACCATCACGCACCGCGTGCTGGCGAAGCTCTTCGAGGACCGCGGTGTGGTCCTGGAGCGCACCATGCAGCTGAACGTCGGCGGCAACATGGACTTCAAGAACATGCTCGAGCGCGAGCGCCTGGAGTCCAAGAAGATCTCCAAGACGCAGGCCGTCACCTCGCAGATCCCCGACCGCGACCTCGGCGCCAAGAACGTGCACATCGGCCCGTCCGACTACGTCCAGTGGCTCGACGACCGCAAGTGGGCGTACGTCCGCCTCGAGGGCCGCGCGTTCGGCGACGTCCCGCTGAACCTGGAGTACAAGCTCGAGGTCTGGGACTCCCCGAACTCCGCCGGCGTCATCATCGACGCGCTGCGCGCCGCGAAGATCGCCAAGGACCGCGGCATCGGCGGCCCGATCCTGTCGGCGTCCTCGTACTTCATGAAGTCCCCGCCGGTGCAGTACTTCGACGACCAGGCCCGCGAGAACGTCGAGAAGTTCATCCGCGGCGAGGTCGAGCGCTGACACCCCGTCCGGTCCGTACCGCCGGCCACCGTCCGGCAGCAGTGCACGCTGAAACGGTGGCCGGTGGGACGACGATGTGACGGTCGGTGGACCGACCCGATCGACTGAGCAGAGCCCCGGGGCACGTCCCCGGGGCTCTGTCCGTCGTGTGAAGGTGTGCACATGGGTGTTCTGCGTGACCTTCGGGTGCTGCTGCGGCTGCCGGACTTCCGGCGGCTGCTGGCGGTACGGCTGCTGTCGCAACTCTCCGACGGCGTCTTCCAGGTCGCGCTGGCCGCCTACGTGGTCTTCTCGCCCGAGAAGCAGGCGTCGCCCGGGGCGGTCGCCTCCGCGATGGCGGTACTGCTGCTGCCGTACTCGCTACTCGGCCCGTTCACCGGTGTGCTGCTCGACCGCTGGCGGCGGCGCCAGGTGCTGCTGTACTGCAACGCGCTGCGGGCCGTGCTGTCCTGCGGCACCGCCGGGCTGATCCTGCTCCATGTGCCGGACTGGCTCTTCTACCTGTCCGCCCTGTCGGTCACCGGCGTCAACCGGTTCGTACTCGCCGGACTGTCCGCCGCGCTGCCGCGGGTGGTGGACGGCGAGCGCCTGGTGACGGCGAACTCCCTGTCCCCCACAGCGGGCACGCTCGCCGCCGCGGTGGGCGGCGGCGCCGCGTTCGTGGTGCACCTCTTCCACGCCGCGGGAGCGGGCGCCGACGCGGCCACCGTATTGCTGGCCGCCGCGCTCTACCTGTGCGCGGGCCTGTCCGCACTCACCCTCGGCCGCGACCTGCTCGGCCCGGACCTCCGCAGCGGCCGGACCCGGGTGCTCGCCGAACTCGCCGGCACCGCGCGCGGCCTCGCCGCGGGGCTGGGGCACCTGCGGCGGCGACCGGCCGCCCGCTCGGCGCTCTCCGCGATGACGGCGATGCGGTTCTGCTACGGCGCCCTGACCGTCACGCTGCTGATGCTCTGCCGCTACGCCTGGTCCGACCCGTCCGACAGCGACGCCGGTCTGGCACTGCTCGGTGCCGCGCTCGGCCTGTCCGCCGCCGGCTTCCTCGTCGCCGCGGCCATCACCCCCTGGGCGACCGTCCGGTTCGGCACCAGCCGGTGGATCACCCTCTGCTCGGCCGCCTCCGCGGTCCTGCTGCCGCCGCTGGCGCTGCCGTTCACCCGGGCCCCGATGATGGTGGCCGCCTTCGCGCTCGGGATCACCACACAGGGCGCGAAGATCGCCACGGACACGGTCGTACAGACCCACGTCGACGACACCTACCGCGGCCGGGTCTTCTCGCTGTACGACGTGGCGTTCAACGTCGCCTTCGTCGGCGCCGCCGCGATCTCCGCGCTGATCCTGCCGTCGGACGGCCGGTCACCGGCGCTGGTGGTCGCCCTGGCCCTGATCTACGCGTCGGTCGGCTATGCGATGTTCCACGTGGAACATCGGCAGCATCGGCCGGTGATGTTCCACGTGGAACATGAAGCGGAGGAGAGCGGCTGAGGCGCGGGGGCGCGGCGCGAGGCAGGGCGGCAGGCGGCAGGCGGCAGGCGGCACCGCAGGGAGGCGTGAAAACGGGTCGATGTTCCACGTGGAACATCGACCCGTCGGATGCTTGCGGCCTGTCGTCCACTGCGGCCGCCGGCCGCAGCCGCCGGCCGTCGGCCGCGCAAGGGATCAGCCCTGCGCCGCCCACCACTCCTTGAGCGCCGCCACGGCCGCGTCCTCGCCGAGCGGGCCGTTCTCCAGCCGCAGCTCCAGCAGGTGCTGGTACGCCCTCCCGACCACCGGCCCGGGCGGCACCCCGAGGATCGCCATGATCTGGTTGCCGTCCAGATCCGGCCGGATCGCGTCCAGCTCCTCCTGCTCCTGCAGCTCCGCGATGCGCGCCTCCAGCCCGTCATACGTGCGGGCCAGCGCCGCCGCCTTGCGCTTGTTGCGGGTCGTGCAGTCGGAACGGGTCAGCTTGTGCAGCCGCTCCAGCAGCGGGCCGGCGTCGCGCACGTAGCGGCGCACGGCCGAGTCGGTCCACTCACCGCTGCCGTAGCCGTGGAAGCGCAGGTGCAGCTCGACCAGCCGGGAGACGTCCTTCACCAGCTCGTTGGGGTACTTGAGCTTCGTCATCCGGGACTTGGTCATCTTCGCGCCCACCACCTCGTGGTGGTGGAAGGAGACCCGGCCGTCCGGCTCGAAGCGCCGGGTACGGGGCTTGCCGATGTCGTGCAGCAGTGCGGCCAGCCGCAGCACCAGGTCGGGGCCGTCGGTCTCCAGGTCGATCGCCTGCTCCAGCACCGTCAGGGTGTGCTCGTAGACGTCCTTGTGCCGGAAGTGCTCGTCACGCTCCAGCCGCAGTGCCGACAGCTCGGGCAGCACCTGGTCGGCGAGGCCGGTGTCCACCAGCAGCCGCAGGCCCTTGCGGGGGTGGTCGGACAGCAGCAGCTTGTTCAGCTCGTCCCGGACCCGCTCCGCGGAGACGATCGTGATGCGGTCGGCCATCGCCGTCATCGCGGCGACCACCTCGGGGGCCACCTCGAAGTCGAGCTGCGCGGCGAACCGGGCGGCCCGCAGCATCCGCAGCGGGTCGTCGGAGAACGACGACTCGGGGGTGCCCGGTGTGCGCAGCACCCGTGCGGCCAGGTCGTCCAGGCCGTGGTGGGGGTCGACGAACCGGGTCTCGGGCAGCGCCACGGCCATGGCGTTCACCGTGAAGTCCCGACGGACCAGGTCCTCCTCGATGGTGTCGCCGTAGGACACCTCCGGCTTGCGCGAGGTCCGGTCGTACACCTCCGACCGGTAGGTGGTGACCTCGATCTGGAAGCTCCGGGGACGGCCGTCCCCGGCGGCGGGCACGTCCTTGCGGGCGCCGACCGTGCCGAAGGCGATACCGACCTCCCACACCGCGTCCGCCCACGGCCGCAGGATCTTCAGCACCTGCTCGGGCCGGGCGTCCGTGGTGAAGTCCAGGTCGTTGCCGAGCCGACCCAGCAGGGTGTCCCGGACCGAGCCGCCGACGAGGGCGAGCTGGAAGCCGGCGGCGCTGAACAGCCCGCCGAGCTCTTCGGCCACCGGCTCGACGCGGTGGTGGGCCTGCGGGGACTGGGCGGCATTGCTGACGTTCGGCACAACGTCAAAGGGTACGGGGCCCGGGCGGGCGCCCGCGCGCCGGTTTCCCGGGAGCTGTGGCCTATCTGTGGCGGACGCCGGGCACTTGGACACCCCCGCGATCGTTAACATGCCACCACGCACTTCCGCAGGACGCACAACACATACGGACGACCGACCGGTGGCACTCACCGGCAGACGACGAACAAGGGACGGGCGAGCGCGTGGGCGAGGCGGCACAGGCAGCCGGTAGGGCTCCGACGGCACCGCGCCGGCGGTGGCTGCGGGGCACAGCACTGCTTGCCGGAGCCGCGCTCCTCACGGGCCTGCTGCAGGCCGTGGGAGCCACCGCCTCGCACGCCGTCCCGGAACTCGCCGCGACGGCCGCCACCGGCTCACGTGCGGCCGCGGTGACCATCGACGACCTGAGCCCGCGCATCCCGACCTCGGGCAGCACGATCACGGTGAGCGGCACCGTCGTGAACAACGGCAAGTCCAAGATCACCGACGCGCGGATGGCCGCCCACGTGGCGCCCGGCGGCGCGGTGCACACGCGCAGCGCGCTGGAGAGCGAGGAGTCCAGGACCGGCTTCGACGTCGCCCTGGACGGCAAGGACATCAACGGCCACCAGGTCGACATGCCGGACCTGGCGCCCGGGCAGAGCGCGCCGTTCACCATGAAGATCCCGGTGAGCGCCCTCTACTTCGGCGACTCCGGGGGCGTGTACGTCGTCGGCATCGCCCTGGACGGCCAGAACGCCGACGTGGCCGCCGACCACGTCGTCGGCATCAAGCGGATCTTCCTGCCCTGGTACGGCAACAGCGGCGGCGCCAAGGCGACCAAGCTCACCAACCTGTGGCCGCTGACCGACCGGCCGCACATCGACCCGCGCGGCGACAGCGACTCCCAGCAGAGCCCGATCTTCACCGACGACGACCTGGTGAAGGAGCTGAAGCCCGGCGGTCGGCTCGGCCAGATGGTCAAGCTCGGCAGCACCCTGCCGGTCACCTGGGTCGTCGACCCGGACCTGCTGGCCACCGTCGAGGCGATGACGAAGCCCTACCGGGTGGCCGGTTCCGGCGGCGACGTCACCAACCCCACCCAGGGCACCGGCTCGGCGGTCGCCAAGCAGTGGCTGAACTCACTCAAGTCGGCGGTCGCGGGACACCAGGTGGTGGCGCTGCCGTTCGGCGACCCGGACATCGCCTCGCTCGCCCACCACGCCAAGGGCACGACCAGCGACCTCGACCTGGTGAAGACCGGCACCGCGCTCGGCAAGACCACGGTCGACCTCATCCTCGGTGTGCAGTCCGTCACCAACGTGGCCTGGCCGGTCGACGGCGCGATCGACTCGTCCGTGGTGTCCGTGGCGCGCTCCTCCGGAGCGAAGCAGATCATCACCCGCAACGACTCCCTGCGGGAGCACGCGAGCCTCGACTACACCCCGACCTCGGCCCGCTCGATCGGGAGCGGCACCACCGCGGTGAACACCGACGCGGCGCTGTCCACGGCCTTCGACGGCGACATGGGCACGCAGCAGAACTCCACCCTCGCGGTGCAGGACTACCTCGCGCAGAGCCTGCTGATCACCCTGGAGGCGCCGGACACCCAGCGCAGCATCGTGGTGGCGCCGCAGCGGACGCCGAGCATCGCGCAGGCCAAGGCGATGGCGACCGCGATCGACGCGGCGGACGGCAGCCAGTGGGCCGACTCGTCCGACTACGGCAGCGCGGTGAAGGCGACCGCCGACCCGCGGGCCAACCACAAGGTGCCCTCGTCGAGCTCCTACCCGAAGTCGCTGCGCAAGCAGGAGCTGCCCACCGACGCGTTCCGGCAGCTGCACCAGGTCCAGGTCAACCTCAACGACTTCGTGGTGATCCTCACCATCAAGGACCGCGTGACCGTGCCGTTCCGCAACGCGATGCTGCGGGCGACCTCCACCGGGTGGCGCGGCGACGCTTCCGGGGAGAAGGCGTACCGCGACTCGGTCGGCACCTATCTCACCGACCTGATCGGCTCGGTCCACATCCTGCAGAAGTCCGACCTCACGCTCTCCGGACGCAGCGGCACCATCCCGGTGACCGTGAAGAACGAGCTGGGGCAGCAGATCAACGGCCTGGTGCTGCGGCTCAGCTCGAACTCCAACATCCGGCTCAAGATCAAGGACCCCCAGCAGCCGATCACCATCGACGGCGGCCATACCCGTACCCTGAAGTTCCAGACCACGGCGAGCGCCAACGGTCCGGCGCAGATCACCGCACACCTCTACACCCAGAGCGGCGCGCTGTACGGCGACACCGTGGACTTCAAGGTCCAGCTCACCAACGTCACCGACCTGGTGATGCTGATCATCGCGGCCGGTCTGCTGCTCCTGGTGCTCGCCGGGGTACGGATCTATCGTCAGCGCAAGCGGCACGCGGCCGCCGAAGGCGGCGCGAACGGCGGCACCGGCGGCGGAGCGGACGGCGACGACGGTGGTGACACCGACGGCACCGGCCCCGAGCACCCGGGTGACCCTGCAGCTGACACCGGCCAGGACAGCACCGAGCCGTCCCCGGCAGGTGAGAAAGTGGACGGGTAGCCAGCGGACAATAAGGTGGGGCACTGATGAACGCGCCGTACGACGGTGACCGCGACGCTGCGGGCCAGATGCCTCACACGCCCGGCCAGCACCCCGCGCCACCCGATCCCTATGCGCAGGACGGTTACGCCTACCAGCAGCCGTACCCGCAGCAGCAGTACCCCCAGCCGGGCCCCGCGGGGCCCGGCCCCTCCGGCGACCAGTTCTACGACCAGTACGGCCAGTACGACCAGTACGGCCGGCCGGCGGCCCCGCAGCAGCACCAGCAGCAGTACCCGTACAACCCGCAGGCGCAGCAGCAGCACGGCGGCCAGCAGTGGCAGCCGGCCGGCTACCAGCCGATGACCTACGGCGACAACCCCGCCTCGCTCTACGTCGACGACCTCGGGCAGACCGGCGCGCTCCCCGTCTTCGACTCCTACGAGCACCTCTTCCGCGACCAGCAGCAGGGCGGCTACCCCGCGCAGCAGGACCCGCAGCAGCAGGGCCAGGGCTACCAGCAGGCGTACCAGCAGCCGCAGGACCCGCAGGGCTACTACCAGCAGCCCCAGCAGCCGGGCTACGACCAGTCCTACGGCTACCCGCAGGCCCCGGGCGAGGCCGCCGGCTACGCCCAGCCCGGGTACGAGGAGCAGCCGTACGGCCAGCCGACGACCTACCAGGGCGACCACCCCTACGGGCAGCAGGGCTACGCCGACCCCCAGCAGCCGGGCCCCACGCAGTACGGCCAGGGCACCGGGGCCGGATACGCCGATCCGCGGCAGGCCGATCCCCGGTACGCCCCGGCGTACCAGCCGCAGCCCGGGCAGCCCGTGCCCGCGGGGGCGCCGGCCGGCGCCCCCGCGGACGGCACCATGCAGATGCCGCCGCGCGACGCCACCGGCCCGATCCCCGTCGTCGCGCCCGCCGCCACCGGCGGCAAGGCCGGCAACATCCTCAAGTCCAGCGCGCTCATGGCCGCGGGCACCCTCGTCTCCCGGGTGACCGGCTTCGTGCGCACCCTGGTCATCGCCGCCGCGATCGGCGTGGCCACCCTCGGCGACTCGTACGCGGTCGCCAACACGCTGCCGACGATGATCTACATCCTCACCATCGGCGGCGGCCTGAACTCCGTCTTCGTGCCGCAGCTGGCCCGCGCGATGAAGAACGACGCGGACGGCGGCTCGGCGTACGCCAACCGGCTGCTGACCGTCGTCATGGTGGCGCTGGGCGGCATCGTGGCCGTCACGGTGGCCGGGGCGCCGCTGCTGATCAAGCTGATGTCCCCGAAGATCGCGCAGAACCCGGACTCGTACGACGTGGCGATCGCCTTCGCCCGCTACTGCCTGCCGACGATCTTCTTCATGGGCGTCCACGTGGTGATGGGCCAGGTGCTCAATGCCCGCGGCCGGTTCGGGGCCATGATGTGGACCCCCGTGCTCAACAACGTCGTGGTGATCTTCACCTTCGTGATGTTCATCTGGGTCTACGGCCCCTTCAGCAGCACGCGGATGGACTCCGGCACGATCACGTCGCAGGGCGTCCGGCTCCTCGGCCTGGGCACGCTGCTGGGCCTGGTGGTCCAGTCGGTGTCGATGCTGCCGTACCTGAGGGACGCGGGCTTCAAGTTCCGGCCGCGCTTCGACTGGCGCGGCCACGGCCTGGGACACACCGCCAAGCTCGCCAAGTGGACGTTCTTCTTCGTGCTGGCCAACCAGGCGGGCCTGATCGTCGTCACCGAGCTCGCCACCTGGGCGGGCGCGGACGCCGACAAGAGCGGCTACCAGGGCACCGGCATCACCGCCTACAACAACGCCCTGCTGATCTGGCAGATGCCGCAGGCCATCATCACCGTCTCGGTGATGGCGGCGGTGCTGCCGCGGATCTCCCGGGCGGCGGCCGACGGCGACATCGCGTCGGTCCGCGACGACATCTCCTACGGCCTGCGGACCTCGGCGGTGGCGATCGTGCCCGCCGGCTTCGCGTTCCTGGCGCTGGGCGTGCCGATGTGCGGCCTGCTGTACGCCAGCACCGGTGCCGAGTCCGCCCGCAACATCGGCTTCACCGTCATGGCGTTCGGCGTCGGGCTGATCCCGTTCTCGGCCCAGTACGTGATCCTGCGCGGGTTCTACGCCTTCGAGGACACCCGCACCCCCTTCTACAACACGGTGGTGGTGGCCGCGGTGAACGCGCTCGCCTCCGTCGTCGCCTTCCTGGTGCTGCCCACCCGCTGGGCCGTGGTCGGCATGGCCTTCTCCTACGGCCTCGCGTACGCGGTCGGGGTCGGGGTGGCCGCCAAGCGGCTGCGGGCCCGGCTGCAGGGCGACCTGGACGGGAGAAGGGTGATGCGCACCTACGCCCGGCTGGCCGGCGCCTGCCTGCCTGCGGCGGTGCTGGCGGGGATCGCGGTGATCGTCATCCTCAAGGCGCTCGGCGGGGGCGCGGCCGGCTCGCTGGCCGCCCTCGTCGTCGGCGGCGGGCTGATGATGGGCGTGTTCGTGATCGCGGCGAAGCGGATGAGGATCGAGGAGATGACCGCGATGATCGGGATGGTGCGCGGCCGTCTGGGCCGCTGACGGACCGGATGGGCGTTCCTCTTCCCTCCCGCACAACCTTCTCGGTGGACTGTGTGTCGTGCAGAGAGCCGGAGTGCGGGCACAATTGTCATCGGCGTGACGTGAGAACGTGCAATGGATGGGGAGGCAGGAACGACGGTGGCGGATCGGAGCACGGCCGCCGTCGGAGTGGCCAACGAGGGCGGCGAGGCTTCATCCTCCGCCCGGCAGGGCGGCACTCCCGACGGCACCACGACGGACGAGCAGACCAGCGGCACCGCCGAGGACACCACAGCCCAGGAGCAGCCCGACACCAAGCCCGCCGTCGAACCGATCGCGGGGCCGCCGAGCGAGAGCACAGCGCAGGACACCGTGCAGTTCGACGCCGCGGCCGACGACGAACCTGAAGCCGCCGAAGCGTCCGAGCCGGCCGAACCGGCCCGGCATCTCGCCGCCGGCAGTGCGACCAAGGCTGCCACCAAGACCGCGGACGCGCCGTCCGCGCCCGCACCGACCCCTGCCAAGCCCCGGATCGCCGCCCCCGATCTGCACAGCGGCCACAAGCTCGCCCGCCGCTACCAGCTCGCCGAGTGCGTGACCCGGGTCGACGGCTTCAGCAGCTGGCGCGCGGTCGACGAGAAGCTGCGCCGGGCGGTCGGGGTGCATGTGCTGCCCGCCGACCACCCGCAGGCCCGCCCGGTGATGGCCGCGGCCCGCTCCGCCGCGCTACTCGGCGACCCCCGCTTCGTCCAGGTCCTCGACGCCGTCGAGGACAACGACCTCGTCTACGTGATCCACGAGTGGCTGCCCGACGCCACCTCGCTGGCCGACCTGCTCAGGACCGGCCCGCTGGAGGCCCACGAGGCCTACCAGATGGTCAGCCAGGTCTCCCAGGGCATGGCGGCCGCCCACCGCGAGGGCCTGTCGCACCTGCGGCTCGACCCCGGCGCGGTGCTGCGCACGGTATCCGGCCAGTACCGCATCCGCGGCCTCGCCGTCGCGGCCGCCCTGCGCGGCATCACCTCGGACCAGCCGCGCCGGCAGGACACCGAGGCGATCGGCGCGCTGCTGTACGCCGCGCTGACCCAGCGCTGGCCCTACGAGGAGGACGAGCACGGCCTGACCGGCCTGCCCAAGGGCGTCGGGCTGATCGCGCCGGACCAGGTCCGGGCCGGCGTCCACCGCGGCCTGTCGGAGATCGCGATGCGCGCCCTCGCCAACGACGGTGCCACCGCCTCCCGCGAGGAGCCGCCCTGCACGACCCCCGAGGAGCTGGCCAAGGCCGTCGCGGGCCTGCCGCGTGTCCGGCCGCCGGAGCAGCCCTCGCCGGCCTACGGTGTGGCGGCGCTCCAGCGGCCCCCCGCACCGCCGGGCCCCCGTGCCCCCCGCCAGGCGCCGGTGCCGGCCGGACCGCCGCCCGCACTGCCCGGCCGCACCGGGCAGGCGCTCAAGTGGGCCGTGGCCGCGCTGCTGATCGTCGCCATCGGCCTGGGCAGCTGGCAGCTCGCGGACACCCTCCAGTCCCGGGAGGGCGGCTCCGCCACTCCCACGCCCACCAGCCAGAAGGGCGGCCAGGCGCAGACAGGACCGACCGCCGGACCGCTCACCATCGCCACGGCCAAGGACTACGACCCGTTCGGCTCGGACGGCAGCGAGAACCCGGACTCGGTCAAGTTCGCCTACGACGGCAAGGCGTCGACCTCCTGGGAGACCAGCTGGTACACCGACGCGCACTTCGGGAACCTCAAGTCCGGGGTGGGGCTCATCCTGGACCTGGGCAGCACCAAGAACGTCAGCAACGTGAAGGTGGACTTCCTCGGGCAGACGTCGGTGGACCTGATGGCGGCGCCCGCGTCGACTTCTACGATGCCGACCGACTTCAGCGCCTTCAGCAAGGTCGCCAGTGGGAGCGGCACCGAGGTGACGCTCACCCCGAGCAGCAAGGTGTCCGCCCGCTTCCTGCTGGTCTGGCTCACCGCACTGCCGCCCACCTCGGACGGCCACTTCCGCGGCCAGGTGTCCGAGGTCCACGTCACGGGCAGCTGATCACTCGACGGTCGGCGGATGAGGGGGCCTGCGGTGGAGGGAAGCGCGCTCGGTGACGCCGAGCTTCTGGCCCGTCATGTCGCGGGCGATCCCGACGCCTTCGGGGAGCTGGTACGGCGTCACCGGGACCGGCTCTGGGCGGTCGCCCTGCGCACCCTGGGGGACCGGGAGGAAGCCGCTGACGCGGTCCAGGACGCCCTGGTGTCCGCCTTCCGCTCCGCCCACACCTTCCGGGGCCAGTCGGCCGTCACCACCTGGCTGCACCGCATCACCGTGAACGCCTGCCTGGACCGGGTGCGCCGGGCCGCCTCCCGCCGTACGTCGCCGGTCGCGGACGAGCAGCACCTCGACGCTCTCCTCGAGCCGCACGAGTCCGCGGAGGCACCGGCGGAGCGCGGTGAGCTGCACCGTGAGTTGCTGGCGGCGCTCGCCACCCTCCCGGTGGAGCAGCGCGCCGCCCTGGTTCTCGTCGACATGCAGGGTTATCCCGTCGCCGAGGCCGCCGCAGTCCTGGACGTACCGGTCGGCACCGTGAAGAGCCGCTGTGCCCGCGGCCGGGCCAGGCTGCTGCCGCTCCTGAGCCATCTGCGGGCCGGGGCGGCACAGCCGCCGTCGCCGGCCGCGTCCGTCGCGGGTGACCGGTCCGCCGCGGACGGTCCGCCCGTCGACCGCCCACCCGGGCCGCGGTCCGCCGCGGGGAGCGGACGGAACCGGGCGGAGGGGACAGCCGTCCCACCGACAGGCTCGACGCAGGACGGAGGTGGACACCGATGACATCGGCACCCGAGAACGGGGGACATCCCGAGGTCGCGGAGATCTCCGACCTGACCGAAGACCTGCTTCCACCGGAGCAGGCGGCACAGGTCCGTCGGCATCTGGCGGGCTGCCCGACCTGCGCCGACGTGCTGACCGCCCTCACCGAGATCAGCGGGCTGCTCGGGGAGCTTCCGGCACCCGAGCCCATGCCTGCGGACGTGGCTGCCCGCATCGACGCGGCACTGGTCGTCGAGGCGGCGGCCGAAAGCGGCGCCGCCGACGTTCCCCAGCGCGATGTTCCACGTGGAACATCGGCGGGTGGGGCGAGTCGTGTTCCACGTGGAACGTCGACCTTCCCCGCGGCCCCGGACGGTCGTCCTGCCGCGGGCACGGGTCCCGGACGGGCCGGCCGGACACGGCGCCGGAGCATCGTGCTTGCGGCCGGCTTGGCGGCCGGTGCAGTGGTGCTCGGCGGCGTCGTCTACGGCGTGGTGTCGGCCGGAAGCTCGTCAAGCGAGGGTTCCAGCACGTCCGATGCCCGGCGGGTGGCCTCCGCTCAGGTGTCGGGGTCGATCGAGGAGCAGGTGCGGCAATTGCTCGCCACGCCCTACTCGCCGAACCGCGCCGCCGGCGGTGACGGCGGCACGACCGTGGCACCCGATCTCGGCAACACCCCGATGATCGAGGGGAACGGCACCGGTCCGGAGACGCGCACACCGAGCCACGGGCAGAAGCAGGACCAGAACGGGACCGACGCGCCCTCCTGCGTGCTCAAGGCCACACAGCGGAGCGAGACGCCGTTGGCGGTCGGCGCCGACCGCTTCCAGGGCACCGCGTCCTATCTCGTGGTGCTGCCGCACCCGGCCGACAGCAGCCAGGTGGACGCGTATGTCGTCGATGCCTCGTGTTCGGCCGGCAGTCCGGGCACCGTGCTCTTCCAGAGCACCTACCCGCGACGCTAGGGGGCGCCTCCGCCCCGGCCCCGAGGGCGCGCACGAGCGGCGTACCGACAGGGGAATGCGCGGCCCGTAGTATCCGTTAGGCAGGACGAGAGTCCAGCCAGGGCCCCGCAGCAGTTCGCAGAGACGAGGAAGACATCCGTGACCGACGTCCGTAATGTGATCATCATCGGCTCAGGGCCCGCGGGTTACACCGCGGCGCTCTACACGGCGCGTGCCTCTCTCAACCCGCTGGTCTTCGAAGGCTCCGTGACCGCGGGTGGAGCGCTCATGAACACCACCGAGGTGGAGAACTTCCCCGGGTTCCGGGACGGCATCCTCGGACCCGACCTGATGGACAACATGCGGGCCCAGGCCGAGCGGTTCGGCGCGGAGCTGATCCCGGACGACATCGTCGCAGTCGACTTCAGCGGTGACATCAAGACGGTCACCGACTCGGCCGGGACGGTCCACCGGGCACGGGCGGTCATCGTGACCACCGGTTCGCAGCACCGCAAGCTGAACCTACCCAACGAGGACCAGCTCTCCGGCCGCGGCGTCTCATGGTGTGCCACCTGCGACGGCTTCTTCTTCCGCGACCAGGAGATCGCCGTCATCGGCGGTGGCGACACCGCGATCGAGGAAGCGACCTTCCTCTCGCGGTTCGCGTCGTCGGTGAAGATCGTGCACCGCCGGGACACCCTGCGGGCGTCCAAGGCGATGCAGGAGCGGGCGTTCGCCGACCCGAAGATCTCCTTCGTCTGGGACAGCGAGGTGAAGGAGATCAAGGGCGAGGGCAAGCTCGCGGGCCTGACGCTGCGGAACACGAAGACCGGCGAGACCTCCGAGCTGCCGGTCACCGGGCTGTTCATCGCGATCGGCCACGACCCGCGGACCGAGCTGTTCAAGGGCGTGCTCGACCTGGACGCCGAGGGGTACCTCACCGTCCAGTCGCCGACCACCCGCACCAACGTCCCCGGGGTCTTCGCCGCGGGCGACGTGGTGGACCACACCTACCGTCAGGCGATCACCGCGGCCGGCACCGGCTGTTCGGCCGCGCTGGACGCCGAGCGCTACCTCGCCGCGCTCTCCGACGCCGAGAAGACCGCCTGACCTCGCGTCAGCGCTTTCTGACCCTCCATCCGCACCCGAAACTGAGGAGGCCCACCGTGGCCGAGAACACCGCGGGCAGCACCAAGCCCAAGCCCGTGACCGACGCAACCTTCGCGCAGGAGGTCCTCGCCAGCGACAAGCCCGTGCTGGTCGACTTCTGGGCCGAGTGGTGCGGCCCGTGCCGCCAGATCGCCCCGTCGCTCGAGGCGATCGCCGCGGAGCACGCGGACGCCATCACCATCGTGAAGCTCAACATCGACGAGAACCCGGTGACGGCCGCCAAGTACGGCGTCATGTCGATCCCGACGCTCAACGTCTACAAGGGCGGCGAGGTCGTCAAGACCATCGTCGGCGCCAAGCCGAAGGGCGCCCTGGTGAAGGACCTGTCCGACTTCATCGGCTGACC